>SFOK01000071.1 GCA_004552395.1 Bacteroidales bacterium | reverse complement strand
TCAATACAAACTACTAATTTTTCACATCTATGAAAAAATTATTTATCGGCATCGGCATAGCCATATGCGCCATGTTCGCCACAACGGTTCCCGCACAGGCCTACTCCGAGGAGATGGCTCAGATAGCTCAGGTAATCAACGCTGAGCTGAAGAATGATCCTGATCTGGAAAAAGTGGAGTACGACGGCACTAACCTCGTCTTCACCATGAAACCCAGCGAAGAATACAACGTACTCTCCCTTTTTGCCGGCAAAGAGCGCGAGGCCATGCTCAAAGCTATGATGCTTTCCGGTCTGACGGAAAATCAGGAGGAGGGCGAGATGATGAAGCAAATCATGAAGCAGTTCAAGACCGGCCTGAAATTCCGCATCCCTATCGACAACAAGATAGAGGAGTTAGTCATCACGCCTGAGGAGCTGTAAACGGCTGTGCAGCTGCGCGGGACAGCTAAGCCGATTCGCAACCAAGCGAGCGCCGGTTCGCGAGCCGCAGCCAGCCAATAGACATATATTTGCATAAGCGGAGCAGGGGCGACGAGGGCTGAAAAGCTTTCAGAGCCCCTGTGTTGCGCTTATACCCCTGCTCAGGGCCGCTGTGTTGCGCTTATACATTTGCGCAGAGCGCTGTTCCGGCGCTGGTTGGCCTCCCGCCTTACAAGGGATGTTTCGCGGCGAGAAAGGTGTTTTTCAGCGCAAGGAAACGATTTTACTGAACAATGAATATAGAAAACCGGGGCATCGGCGGTGAGTAGCCATGTCCCGGTTTCTGTATTGTGGCTTATGTCAGTGCGGCTTTACTTGGCCTCGGCTACTGTGGGGTTGACAGCCGGAGCCACTGGTGCGGCCGAAGCAGCCACCACCGATGTATCGGGGGTCAATTCCGCTCTTGTCTTTGCTTCCCAGCCGAGTGCCGAAGCACCGAGCACGGCGGCGTCGCTCTCTTTGAGTTCGGAAAGAATAATCTTTGTCTTTCCTTTGAAGATAGGCATCACGCTTGCTTCCATCGACTCGCGGATGGGCTTCAGGAGAAGGTCGCCCGATTTTGCCAGACCTCCGAAAAGCACTATGGCCTGAGGGCTTGAGAAAGCAATGAAATCGGCAAATGCCTCGCCGAGAATCTTGCCTGTATATTCGAATATCTCTTTTGCAAGCTTATCGCCGGCTACAGCTGCATCGTATACATCTTTGGATGTGATGGTTTCGATATCGAGATCGCGGAGTGTGGAGGGATCCGAACGTACTTCGAGGAACTCGCGTGCCGTGCGGGCCACACCCGTAGCTGAAGCGTAAGCCTCGAGGCAGCCTGTGCGGCCGCAACCGCAGGCACGTCCGTTGTTGCGCTTCACTATCACATGGCCGAGCTCTCCGGCGAAGCCGTCGTGGCCATAGACCATCTGACCGTTTATTACGATACCGGAACCCACACCCGTACCGAGTGTGATCATGATGAAGTCTCTCATGCCGCGTGCTGCGCCGTAGGTCATCTCACCGATAGCGGCTGCGTTGGCGTCGTTGGTGACAGCCACAGGTATACCGCCGAAGGAACGGCTCACAGCGTCGGCGAGCGGAAGGTTGGGCGCCGACCAGGGGAGATTCACGTTGTTGTCGATGGTGCCGGTGTAATAGTTGGCATTGGGCGCTCCGATGCCGATGCCCTGTATTTTATCTTCGGCCTCGTTGGCGCGAAGCAGGCGGGCGATACCGTCGTGAAGCTCTGCGATATAGTCTTCGAATTTATTGTGTTTGCGTGTTTTGATTGAATCGCTGGCCACTACCTGACCGCGAGCGTCGACGATACCGAACACAGTGTTGGTGCCACCTATATCGATACCGAGTACATAAGGCTTGCTCATAATATTGTTTTGATTTTTAGATTAACAGATATATATCAGGATAACTTGGAGAATACGGAGAGACGCTGACTGAAAGCTCTCCCGAAACTTCTCACAAAATTACTGAAATTTTTAAAAACATCAGCACTTTCCTGTAATAAAAATGTAATGAGCAGAGCCATTGCTGCTCAATAACATATATTTCTTTAGAATTCCAGGGTGAGACGCACGTTAAACTGACGTCTGGTGAGGTAATTCGGCACGGCATATTGTATGCCGTTCACGTCGGTGACCCAATAGTAACTGCTCACGTTGGATATATCGAAGAGGTTGAACACATCCAATCCCACTGAGACATTCCTGAAATGGCTCAGGAATCCGGATGTGCGCCTCTCCTCGTCGGGTGCGCCAACGATCTGATAGCTCAGGCCTATGTCGACACGTTTGTATGCCGGAGCGCGGAACCAGCTCACATTGCGCGGGATGCGCGGGGCTACCATGGTGAGACCGTCGGAGAAGATACCGCGCAGCGAGAATTTAAGCTTCGGGAAACGTGGGAAGTAATCGTTGAAGAAGAGACTGAAGGCGTAGCGCTGGTCGCTGGGCAGCGGACATTTCACACCGGCGAGCGTCTGCTGTGTCTTCATTAGCGAGAAACTGATCCAGGAATCGGAGCCGGGCACGAACTGCCCGTAAAACTTCATGTCGAGTCCGTAGATGAATCCTTTGGAATCGTTGACGCCCGAATAAGCCACTTTCAGATTGTCGTATTCGTAGCTGATAAGGTTGGAGAGGTTCTTATAGTACGCCTCCATGGAGAGCTTGAACGGCCTGTTCATGGCGTTGAAACTGTAGTCAGCGCCTAATAGCACCTGAATACTCCGCGGAGATTTTATACCTTTGTTCAGCTCCACGATACCGTTGCCCAGATCATCGGTGATTGCCTGGCGGAACTCTTTGTAGAACGGCGACTGATAATACATACCTGCCGCTGCCTTGAAGGTCCAGTTACGGGCGTTCTGCGGCGTCCAGCTGAAGTTGACGCGGGGAGAGATCAGAAACTCCTTGTTGAAGTCCCAGTATGAACCGCGCAGACCCAGGTTGATGGAGAAGAGTCCGCCGTCGTTGTTGAAGTAGATGGCATCCTCTACCCAGAGCGCGGCGCGGTGAGTGGTGAGGTCCTGGCGCGAAGCGAGGTTATAGATCAGATGCACACCGTCGGGCTGCGTGGGCAGCGAATAGCCTGCCGAATCGCGCCACTCCCATTCGCGCGTGCGGTCATAGAAATTCTCGATCTGATATGTGGCGCCGAAGCTGATATGATTCCTTCCGGCCACTGTCGTGCCGTTGAAAAGCAGCTGTATCACCGATGCTTTCAGGCGGTTGCGGGAGTGCTCCATGTACTTGCCCACACCGAGCTCACCGCCCACTCCGTTGTCGCCCGACGTGCCGGCCTGATCGAGCCAGTATTCGCCGGAGATATCGTAGCTCACATACTCGTTGGTGAGGAAGCCCGAAGCGCCCAAAGAGAAGGAGGTGGCGTTGTTGTGCCGGTAATTGACCTGCAGGGAGCCCAGATAGGTCTGGAACTTGTCTTTCTCGTGTCCGTCGAAATAGACCTTGAAATTCTTTGTGTCAGTCGATGTGCCGAAACTTGTCTCGCGGTCGGTCGGCTTGAAATTATAATCGTTCAGCGAGACGTTGCCAAGAAACGAGAATGTCCAGCGGTCTGTGGGCTTATATTTGATATTTGTCTGATAATCGAAGTACTGGGGATCATACTCGCCTTTTGTCTCCAGTGACGACAGCAGCGAATTGTTCTTCTTGAACCTCGCTCCGTGGATCATGGAGAACTTGCCGGTATTCATGCCCAGATATCCGGAAGCGCCCATGAGTGAGCCTGTGATGCCGGCTTCGAACGATTCGGGTTCGCGGTAGGTGATGTCGAGAACTGACGACATCTTGTCGGAATAGCGGGCCGGGAAGCCTCCCGTCGAAAAACGGATATTACCCACAAGGTCGGGGTTGATGATTGACAGGCCCTCTTGCTGTCCGGAACGCATAAGCTGCGGACGGTAAATCTCTGTGCCGTTTATATAGACGGAGTTCTCGTCGAATGAGCCGCCACGCACGGAATACTGCGAGCTCATCTCGTTCGAGGAGTTCACGCCGGCCATAGTGGTGAGAAGCGCTTCCACGGATCCGCCCGAAGCATCGGGACTGACCTTGAGCGACTCGCGGCTGATCTGCTGCATGCCGGTCATGTTGGGCTGATAGCCGATAACCTCCACAGCCTCGAGGGTCTGTTCGTCGTAAGGTAGACGTATGTTGAGGGTGATCTCCCCTTTCGGGTCGATAAGTCGTTGCGTCACATCGCGGTAGCCGATGCAGCGCACCTTTATGGAGATGGTGTCGGACTGGGGCACAGTGAGACGGTAGTCGCCTTTGAGGTCGGTGGTGGTGCCTATGGCTGTCTTCGCCACCATCACGGTAGCGAACTCCACGGGCTCATTGTCCGTATTGGTCACCTTACCCGCAATCTTCACATTGTCTGCCATAAGCGGCAGCGATGCGAGCAGTATTGCGGATAGAAGCGATATGTAAATTCTGATCTTCACTCTTTAATAACGCATCTTTCGGGGCTTTATTACCTCAAAAACGCTTTAGTACCTTATAGAGCTGATGCACGGGCAAGCCCATCACATTGTAGAAGCTCCCTTCTATGAATTCCACGGCCACGGCACCGATCCATTCCTGTATGCCGTATGCCCCGGCTTTGTCGAGCGGTGAAAATCGCTCAACATACCAGTCTATCTCTTCGGGGCTAAGGCTTCCGAACTTCACACGCGTGGTCACCGAGAAGGTCTCGCGGCGCTCGGCCGTGGTGATGGATACGCCCGATACTACCTCGTGCACTTTACCTGACAGGAAGGAGAGCATACGCTTGGCATCCTCTTTGTCGCGGGGTTTCCCTATCGCCTCTCCGTCGCATATCACGAGCGTGTCGGCGCTTATCACCAGGTCGCCGGGATGCATCTCCTTGCGGAAGGCGTCACCTTTAAGCTGCGAAAGGAAGGGCGCTATCTCGTGGACCTCGAGTGTGTCGGGATAGACTTCCTTCACATCCGCTTCCCGGACCTCAAACGGTATGCAGAGTTGTGCGAGCAGCTCGCGGCGGCGCGGCGACTTGCTCGCCAGGATTATATGATATTTATTAAGATTGTCAAGCATGATTTCTGCTGTTGAAGTGTTGCTTCAAGTTTTGCGTGTTTATCAGCTGTATTTCAGTATGTTTTCGTAAAAAACGGAATCACCATCCGAAAGCGTCGGCGGCATCCATCCAGTCGCCGCGGGCCTTCATCACCTGCTCTATCAGGTCGCGGGCACAGCCGTAGCCGCCGTTGGCTTTGGAAATATAGCGGCACGCCTCTTTCACTTCCCACACGGCATCGGCGGGGCAGACGGGCAGACCCACATGGCGCAGGCAGGTGAGGTCGGGTATATCGTCGCCCATATAGGCCACCTCCTCGGGTTTTAGGTCGCGGGAGGCCATCCACCGCTCGAGCACGACGAGCTTATGCGCCGCGCCCTGAAAGATATCGGTCATGCCGAGTCCTTCGTAGCGTACCTGCATCGCTTTGGTGGTTCCTCCGGTTATGATTGCGAGTTTGTAGCCGCGTTTCACGGCGTGCTGTATGGCATAGCCATCTTTTATGTTGACCATTCGCAGGGGCTCTCCTGCGGGCGAACAAGGTATGGTCGAGGGCGAAAGGACACCGTCGACATCGAACGCTATGCCGCGTATTTTCTTCAAATCGTAGTCTATGGCACTCATTCTGAATCTGTTTCTTTTGAATCTTCGGGATGTGTGGCTGCCGAAGCTATGCTCTCGGAAAGCATCCGGTATATCTCTGCGAGCTCGGGCCGGTCGGCAAGTGCCTGGATATGGCTCTCCACGACCCGTCGGTCGCCGCGAACGGCCGGACCGGTCTGCCCGCGCCGGGGAGTCATGTACTGCAGTTTGCGGAACGTGGCCTCGATCAGTGGCATCATATGGCGGAACGGTACACCCTCCTCCTTCAGGAGTCCGTAAGCGATGTCCCAAAGGTGATTGGCAAAGTTGCAGGCGAACACTGATGCGATATGCATCTTCTTGCGCTGCGCGGAGTCCATGGGGTAGACATGCTCGGACAGCTCCCGGGCTAACGAGGACAGCACTTCCGCAGCCGGCTCGTCGGAGCCTTCGGTGAAGAACGGTATGGCGGAGTAATCTATATCTGCATCGCGTGAGAAGGTCATGAGCGGATACAGCACACCGTAACGCCCTGAATAGGGCTGCAGCACGTCGGCGGGTGTGCTTCCCGACGTATGCGCCACAACGCCGCGCAGCCCCTGCGGGAGCCGTGAAGCTACTTCCGCTATGGCGCTGTCGCTCACGGATATTATGTACGCGTCGGCATCGGTGGGCAAGTCCTCCAGTGTGCGCGAGTTTACCTGAATCACTTCGTTGTCAGTGCAGGAGAAGGCCACACACAGATGCGTGGCTACATTGCCCTGCCCTATTATGCAGATACTGCTCATATCGTTTCTTGCTCTGAATTCTGTCGGTTTGCATCGCAAAGTTACAAAACTCCGGCAAACATCGGAAATCCCGCGCCGTAAATCTTTGCCAGGCCGGGATCGATACGGCGACAAATCGCTCCTCCGTATAGCAATGTAAATAGCTTCTCTGCGGAGTAGCTGAAAAAATGCAGAAGGAGACAAGCCTTCGCTGACTTGTCTCCTCCGATAGAGTATGTTCTCTCTCCCGGCGCTGAATCTCCGGGATTGGTATGCGGTTACTTCACAAGTATCTTCTTCACGGTGCGTACACCCTTGGCGTCGGTTGCCACGGCTATGTAGATACCGTTCTGCAGATCCTTGGTGCTGAGCTGGCTCTGAGCGCTTGCAAGACGTGTACCGGCTGTTGTGTAGATGTCTATGGTGCAGCCTTCGGCACTGAGGATACTGTTCTTATATCCGAACTCAGCCTGAGTATCGGTGACGGTGCCTACGCCTGCTGCCTTGGAGTCAACGGTGAATTTGGCCTGCGAACCGAGCAGATAAGCTGTCACTTCGGCTGTGCCTATCTTGTTGCATTCGAACTCGATGAGGAGTCGGTTCCCCTCGAGTGAGAACTTGCCTGTGGGCATTGCCACAGCCTCGTCGGTCGACTCGCATGAGAAGCCTTCGATAAGTTCGTCGGCATTCAGCTCGCTGCGGCTCACTATCACGAGCTCTGCGGTGAATGTGGAGCCTTCCTCGGGATTGAGTGTCTCGGGGTAGAAGAAGATTGCCTGTTCGTGGTTCAGGTAGGGATCAGCCTCTGAATAGTCGCTCCAGTTTTTGTCGTCGCCGAACTGGAAGCCCAGTGTTGTCTCGAAGAAATTGCGTGAGGCTTCGGCTGCTTCGCCTTCGGTCGATGTGGCTGACTCGGCCACATTGCTGTCGATGCGGGCCAGTGTGGGCACCACATAATTGTCGGCGATGGAGCGCTCGGCCTCTATCACGATAGCCGGATCAGCCTCGTGGTTGATCTTGGAGCGGCCCACGATACGGTGCATGGTTGTGCGCTGCTCTGCAAATGAGCCTGCGCCTTGCGATGTGAAGCCTTTCAGAGATGTGAGGGCCACATAATTGTTGCGTACCACACCTTGGGTCGCCACACGCTCGCCACCTCCGTCGGGTGTGTTGCCGAAGTCGCCTTCAAGCTCGCCTACGATACCGCCGGCGCACGGACCTACATCCTCCCAGCGGTTGGCCTTGGTTGCTTCAACGGTGCCTTCCACATAGCAGCGGTTCACTGTGGAACGGTTGCTGTAGCCTATCACACCGCCGATCACGTTCTCTGCTGTAAGCGCTGCATCCACATGGCAGTCTTCGATAAGCTCATCGCCTGTAAGAGAGGAGCCGGCGATACCGCCCACAGGGCTCGAACCTGTGAGGGTGCCACTGAATGAGCAGCCTGTGATCTGTACGCCTGTTAGGATGTCGGCTGCGATTCCGCCCAGTGAACTCTGCGGAAGAATTGCCTCAATGTTGGCGCCTGAGCAGTTGTTTATCTTGGACTTGAAGGATGCCTGACCTGCGATCGCGCCGAATACACCGGCAAAATCTGTGTTGGAAAGGCTGATGTTGTATACGTGAACGTTGTCGATTACGGAGTTCGACATGTCGGCTGCAACTACGGCTGCTTTGTCGCAGTCTGACGAGAGCATGAATTTCACGTTCACGAGATCGAGGTTGCGGACCTCGGCATTCGACATTGAGCCGAAGATACCGGCGGTCGAACCCGAGCTCTTCACTGTAAGATTGCCCACTGTGTGGCCTTTGCCGTCGAGCTTGCCGGAGAAATCCTTGATCGGAGTGAAGTAATAATCGGATGCGTCGATATCTTTGGTTAGCACATAGTTGGCTTTGGGGAATTTCTGCATCTGCTGAAGGTCGCCGGCCGAAGCTATCTGATAGGGATTCTCTGCCGTTCCCTCGCCGCCTGCAAACACACTCATGGGCAGGTCGTAGAAATCTATGCTGTATTTGAAATCATCGTCGCGGTAGACTACTGCTATCTGGGGGTTGGTGGCAAGGTTCACGTTGGCTATATTCATGATGGCGCCCTTCTCTGCATCTTCGCCGAGCTGGAAGAAGACACCTGACTTTGCGCTTACCACACAGAACTCCTCGGCGAGCACGGAGTTGTAATCGTTGCCGCGTTTCACGAGTACCATGTATTCGCGGCTGTCGTCGGTGTTGTAGAGATACGGCGAGAGTGCAGCCTGATTCATATAGACCTGCGCGAGGTGAACGCCTTTGCCGAGGTTGAGCTTGTCGCGCCCAATGTAGTGACCTTGGTCGTCAAGCCAGAGGATGCTGTGTATCACATTCTGATCTTCGTCATAGTCGGCTGTCGAAACAGACACGGCATACTTGGCGCTGTCGCCTGAAGGCACACGGTCGAGATTGGTGTTGATATTGAAGCCGTTGACTGTCTGGGCTAAATGGAACTGCTCGTCGCCGGTATAAAGGTCTGTGAAACTCAGACGGTAATCAGTGCCGTCGAAATATACGAAGAGTACCTCGGGATCCAGACCGGGAACATCGGAAAGCAGTGTGAAACCGCTGCACTTGTCGGCGAGCGGAAGGAGCTCCTCGCCCAGATTGTCGTAGACTGTGAACGAGTTTATGTAGTTATCGTCATCGGCAAGCGTATAGACCTGTCGGTTGACGGTGATGGCTGCCTGATCGGGATCGGGCAGATAATCGCCGAAATTCACGTCCTGGTCGTAACGCAGATTGCCGACTGAGTAATATGTGTAAATCTCGCCGTCGACATCCGATGCTTTCACCACGGGTATCTTGGTGGTCTGAACTGCTTCCCACTTGCCGGATGCGAGCTTGTAGATTGTCACCACGAGATTGTTGTTCTCGT
>SFOK01000070.1 GCA_004552395.1 Bacteroidales bacterium | reverse complement strand
CATGCATCCGGCCACTGCGCCTGCCATAAGAATTTTCTTGTTCATTTTTCCTTTGTAGAAATATAAAGGGTAAATCATCCCTCCGAAAGCCGGTGCGCAAGAGTGCGGACACGGCGGAGGCTCACTAATGTTAAAACGCCCTTAACGCGCGTTTATTGCCACCGCCCCGCGCAAAAAGCGCCTCCTGCCCCTATTTCCCCGCTCCGCTACCATGCAAAAGCGAAGCGTCCCGGGATGCGTGAAGCACCCGGGACGTTCTGGTAGTATATATTGCTGCGGCCCGAAGGCCGTTAGTTTTTTACTCGTACTCTACGAGCGGCTGGTCTGTGGCGATTGTGTCGCCCTCGTCCACGAGGACACGCTTAACGATACCGCCCTCTTCAGCCTCGAGATCGTTCTCCATCTTCATAGCCTCATAGACCATGTAGACGTCGCCCGGCTCGAGTTTGTCGCCCGGTTTGCACTTCACTTCGAGGACCTTGCCGCCCATGGGAGCCACCTCGACAGTGCCTGTGATCACGATATCCTCTTTCTTCTCCTTCTTCACTTCGGGAGCGGGAGCGGCGGCAGCCTTCTCGGCTTTGCGCACACTCTTGAGGTAGTTGGTAGCCACAGCGGGGAGGAGCTGCAGGAGCAGGTATTCCTCGTCGTTCTTAGCCAGAGGAGCGCCCTCGAACTCTGGGTTGGCCGGCTTGCGGTATGTGCTCACATCGTAAGGCTTCTCTTCGGGGCTGCCGGTGATCTGCTCGCGGAACTTGGGATCCACAGCGACAGGAGTCTTGCCGTATTCGCCCTTCACGAGGCCGATGAACTGGTTGTTCTTATTGGAATAGTCGGGCTTGCCGTTGCGGCGGTCGAGAGCGAGAGCCACAGCCTGCGAGCCTACGATCTGGCTTGTCGGGGTAACGAGGGGCACCAGACCTGCGTCGCGGCGTACCTTCGGGATGAGAGCCATAGCCTCTTCGAGCACGTCCTCGGCGTTGAGGGCACGGAGGTTGGCCACCATGTTGGAGTACATACCGCCGGGAACCTCGGCATTCTTCACGATCTCGTTCGGTTTCGGGAAGCCGAAGTAAGCCTCGATCTTGTGGCAAGCCTCGAGAAGCTCGGCCTCTTTGCACTCCTTGGCATATTCGATAGCCTTGTCGAACTCGGCGTCGATCTCAGCGGGCATAGCCTTGTAAGCCTCGTCGAAGTCCTTGGGCCAGTTGTTCTTGTTGAGGTCGAAGTCGCTGAGGGCCTTGCGGGCGTTGACCAGCTCCTTGCGGATCTTTGCCACAGCGTCCATGTTGACTTCGAGTTCCACACCGAGTTTCTGGCAGAAAATCCAGATAAGCTCTATAGCGGGAGCAGCGGAGCCGCCGCCGAACCACCAGATATTTGTGTCGATGATGTCGACACCCTGGATGATAGCTGTGAGCACTGATGCCAGGCCGTAGCCGGGTGTGCAGTGAGTGTGGAAATCCACAGGCACCTTGAGGGCTTCTTTGAGCTTGGGCATGAGGGTGTAGATGCGGGCGGGGTTCACCAGACCGGCCATATCCTTGAGGGTGATCATCTTTGCGCCGAGGGCCTCCATCGCTTTGGCTTTCTCCACGAAATATTCGTCGGTGAAGATCTTCTCTTCTTCCTTGGTGCCTTTGGGGTCAACGGTATAGCAGACGGCTGTATCCGAGATGCCGCCGAGCTCGTTGATGAGGCGCACTGATTCGCGGATGTTGTCGAGGTCGTTGAGGGCGTCGAAGATACGCATCACATTCAGACCGTTCTTGATAGCCTCTTTGTAGAAGCCTTCGAGCACGTAGTCGGGATAAGGAACGTAGCCGAACAGGTTGCGGCCGCGTGAGAGAGCCGACAGAAGGGAGATGCCTTTCATGGCCTTGGAGCACTCTCTGAGGCGGTCCCAGGGGCTTTCGCCCAGGTAGCGCATCACAGAGTCGGGTACTGCACCGCCCCATACTTCCATGATGTAGAAACGGGCGTCCTTATACAGCGGCAACAGCTTGTCGACATTTTCCTGTTTCAAACGGGTTGCAAACAGTGACTGCTGGCCGTCACGCAGAGTAAGGTCTCTGACTTGAATTTTTTTTGCCATAGCTTATGGTTCGATTTGAGGTTGTTAAGCTAATTAGACTATTATCCGGGTTCCTTGCCTGACCGGCCTTCTGCCTTGCGGGCGCTTGGGCTGCCTTGCGGCCTTCTGCCTTAAGCGCTGAGCCTGACGGACCGGGCCCCGGGGTTGTGTTTTTTTATGGACGCCCGCCTGCAAGGGAAGAACCTCCCCCTCCAAGCGAGCGCTCAAAAATAGTAAATATTCTTCAATTACAGAAAAATTTCTGCAATTCTCTTCTCTTTTAACGTTTTTTAACAACTAAGCCTTTCCCGGTGCCTCTCCGCCACAGCTTTTCCATAGCTTCAAGAGGCGCGTCCGGGGCAGTCAGGGGGGCACTTCGCGTTTACGCGCAGAAGCAGAGGATGAGGATCTGGGCCACGATCACTCGCATGAACATGGTGAGCGGGTAGACTGTGGAGTAAGCCACGGCCGGAGCGTCGTTGTTGGCTATCTTGTTGGCGTAGGCCAGTGCGGGTGGGTCGGTGTAGCTGCCGCTTATCAGACCCATGATGGAGAGGTAGTTGATCTTATATTTGCCGCGGGCCACGATGCCGACCACAATAAGCGGAATCACCGTGATGAGGAAACCGTAGAGTACCCATGTGGCGCCTTTGGGTGTGAACACCGTCTCGACGAAGTTCGCGCCGGCCGCTATGCCGACGGAGGCGAGGAAGAGGCAGATACCGATCTCACGCAGCATGAGGTTGGCGGCCGAAGAGGTGTAGGTGACAAGATGGAACTTAGGACCGTAGGCGCCGATGAGGATAGCCACCACGAGGGGACCGCCGGCCAGTCCGAGCTTCATAGGCACCGACATACCGGGGAATTTGAGCGGCAGACTGCCCACGATGATACCCAGGAATATACCTATGAACATCGTGATCAGGTTAGGCTCGTTGAGACGTTTTAGTGAGTTGCCGAGTCGGTTGGCGAGTCGGTTGATATCATCGAGACGGCCCACGACCGTGAGTCGGTCGCCCATCTGCAGGCGCAGGTTCGATGTGGCCAGAAGGTCCATACCGGCACGGTTCACGCGGGTGACGTTGAGCTTGTAGCCCATGCGCAGACGCATCTCGCCAAGCTTCTTGCCATTGTATTCCGACTTGGTCACCACGATACGGCGCGAGACCACAGGGCCCTGCTCCATCTCCCATTCGCGCTCTATTATCTCGCCCAGGAAGCGGCGGAAAGTCTCCTCGTCCTGCTCCGAAATCACTATCAGGACGATATCGTCGCAGAGCAGCTCTGTGTCGTCTTTGGGTATCACGAGAGTGCCGTCCTTGCGCTCCACACGCGAGATCACGAAGTTGCAGCTGATCAGGTCGTGGAGTTTCTTGATGGTGAGGCCGTGGATCAGGTCGTTGGTTATGTGGAAGGTCACTATGTGAGGCTTGAGCTGCGAGTTGTTGGCGTCGTCTTCGACCGACTTGATCTCTTCGGCCACATTGACCTTGAAGATGCTCTTGACCAGAAGCATGGTCACTATGATGCCGACCACGCCGAGCGGATAAGCGGCCGCATATCCCATCGACATCTGCTGGCTCACATCGTAAGCCGCCGTCTGGTCCTGAGTCACCTGAAGCACAGTCTGCTGCGCGGCACCGAGGCCCGGGGTGTTGGTGACGGCACCGCTCATCACGCCTACCATCTCCTGTATACCCGTGGTCCCGTCGTAACCGCCCTGGATTAAGAAGATGGCGAGCATCACGGCCACATTGAGGCCGATGCCGAGAAGCGCAAGCAGGTTGAGCCTTATGCCGCCCTCCTTGAACGAGGAAAAGAAGCTGGGACCCACCTGGATACCGATAGAAAAGATGAACAGAATCAGACCGAACTCACGCAGGAAATGAAGCGTGTCGGGCTGCACGGTGTACTTGAAATGCCCCATGAGGATGCCCACAAAGAGCACGAAAGTCACACCCAGAGAGACTCCGAAGAATTTGATTTTGCCCAGATAGATGCCGGCAAAAATCACGAACGAATACAGCAGAACCGTAGACGGAAGCGATATATTACCCGGCTTGAGCAGTTCAATCAACCAATCCATGTGATGATTTTCGATAAATAATTTATTACTATCAGCCGTCGCTAACTGCTGAACGACAAACATTTGCGTAAGCGGAAGGCCTTACACTACCCTCCGAAATTTTCTACAAAGTTACAAATTATTTTCCACCCAGGCAAGCCCCGGACCGCCTCTGCCGCCGCACACGCCCCTATTGCATACCTCGGAAATTATTGCTACCTTTGTAGACTATACGCCTCACTCCTCCTCACCACTCACTCCTCTCCACTCACTCCTGATTCAACAAGACAATCCTACAATCCACACCATGAAACTGAAAACCATCATCATCTCGCTTCTTCTGGCCATAGCGTGCGGCACCGCGCGCGCCGATTACACACCCTCGCCGCAGGTGCGGCAGTCACAGAAGGAGTTTGCCTCAGACCGCTTCGGCATCTTCATCCACTGGGGTATCTACTCGCTCTTCGCCCAGGGCGAATGGTTCCTCAACTACGGAGTGCGCGACGACGAATACTCCAAAGCCGCCCGCGCCTTCTATCCCATCGACTTCAGCGCCCGCGAATGGATCGACGCCATAAAGGACTCCGGTGCCCGTTACATCACTTTCACCACCCGCCACCACGACGGCTTCTCAATGTTCCGCACCGCCGAGTCCGATTATAACATAGTGGACGGCACTCCGTTCCGCCGCGATATCCTTCGCGAACTCTCCGACGAGTGTCAGCGTCAGGGGATCAAGTTGCATCTATATTATTCGCAACTCGACTGGCACAGGACCGACTACCCCATGGGCCGAACCGGCCACGAGACTCGGCGCGACTCCACAAAAGCCGACTGGACCGCCTACTACGGCTTCATGAACCGCCAGCTCACCGAGCTGCTGACAAACTACGGTCCTATCCGCGCCATCTGGTTCGACGGATACTGGGACCACGATCAGGACTCCGTGCCGTTCGACTGGCAGCTGAGCGGCCAATACGACCTCATCCACCGTCTGCAGCCGGGCTGCATGGTGGCCAACAATCACCACGAGGACCTCAAGGAGGGCGAGGACATACAGATCTTCGAGCGCGATGTGCCCGGCGAGAACACAGCCGGATACAGCACACAACAGATGGCCGACGCCGTGCCCCTCGAGACCTGCCAGACCATGAACGGCATGTGGGGCTACAAGGTGCGCGACACCGACTATAAATCGTCGAAAGAGCTCATACGACTGCTGATGCGCTGCTCCGGCATGGGTGCGAACCTGCTTCTCAACATAGGCCCGCAACCCGACGGACAGCTGCCCGCCGTCTCGCTCGACCGCCTCAAAGAGATAGGCGCCTGGCTCCGGGCCAACGGTGAGACGATCTACGGCACTCAGGCCGGCGACATTTCGCCTCAGCCCTGGGGAGCCACCACCCGCAAGGGGGACCGTCTGTTCGTTTTCCTCTTCCCGGAGAAAGCCGGAGGCGAGTTGCGGTTGCCGCTCCGGTGCAAGGTCAGGAGCGCCGTGGAGTTCTCTTCGCGACAGAAGCTCCCCGTCTCCCGCGACCGCAAAAGCGGCGAGACAGTGATAAGTCTGCCCTACCGCGCCTCCGATCCGAGTGTTTCCAACCCGGCCTTCATCATCGAGCTACAGACGAAACCATGATCCAATAATTAACTGAATGACACCCGGATAAAGTGACAAAGATACTTGAAATATGCTGTGACTCTATGGAAAGTGTGCGGGCGGCTGCGGAAGCCGGAGCCTCGCGCATAGAGCTTTGCGCCGCGCTCTCTGAAGGGGGACTCACACCTTCGGCCGGACTGATTCGCGCCGCTGTGGAACTTGCCGGACGGTGTGGCGTGCCCGTGAATGTGCTGATACGTCCGCGCCCCGGAGATTTCTGCTACACTCCGGAGGAGGTCGACATGATGCTTGCCGACATAGAGCAGGCCCGCGCCCTCGGCGCCAACGGCATAGTGACCGGTGCGCTGCGGCCCGGCGGCGAGCCCGACGCGGTAGCCCTGGATAGGATATCCCGCGCATCGGAGGGTATGGACCGCACTTTCCACCGCGCCTTCGACGTCTGCAGCGACGCTGACGGACGTTTCGGTGAGATTGCCGGATACGGCTTCAACCGCGTACTGACCTCCGGCTGCGCCCCCACGGCCCTCCAGGGAGCTGAGAGGCTTAAGATCTTCCGCGAACGGGCCGACCGCCACGGCGTCAGTATAATGGCCGGAGGAGGCGTATCGCCCGCCAACGCCGCAGAGATAGCACGCCGCACCGGCGTGGAGGAGCTGCACGGTTCTTTCCGCAAGCCCTTGGCCTCGCTCATGCAGTTCCGCGTCGACGACGTGAAGATGGGTGACCCGCAGCGCGACGAATACACTCGTCTGGTGGCCGACCGCGACGCCATAGAAGAGACAATCCGTATACTCGCCGGGCTCTGAAAAGCGCTCTCATTCAGGAGCCCTCAAGAATAAAAACAGACTGAAAAATACAACTGAATCATGCATAAGATTCTAATAACCATAGCTTTGCTACTCATCCCCGCGCTCGGCCGGGGAGCCGGCCCCGCGCAGGTACGGGGAGCCGAACCCTCGCAGGAAGATATCCGCGCTTACACCGACTTCCTCTACTCCGCAATGCCTCTGCCTGACAAGGCGATGCACAGCCGCGACTTCTACGAGAGCAACGTGCGCTCATCGCTCCGCGCCCGCAGTGAAATGCCCTGGGGCAAGAGTGTTCCGGAGCGCGAGTTCCGTCATTTCGTGGTCCCCGTCAGAGTGAACAATGAGAATCTGGACAGCTCGCGTATGGTCTTCTACGAGGAGCTGCGCGACCGCGTGAAGGGTCTCTCCATGACTGAGGCTGTGCTCGAGGTCAACCACTGGTGCCACGAGAAAGTGACCTATCAGCCCTCCGATGCGCGCACATCGTCGCCGCTATCGTCGGTTAGCCAGGCCATAGGCCGCTGCGGCGAGGAGTCCACGTTCACAGTTGCTGCGCTCAGAGCCATGTGCATACCGGCGCGGCAGGTCTACACACCGCGGTGGGCACACACCGACGACAATCACGCCTGGGTGGAGGCCTGGGCTGACGGTCAGTGGCATTTCCTCGGCGCCTGCGAGCCGGAGCCGATACTGGACCTGGCCTGGTTCAACGCCCCGGCCTCACGCGGCATGCTCATGAACACGAGCGTATTCGGCGACTACCGTGGCCCCGAGGAGGTGATCTCCCGCTCGCCCTACTACACTGTGATCAACGTCACTTCCAACTACGCGCCCGTGGCTCCCGTCCGCGTGCGCGTCACTGACGCCAAGGGCGCTCCCGTGAAGGATGCCCGCGTCGACTTCCGCCTCTACAACTACGCCGAGTTCTACCCGCTGGCAAGCCTTCGCACCGACGCCGACGGCCGCGCCTCGCTCATCACCGGCGAAGGCGACGTGCTCGTGTGGGCCTCCGACGGCAAGCGCTACGGGTTCGCCAAGGGTAACCCCTCGCAGCCTGTCAGCGTGGTGCTCGACCGCACGGCTGACTGCACGGGAGCCGCCGAGTTCGACCTTGTGCCGCCCCCACTCTCCGCATCGTTGCCGCAGGCCTCAGCAGAGCAGACAG
Organism: Bacteroidales bacterium; assembly: GCA_004552395.1. Classification (GTDB taxonomy): domain Bacteria; phylum Bacteroidota; class Bacteroidia; order Bacteroidales; family Muribaculaceae; genus Lepagella. Next base: position 1,685 of record SFOK01000070.1, on the reverse strand, counting down.
CCGAGAACGACCGCCGTAAAGCCGCCGAAGATTCTATCCGCAACGCCTACACAGCCGGGTTCGCCACCGACGACTCTGCCCGCGAGCTCAACAAGGGCCTCGGTCTGGACGAAGCGGCGCTGATAAAAGTACTCCGCGAATCGCGCGGCAACCACCGTATGATAAGCGAATTCCTTCTGGAGCAGCCGGCCGGGAGGCGTCAGAAAGCGCTCGACCTGCTGCAGGCCGTCAGCGAGAAAGACCGCCGCGACATCTCGCGCGAGGTCCTCGACGACCATATCCTCACCGAGCCGTCGGCCTCGCCCCTCTACCGCGACTATATCCTCAACCCGAGGGTCGAGAACGAGGGACTCACGCCCTACAAAGGCTTCTTCCGCACTGTGCTCACCGATGCCGAGCGAGCCGAATACCGCGAACATCCGGAGCGCTGGATAGCAAGGCTGCAGAAGCAGGTGCGTATCATCGAAGAGGGTAATCCGAAGCTGCTGCGCATGTCGCCCGAGGCTGCATGGAGAGCGGGAAAAGCCGACAAGCTGTCGGCCGGCATCTGTTTTGTGGCAGGAGCCCGCTCATGCGGCATTCCGGCGCGCATCGACCCGGTGACCGGCAAACCGCAGTATGCCGACGAATCGGGCGCGTGGACCGACGTGAAGCTGCGCGACCAAGGCGCGGCCACACCTGCCCGCACAGGGCGCCTCGCGGCATCCGGGATAGTCACCTCAACCGTGCCCGACCCCAAATATTACTATCATTACTCCATCTGCCGGCTCGACGACGACGGTTTCCCGCGTCAGCTCGAGTACCCGGAGGGGATCACCCTCAAAGAGTTCCTCGACACCAAACCGGAGCTCGACGAAGGGAGCTATATGCTCGTGACCGGACAGCGACTGGCCGACGGTTCCGTTCTGACCCGCTCGCAGTTCTTCACCATCAGGGAGGGCGAGACCACAGCCGTGCCGTTCATCTTCCGCACCGACGACAAGGCAGTGCAGGTGATTGGCTCGTTCAACTCGGAGGATATCTACAGCGACAAGGCCACGGGCACCGACAAGAGCATCCTCTCCACCACGGGCCGCGGCTACTATGTGGTGATTCTCGGCAAGCCTAACCATGAGCCCACCGAGCACGCGCTCAACGACATCTCCGCGCTCCGGGCCGACTTCGAAGCTCAACCTGAGAAGATACTGCTCCTCTTCCCCGATGCAGAATCGGCCTCACGTTTCCGCGCCGACCGCTTCCCGAATCTCCCCTCCACGGTTGTGACTGGCGCCGATATCGACGGCCGTATCGAGAAAGAGCTGCGCGAGAATCTGCATCTGCCGCAGGGCGAATACCCCGTGATTGTGATTGCCGACACTTTCAACCGTGTGGTCCACGCCACTGCCGGATACACCATCGGCACGGGCGACACTCTCCTCTCGATCCTCCGGCGCCTGAAACAGTAATCCGCCTTTGACAGCAACCCATCTGAAACTTAGTAACCCATTATAGACAGCAAGACCCGGCCATTTTCCGTGACCGGGTCTTACTGTTATTGGTGATGCGGGAAGCCCCACCTATCATTCGTTGCTAAAGCTGCGCCTATGAACGCGAGTTCGGGATACCGCATCAAAAACGACATCCTCCCAAAGCGGCATAAATCATCGGGCGATCCGGACGGGTCGCCTGATTTTTAAATAGCTGCC
>SFOK01000069.1 GCA_004552395.1 Bacteroidales bacterium | reverse complement strand
TGCAGAAAACATTCAATTTTGAGCTTATCAATGAAATTCTTCCCCGAGTGGATTTATTTACTAAGGAAGAGTTAAAGCAGCTTGATGGGGCTCAGGCAATGTTCCGTCAGCATCTGTCAGAAATGACAGATCCGGAATACCGCAAAGAGATGGAACGTCTCGGCATCGACTTATCCTGGAAATCCTCTCAGATAGAAGGGAACACTTATTCTTTGCTGGAGACGGAGCGATTGCTTAAAGAGAAACAGACCGCGAGCGGAAAGACAAAAGAGGAAGCCGTAATGCTCCTTAATCATAAGGATGCGCTCGACTTCATTCTTGATGTGCCGGACTATCTGAAAGATCTGACTGTGGCACGTATGGAGGAGATTCATGCATTGCTTACCAAAGAGTTAGGCGTTGAGAGAAACATCCGTCATCGCCGTGTAGGTATAACAGGTACAAACTACACACCCCTTGACAATGAATTTCAGATCCGCGAGGCTCTTGAAGACACCGTCCGACTCATCAATAGTAAAAGCAATATCTTTGAGAAGGCTCTTCTTGCACTTGTTTTGCTCAGCTACATTCAGGCATTCACTGACGGCAACAAGCGTACGGCACGAATCGTGAGCAACGGTATTCTTATTGCTAACGGTTATTGCCCTATTTCATTCCGCACTGTGGATTCTATCGACTATAAAAAGGCAATGCTGATGTTCTATGAACAGAACAATATTGCCGCTTTCAAGCGCATTTTCATCGACCAATTCCTTTTCGCCGTCAAAACTTATTTTTAAGATGGGAGGAATGGGAATTATGGGAATTATGGGAATTATGGGAGGAATGGGAGGAATGGGAGAGGGTCGCGGCGAGGCGAGGCCGCGACCCTGCAATGATTCATCCGCAGGCACAAGAGGGGTCGCCAAATAAAACCGTTTATATAGAAAGTGAAGATGAAACGAGGGGTTCAGGATTTGGATTTGATGATGCCGCAGCGGTAAGCGCTCATGAGGCGCTGCAGCTCGGCTACCTGTTCGCGCAGCTCGGCGCCCTTGTCGGTATCGTTCACCGTCAGGCGGCGCGAGCCCCACTCGGCAAGCACCGTGTTGGAGATGATATCCTGCTCCTCCTCGATAGCCTTCTGACGCGACTCGAACGGCTGATGCTGCACCAACTGCAAGCCGCGCGAATGGAACACGAGCGTATATCCGGCTATTCCCGTCTCGGGCTGATAAGCCTTAGAGAAACCGCCGTCGATCACCAGCAGACGTCCGTCGGCCTTCACCGGCTTCTCCCCTTTGATGATCTTGACCGGCACATGGCCGTTGACGATATGGGCACCTTTCTCCGGGTCGAGACCGAACTCACGCAGAATCATGTCGCAGATCTCCACCGAGTCGCTGAGCTTATAATACCAGCCTTTCTCCTCGTGCTGCGGCACCTTGTCGGCAATCAGATAGCGTTCGAAGGTAGCCATCCTCGACTTGTCGAACGACGGCGAGTCGGGTCCGCACCAGAGATACCACATGAAATCTATGTCGTGCTGTTTCTCCTCGCTGGCCTCCTTCCACGGCTTGCGGCACGCCCGCTGCACGAGAGTGTCGAGCCGGTCGAGAAGAGCCTTTCCGCTGTATTTGCGGCCCTGCACCTTCACCTCCCTGAAGGTGCCGTCCTCGTTGAGAGGCACAGAGGCGTGATAGAGCAGATTATTGTTGCGCGCCAGATAATATGAACCGTGGCGCAGGAGGCAATAGATATGTTTGCGGAGTTTCTCGCTGCTGACGAACGAGTTTCTCAGATGACGCATGATATTCTCCTCCTCCGGCGAGAGACGGTAAGGATCCCTGGGGTCAATGGAGGGGAAATCGCAATCCTTGAGCTCATAGTCGCAGCCGTCGGGATGATGGAGAATCTTCTTTTCGAAGTCGATGCGATGCAACAGCTTGCGGTCCTCCATACCGAACTCCGGGTTGCGGTCGATGAGCTGCCCCTCGAGCTTGAACTGGATCACCGTCATCACCTTATGCATCTGCGCGATCATGCGGGTCTCCTTGGCCGAATACACGCGCTCCGAATTCTTCATCTTCGGCTTGAAGACCTCCAGATCCGTGTCGGAACAGAATTCCAGAGCGTAAGTGGCGAGCGGGAGCAGATTGATGCCGTAGCCCTCCTCGAGCGTGTCGAGATTGGCGTATCGCAGCGAGATGCGGCACACATTGGCAATGCAGGCCTCGTTGCCGGCGAAGGCTCCCATCCAGAGCAGGTCATGGTTGCCCCACTGTATGTCGAAGTTATGGTAATTGCATATCGTATCCATGATGATATGTGCGCCGGGACCGCGGTCGTAGATATCGCCCACGATATGCAGCGAGTCGATGGCGAGACGCTGAATCAGATTGGAAAGCTCGATGATGAAGGCGTCGGCGCGGCCCGTAGATATGATCGTGGAGATGATCTGACCGAAATAGGCGCTCTTGTTGGGGTCAGCCTCCGTCTCGTGGAGCAGCTCCTGTATGATATAGGAGAAATCCTTGGGAAGCGCCTTGTTGACCTTGGAGCGGGTATATTTCGAGCTGACGTTCTGGCACACCTTCACCAGGCGGTTGAGGGTGAGATGATACCACTCCTCGATATTCGGTTCGGAGCGATGCACGATCTTGAGCTTTTCCTTGGGATAGTATATGAGAGTGCAGAGCTCCTGCCGCTCATGTTCGCGGGTAGAGGTGCCCAGAATCTCGTTGACCTTGCGCTTTATGGTGCCGGAAGCGTTTTTCAGCACATGGGAGAAGGCCTCGTTCTCGCCGTGTATATCGGTGAGGAAATGCTCCGTGCCCTTGGGCAGATTCAGGATAGCCTCCAGATTGATGATCTCCGTAGAGGCCGTAGCCACCGAGGGAAACGATTTTGAAAGCAACGTGAGATACTTGATCTCTTCGGGCGAGAAATCGAAGTAAGTTCCGTCGGCCGCTTTGACGGCTTTCGGGTTGGGGGCAGAGTTTTCGATAGTGTTCATGATAATAGAATGGATTGCGATGTGCGAAGATAAGCAAATTTGCCTGAAGCGGCAAATGATGACTCTTAAAAGTAACTTCAGACCGACAAAAAAGGTTTCTGAGGCGTTTATCATTATGGGAGAGTTGCAACCGACCGATTTATTTCGTTAACTTTGCAACTCGATTCCCAAAGTAATCAACCACACGCTATAAGATGAACAAGATTTTACTCACAGGCGCATTGATGCTGTGCGCAGGCGCCACAATGATGGCAGCCGACCCCAACGACCCCTCCTACAAGCTCGTATGGCAGGAAAATTTCAACGGCGAAAGCCTCAACACCGAAGCCTGGAACATTGAAGTCAACGGCGACGGTGGCGGCAACCAGGAGCTGCAGTATTACTCCAAACGCGGCGTGAAAGTCGCCGACGGCAATCTCGTACTCACTGCCAAACGCGAGGATTACAGCGGGCGGCAGTTCACCTCGGGGCGCGTCAACACCCGCGACAAGATGTTTTTCACTCACGGCAAGATAGAGTTCCGCGCCTGGATGCCTGAGACCGCCAACGGTATCTGGCCCGCCGTATGGGCTCTCGGACAGGCCTACGCCAAGACAGGATGGCCTCGCTGCTCGGAGATCGACTTCGTAGAGATGGGCAACGCCTACGGCATATCCCACAATATACAGGACAGATATTTCAACGGCGCCTGCCACTGGGGCTTCTATAAGAACGGCAACTATCCTAGCTACGCCAACGCCGTGACAGCCCCCTACTCCATGCAGGACGGCTACCACAACTGGACAGTAGTCTGGGACAACAAGGAGATAGCCATGTACTACGATCTGGACAAGGACCCCAACCGCGCTCCCTATTACAAGATGACAATCTCCGACACCAACGGCGATTGGGCTACGGGCAACTACTTTCATCAGCCCGTGTTCCTGGTCATGAACGTGGCCGTGGGCGGTCGTTTCACCGGCATCCTCAATGCATCGGGCATCACGGCTCTGCCCAACACTGACGACACCCGCAGCATGAAGGTAGACTATATCAAGATCTATCAGAACGGCGGCGAAGGCGACACATTCTTCAGCACCAACGGCGCAGGCGACACAGGTAGCGCCGACGCCTTAGAGGCCGGCTCCAAAGGCTTTGAGATGGACGGCAACTCGGTACTCTTCTTCGAGGAGGGCGGCAAGGTCTACACACTCTCCGGTCAGGAGATCTCAGGCATCAGCCTTCCCGCCGGTCTCTACATAGTGAAAGCCCGTGGCTGCAAAGCCGAAAAAGTGATCGTGAAGTAATCCCCTGCTCTCAGAGAGATCCCACTCCAGGGAGAAATTCCCCCAAGGGATAAGATAGTAATCTCCCGAAAACGGCTCCCCTCCCCGAGAGGAGAATTCCGTTCTCAGAGAGAGGAATAAAGATAAGCCGGCGCTGCATGCGGAGAGATCCCGCTTCAGCGCCGGCAATATTTTTGCTCCGGGCTCGGCTGAGCACTCGCCCGCCCCGCTCAGGCCCTGAATCAGCTAAAGCAGCTATAATAGCTATCTTAGCTATGGTAGCTACAATAGCTATAATAGCGAGGAATGATACAGTTTCATCAATCAAGCACTCCTTTCTCCCTCATAAAGTCGGTGAGGTCCTCCACCAGATAGCGCGAGCCGAAAGTGTGCAGCACATCGTACGAAGGTATGATATAATCGTCGAGTATACCCGAAACTTTCAGCCGGCGGTACACTTCGGCCTGAGTCAGATTCAGTACATGAGCAAGTTTACTTATACAGCATGTCACGAAGTCGAGTATATCGCTGTCCATAATCATTCGTAGTTTGATGCGCGGCGCTGGGCGCGTGTCTGCGGCTCGGTGTTGAGCATCACCACCACATCATAGTCCTTATATCCGGCGCCTGGTATCGAGTCGAGCGAGGAGACCACATCGTAGGTGAATCCTTCGCCGAAGCTCAGACGCCAGAAGAAATCGAGCGCCTGTTTGTCGCACGCCACATGGTCGGGTTCGGCCGACGGGTCGTAGCAGATGAGGGCGTTGAAACGCGGTGCGCGGGCATAGTTGGCGCTCTGGGCGCGCAGCAGCGCGGGCGCGAAAATGGCTACTGCAAGAAGGAGGAAAGCTATGCGGACCCGCGCCACGCAGCGCCTCGGAGATGATGAGTGATCCATGATAATGTTCTGATAATAAGTCGTTATATATTCAAATAGCATGAGAGGCCGCATCAGGGGATATAATCGCCCTGCCGCAGCCTCTCATTGTTATGGATTTCTGTTCAGCTTTGAAGCTCGCTCAGTTACTGTTTGTAGTCGCTGAGCTGAGCGGGATCGAAGCTGTCGATGAAAGCGGAGTGCTTAGCCACCTCAGCGCGTGCGAAGTTGGTGAAGACATCGGCGCTCTTGGCCATGGAAGCAGCCACATCGCTGAGGCCCTGCTCAGCGGCGCGGTTGGCGTCGAGATTCAGCAGGAAGCCCATGATGGTGTAGCCGGCCATCTCCACGAGACGGCGGGCCATAAAGTCGGCATAGCCCTCTATCTCGTCCTTCTTGGAGGCTACTTTCTCCACAGCGAGACGGTATGTCTCGGCAGCGGCCTTGAGAGCCTCGAAGTTGGCCTGGAAACGCTCGCCCACACTCTCTGCCTCGTACTCTTTCATACGGTTCATATATGTGCCGGTGAAGACGTGGCGGATAGCTGCCACGACCTGCAGCTGGGTGGTACCCTCGTAGATGGAGGTGATACGGGCGTCGCGGTAGATGCGCTCGCAGGCATAATCCTTCATGAAGCCGGAGCCGCCGTGGATCTGTATGCAGTCGTAGGCGTTCTGGTTGCAGAACTCGCTGCTGAGGCCCTTGGCGAGCGGTGTGAAGGCGTCGGCGAGCTTGGAGTAGTATTTCATCTCCTTGCGCTCGTCGGGCGTGAGGCTGCGCTCTTTGGAGATATCCTCCAGAGCCTTGTACATATCCACGAAACGCGAGCACTCATAGAGCAGGCAGCGCGAAGCGTCGAGCTTGCCCTTCATGGTGGCCAGGATCTCGTAGACAGCCGGGAAGTTGATGATGGCCTTGCCGAACTGGGCACGCTCGCCGGCATACTGCAGAGCCTCGCGGTAAGCGAGCTCGCTCACACCCACGGACTGGGCGGCGATGCCGAGACGGGCGCCGTTCATAAGCGCCATCACATACTTGATCAGGCCGAGCTTGCGCGAGCCCACGAGCTCAGCGGGCGCGTTGCTGTAGACGAGCTCGCAGGTAGGGCTGCCCTTGATACCCATCTTATTCTCGATACGGCGCACATTGACGCCGCCGTTGCGCTTGTCGTAGATGAACATGGAGAGGCCGCGGCCGTCGCGTGTTCCCTCCTCGGAGCGTGCCAGCACCAGATGTATGTCGCTGTCGCCGTTGGTGATGAAACGTTTCACACCGTTAAGCACCCAGGAGCCGTCCTCCTTCTGTGTGGCCTTGAGCATCACGCTCTGGAGGTCGGAGCCGGCGTCGGGCTCGGTGAGGTCCATGGACATGGTCTCGCCCTCGCATACGCGTGGGATGAAGCGCTGCTTCTGATCCTCGTCGGCAAACTCATAAATAGTCTCGGCGCAGTCCTGCAGGCCCCAGAGGTTCTCGAAGCCTGTATCAGCGCGGCTCACAATGTCGGCCGCCATGATATAGGGAGTCACCGGGAAGTTGAGACCGCCGAAACGGCGCGGCATCGACATGCCCATGAGGCCGGCCTTGCGGCAGGCGTCGAGGTTCTTCTCCGAACCGGCGGCATACTGCACGCGGCCCCCCGAGCAGTGGGCACCCTCGTGGTCCACATCCTCGGCGTTGGGAGCTATCACATTGGCGCAGACATCGCCCACGATATCGAGGACCTTGTCGTAGGAATCCATGGCGTCCTCGAAGTCATGGGGAGCGTAGTCGAATTTGCCGGCATCGGTATAGTTGCGTTCCTTGAGCTCGACGATGCGGCGCATCAGCGGATGAGCCAAATGGAGCTTCAGGTCGGGATTGTCTGTATAGAAATTAGCCATTATTTGGAGTTCTTTTTGTAGTATTTAATGAGTTTGGGTACCACCTCGGCGAAGTCGCCCGTGATCACATAGTCGGCGATCTTGTTGATCGGAGCGTCGGGATCGGAGTTGATCGAGATGATGATTGAGCTGTCCTGCATGCCGGCGATATGCTGTATCTGTCCGGATATGCCGCAGGCGATGTAGAGTTTCGGACGCACGGTGACGCCTGTCTGGCCGATCTGGCGGTCATGGTCGACCCATCCTGCATCCACGGCGGCGCGGCTTGCGCCTACCTCGGCGCCGAGTGTGTCAGCAAGCTGCTGCAGAAGATCGAAGTTCTCCTTGGAGCCCACGCCGTAGCCGCCGGCCACGATGATCGGGCTCCCCTTCAGGTTCACTTTCGACTTCTCCACGTGGCGGTCAATGATCTCCACTACGAAATCCTCGGGCTCTGTGTATTTGTTCACATCCAGGTCCACGACCTTGCCCTGGTAGGCGGGATCGAAGACCTCTTTCTTCATCACACCCTCGCGGACAGTGGCCATCTGCGGACGGCACTCGGGGTTCACGATTGTGGCCACGATATTGCCGCCGAATGCGGGACGGATCTGAAGCAGCAGGTTGTCATACTCCTTGCCGGTCTTCACATCCTTGTGGCTGCCGATCTCCAGCGCCGTGCAGTCGGCTGTCAGACCGCTGTGGAGCCTGGAGCTGACGCGCGGACCGAGGTCGCGGCCTATGCAGGTGGCGCCCATGAAGGCGATCTGCGGCTTGATCTCCTTGAAGAGATTGATCAGGATGGAGCTGTGGGGGAGCGAGGTGTAGGGGTAGAGGCGCTTGTCCTCGACCTTATAGAGAGTGTCCACACCGTAGGGGAACACCTGCTTCTCAATATCCTTGAGGTTGTCGCCGGCGACCACGGCCTCGAGCTTGATGCCGAGGCGGCTGGCCAGCGCGCGGCCCTTGGTGAGGAGCTCGAGGCTCACGTCGGCCACTTTGCCATCTTCGTATTCGAGATATACTATGAGATTGTTTGTTTCTGCCATAATGTCTGAGATTTTTAGCCGATGGTATGGTTGGCGATGAGTTCCTTGATGAGCGCTTCGAGTTCCGCGTCGTTGTTCTCAATGGCACGGGCGTCTTTGGCTGTGAATACCACATTCTCTATCCCCTTCACCTTGGTGGGGGAACCGGCGAGACCGCACTGCTCCAGGTCGGCATCCACGTAAGCGGCGTTCCATTCCTTGACAAGCAGCTCGGGCTTCTGTTCAAGAAGAGCCTTGAGGGCATCGTTGTCGGCTGCCTCGGTCAGAGAAGCGGCACGTTTGAATTTCATCACGGCCTTGGCATTGCGGGGACGGCACTCAGCGGCCGAACCGTTGACTGTCACTACAAGCGGGAGGGGAGCCGAGACGGTCTCCACACCGTTCTCGATGCGGCGTGTCACAGTGACCTTTCCGTCGGCCACACCGACGATCTCCTCAGCGTATGTGACCTGAGGGAGGCCGAGTTTCTCGGCGATCTGAGGACCTACCTGGGCTGTATCACCGTCGATGGCCTGACGTCCGCCTATGATTATGTCGTAATTGCCGATCTTGCGCACGGCGGTGGCCAGCGCGTATGAAGTGGCCAGTGTATCTGCACCTGCGAAGGCGCGGTCAGAGAGCACGATACCGCCGTCGGCACCGCGATACATACCCTCACGCACGATTTCAGCCGCACGAGGAGGGCCCATGGTGAGCAGAGTCACCTTGCTGCCGGGGTTCTGTTCCTTAAGCTTGAGGGCCTGTTCGAGGGCGTTGAGGTCCTCCGGGTTGAAGATGGCCGGAAGAGCAGAACGGTTGATGGTACCGTCCTCTTTCATCGCGTCCTTGCCCACGTTGCGGGTGTCTGGCACCTGCTTGGCGAGCACGATAATGTTTAAGCTCATAATGAATTATATATTACTGTTTTATTTCCTGATTAGCATTAATCTCTATCTCAACTGCGGCCCCGCGCCTCTAAGCGCGGCACACAATTTCGTGCAAAGATACTGAAAATTTCTCAATTACACAATTCCCCGTTTTTTGTGCACTCCTTTCTCCGCTTTTTTGTCCGCCGATTCCTCTTTCCCTTAAGATGATGACCTGTTTTGCTGATTCGATTCAGGCTGCGGTTTCATGCGGCGGCATCTTATCAGCCCGAATGAGAGAGCCGCAATCTCTGTGAAGCAAAGGCAGCTCCGAGCAAAATGTCAGATTCAGAGCAGCCTAAGACCCCATTCCGCAAATTTCGGCTGACACGAACACCCGATTTAGACCTTTCCACAAAATTATTGCTTTTTAGTCAGTCCCTTACGGCTTCCCCAAGGAATTTGTTCTCCCGGCGTCTCTCAAGGTGTTAGGCAGGGATAATCTCCGCGACGTAGTGGTATTTGAAATGGTTTTGCCGGACAATCTGGAGAGCATCGGAGCCGGCGCGTTTCAAGGGGGCGCACATGCAGAAAACCTGTATTGCCGCGCCACAGTTCCTCCCGTCTGCGAAGAGG
>SFOK01000068.1 GCA_004552395.1 Bacteroidales bacterium | reverse complement strand
TACTGCGAAAGTGGGAGAGTAGGTAATCGCCACCCTAAGGAAGGGCTTCAGTCAGCAATGACCGGAGCCCTTCCGCCGTATACGGGGGTAAGGGAGCCGAGCGCGCAAGGCGAGGGCCGGGCGATGCGGGAGGCGGGGTTTCCGGCCGACATGAGGCCGAGGCGGCGCCGAGGCGCCGACACCAAGATCAAAATTTGAGGGGTAGGAGGGAAGGAAGGCGAGGGTGAGCGAGTGGATGCGCGGGAGGTTAGGACCACTCGAGTTCGTTGTTGTAGTCTTTTTTGTAGTAGACGGAGAGGAGACCGAGGAATTTGGTGATCTGTTGGAGGGCGTCGAGTGTTGCGGGTGTGACTTCCTGTCCGGAGAGCCGCAGTAGCAGTACGCCGTAAAGGGCGTTGAAACAGCTCTCTATCTCGCCGGGTTTCTCGTCGCCTGATTTGGCGCGCAGTTCGACGATATAGGGGAGTGTGGCGTAGTATTGGTTGGCGTAGGCGGCGTATTTTGTGTCTTTGAGTAGCCTGCGGTTCAGGTCGTCGAGCTGTATGATCACATTTTTATTGAGCTGCAGGTGCCCTTTCTTTTCCACTCCTTCGCGATGCATCATGTCGATAAGGGATTCGTACCATTCGGTCATCTCTTTTCGCTGATTGTCGTCGAGATTCGTGTATTTGTCTATGATGTTGGCTTTTATCTTTTCGATATCGAGTCCGTTGGCACGAATAAGGTCCTCGATCTGCCACATATAGAGAAGGTATTCGGCTATATTTTCCCTCTTTTTCCGCGATGCTGTGTACATGGTTATTTCCCTTTTTGTCTGTGCTTTTTTAAAATTCGAACACTCCCTGCGAGGGTGTGTCACTTCGTTCCGAGGCCGATGTTTCCGACTCCGGTTCCGGCTCTTGAGCACCGGCTTTTTCGGAGTCGCTCAGAAGTTTGAGGAAGTCGTCTTCCGTCATCATGGGTATGCCGAGCTTGAGGCATTTCTCGCGTTTGGCCGGTCCCATGTTCTCGCCCGTGAGCACGAAGTCGGTCTTCTTTGATATGCTTCCGGCGTTTTTACCGCCCTGGGCTTCGATCATGGCTTTGTATTCGTCGCGCGAATGGTGCGAGAATGTGCCGCTGATCACTATCGTCTTGTCACGGAGCGCATCGCCTTTGGCTCCGAGCTGATCTTCCGGTACGGCCATGGTCACGCCGGCGGCTATGAGAGCGTCGATATTGCGTATATTGTCGGACTCTCTAAGATAGTCGAAGATGCAGCGGGCTATGACGGGGCCCACATCCTCGATGGCAGTGAGTTCCTCTTCCGACATGGCACGCAGCCGCTCCATGCTCACCACGCTTTTTGCGAGGCGTTTGGCGGTGGTCTCGCCCACGTTGGGAATTGAGAGCGCATAGATCACCCTCTCGAACGGAACGCTTTTAGAAGCCTCTATTCCGTCGATAATTCTCGCGGCGAGCTTCGGTCCGACTCGGTCGAGTTGAGCGAGCTGAGGGGCTGTGAGGGCGTAAAGATCGGAGCTGAGACGCACCAGGCCGCTGTCGTAGAGCAGCTCGGCTGTCTCTTCGCCTATGCCGTCGATGTTCATCATGCGGCGAGCGGCGAAGTGTTCGATCTTGCCGGTGATCTGCGGACGGCAGCCGTTGTGGTTGGGGCACCACCAGGCGGCTTCTCCCTGAATTCTCACGAGCGGAGTGCCGCAGACGGGGCAGTGGCTGACGAACTCCACCGGACGGGAATCCGGATCTCTTTGGGCCAGGTCTACGCCCACGATCTTGGGTATGATCTCGCCGCCCTTCTCCACATAGAGGTAGTCGCGGTCGTGGATGTCGAGCTCACGCATGATGTCGGCATTGTGGAGCGAGGCGCGTTTTACGATCGTGCCGGAGAGGAGGACAGGCTCCAGGTTGGCAACCGGTGTGACGATGCCCATGCGTCCGGTCTCGAAAGAGACGAACCGCAGCCTGGTGCAGGCCTGTTCCGGGTTGAATTTATAGGCCACAGCCCATCGCGGCGACTTGGCCGTGTAGCCGAGGTTGAGCTGCTGGCGGAGGCTGTCGACCTTGAAGACGAGACCGTCCGTAGCCACGGGGAGCTCGCGGCGGGCCTCGTCCCAATAGTTTATATAATTGTTAACGTCCTCGAGGCCGTGAAGACGCTTCATGGCCGGAGAGACCTTGAAGCCCCAGCTCCTGACGGCCTCCATATTGTCGAAATGATTGTCGAAGGGGAGGTTGTCGCCGAGGAGATAGTAGAATCGGGCGTCGAGCTTACGGCGCGACACCTCGCGCGGGTTCTGCATCTTGAGTGTGCCCGACGCAGCATTACGCGGATTGGCGAAGAGCGGCTCCTCATTGTAAGCCCGCTCCTCGTTGAGCTCCTCGAAGCTCTTCCACGGCATGAGTATCTCGCCGCGGATCTCGAACTCACGCGGCCAGTCGCCCGGGCGCAGCTGCAGCGGTATGCTCCTTATAGTCTTCACATTGGCAGTGACGTCGTCGCCCTGAGTGCCGTCGCCGCGGGTCACGGCCCGCACCATACGGCCGTCGCGGTAAGTGATCGAAATCGACGTGCCGTCGAACTTCATCTCGCCCACGACAGTGAACTCCTCGCCGCCCAGACCGGCTTTCACGCGGTCGAACCACTCGTCTACCTCTTCGATGCTGTAAGTGTTGGACAGCGACATCATGGGGCGTTCATGGACCACATGTTCGAACCCTTTCGTGAGGTCCGAGCCGACTCTCTGAGTAGGGGAGAGCGGGTCGGCGAATTCCGGAAATTCGGTTTCGAGGCGTTCAAGCTCCTTGAGCGTCATGTCGAAATCCTTGTCGGAAATCGTAGGTGAATTGAGCACATAGTAATTGTGGTTGTGCTCATTGAGCTCCTGTCTGAGGGCCTCAATCGTTGCTTTGGCTTCGTCGCGGTTCATGGTTATGCGTTGAGTTTGTGGCAGGGGAGATCAGAGCGAATCAGTCATCTTCTTGTAGATGAAGACTTTGCCGCGCTTCATCTGGATGCCTTTGGGCATGGACAGACGCTTGAAATTGTAGGCCGGCGATTCGTTGAGAAACATGACCACGCCGTCGATCCAGCCCTGTATGGCGGCTTTCGTGGGGTGCGGGTTGCTCTTGCTCTGACGGGTGAGCGTGAGGCTGTTGCTCGGGAAGAAACATCCGGCGGCCAGTTTTCCCGCCAGCCAGGTGTTGAGCGTCTCGCCCTTCCCTTTGCCCGGCCACGATGGCGGTCCTACCCAAAGATAAGGGGTGGAGCCTATACCGGTCAGAATCTTATTAAGGTAACCTTTCAGACGCGTCTCCGGGTTGCGTTCGAGCAATTCGTTCATACCCAGAGAGATGCACACGAGGTCAGGCTTATACTTTGCCACCAGGCCGGCGATCTTGCCGCTGTTGGCCCATTTGGCGAGCGTGGAGCCGTCCCAGAGCACAGTAGTCACTTCGAAACCGTTTTCAATGCCGTAAGCCTCCATGCGCTCGGCCATCCAGCCGGTCATGGAATCGCCGATGAAGAGCACCTTCTTGAGCTGTTTGCGCTCCGCTTCCTTATCTACGTGCGAGTTATGTACGGAGTCTTTTTGGACCACAGCGGGCTGCTGAGAGCGGGCAGCATGGCTGCTACCCGTCTTTGGGTTGGCAGGTGCGGCTGATAGAGAGGTTGCCGCCAAGACGGCGCACAAGCCCGTGCGGCAGAGTAATTGTCTATAACTTTTCATACGTTGCTACAAATTCTTGCCCGGTCCGACGGCGTTCGCGGGGACCTGACGCATTTCCCAATTGCGGAACCGGATGATATTATTATAACGCCGCTTCCCGAGATTTGATTTCGGGAGACTGATTTTCGCCCGGTTTTTCTTCCGTGTCAGGTTCGTTGCCGCCGGAGGCCGACGGATCTGTTTCTTCCGTGGCTGCCGTTGCGGCTCCTTCAGCTTGGGCAGGCCCGGCAGAACTCGGCTCATCGTCGAGCATGGCCACGACAGCGCGGGCCGTTGCCTCGCATTTCCTCACATCCTTAAGCAGATAGCGCTGCTTGATGACGCCGGCTATCCATACAGGCACCGAGAGCGGGAAGAGTATCATGGCGACCACAGAAACCCATTTGTGTCCGCCCGACGGCTGATATATCCATTCCGACATCACGAGCGGGAAATCGCCGAGCTTGTTGAGCACGGCCTTGTCGGTACAGTCCGTCAGTGAGTGGATCTTATCATCGAGCTCGCGGCCGTAAGCGCCGATCACGCGCCGGCTTATGCCGCTGAACCAGTAGGTGAAATAGAGCTGCGGGCGTTTCCATCGGTTCAGGATATTGCGAGCTCCCTGAAGAATGTCGCGAGCCTGAGCGAGAGCCTCGCTGCGGGAGATAGGGTTGATGATCAGTTCCTTATAATCCACACGCCGGCTGTGGTGCACACCGAGCGCCTTCCGCAGGAAGTTTCTCCAGGCGTCGGGATTGAACACCGCGGAATCGTTCATCGCCTTCCATGTCACATACACGCCCAGCGGCGCCAGGATGAAGGTGGATATCCACATTCCCTGCCAGACCACCCATTTGCCGTCGCGGGCCAGCTTATAGCCCGTGTTGTCGATTATATAATAAAAAATGAAGATGATGACCGAGATCACGAGCGGGGTGCCGAGGCCGCCCTTGCGTATGATAGCTCCCAGGGGCGCGCCGATGAAGAAGAAGAGCAGACACGCCACCGAAAGCGTGAATTTCTTAATCAGCTCAATCTCGTGGCGGCGCATGGAATAGTAATCGTCCTTCATGGCCTCACCCTTGAACTGGAGATCCATCTTGGCCTGCTGCACGGCCGAGAGAGTGTTCTGATAGAGCTGCTTGCGTTGCTGCACCGAAAGGGCCGAATAGAGCGAGTCGAGATCATAGACATCGCCCGCCTTTGTGAGCTGTTTAAGGGGCTCGGGCTGCTGCGAGGCCGAGTCGAGTTCAGGCATCACGCCTGCATATGCCTGCGAGCGGAGCATGGTGGAGTAGCGGCTTCCCACCGAGTCTATGCGCTGTTGCACAGAGTCCATGGTATGCTTGAGTTCGCTGATATTTTTCCCCACATACTGTTTCTTCATGCCCCCTTCGTCGAGTCGGCTGAACTTATTGTCAAACTTGATCAAGATCTCCTTTTCGAGGAATGTCTCGCGGCGGAAAGGCTTGTTGCGGGTACTTGTCATGGTGATGTTCCCCTGCTGCAGATTATCGAACTGCTCGCCGTGGCGCATCACCAGATGCAGATGCTCGCCGTCGGCCGTGAGCGCGAGATGGGCAGTGTCGGCCAGAAGCACCGTGCTGTTGTCGTAGCCCTTCGAGACATCGTAGATCATCAGGTTGTAGAGCTGCCCGTTGGCGGGGTTCTTGCGGTCTACATAGATACTGTAGCCGGGTATCTGGTCGTAGAACGATTTTTCCGGGATCTCGAGCTCGGGCGACTTCTGGCGCATGGAGAAAAGAAGCGTCCACATCTTCACCTGAGCCTTGGGCAGCACATCGTTCTGGAAGAAGAAGGCGCCCACGGCTATGCCGCTCACAAGCACTATCAGCGGCATCATGGCGCGCACAAGCGATATGCCGGCGGCCTTCATGGCCGTGAGCTCGAATTTCTCACCAAGGTTGCCGAATGTCATCAGCGAAGCAAGAAGGATGGCAAGCGGGAGCGCCGTGGGGACCATGCTTACAGCGGCGTAGAAGAACAGCTCCGCAATCACACTCAGCTCGAGCCCTTTGCCCACCAGATCGTCGATGTACTTCCAGAGGAACTGCATGAGCACAATGAAGAGCACGATGAAGAATGTCATCGCGAAGACGGGCAGGAATGCCTTGAGCAGAAATGTGTGCAGACGCTTTACGAGAGCCATTGTCTGTGTCAGTCTCTGAGGATCGGCCCTGATGCGGCCGCCCCGAAATTAGCCGTAAAATTACTCATTTCCGAGGACATAGTCCCTATCCCGGCTCAAAAAAATCCCGCTTTCCGATTTTTGCGCCTCAAGCCGGGGCTCTTAGCGATTTTTTTATTAATTTTGCATTTGGCGGTGGAAAAGCCCCGCAGGAAGCCGCCATGCTTAATGTAAAATACATAAAACCAAAAACATACTAATCCAATGACACTTTTCGAACGTCTCGCGATTACCGCTCAGCAACACCCTCAGCGCCTCGTGCTCGCCGAAGGTACCGAGCCAAGAACCTTAAAAGCCGCCGACCGTGTTATAGCCGACGGTATTGCCCATGTGACACTTATCGGCGACCGTGAGGCCATCATGGCCAAGGCCGAGGAGCTGGGCCTTTCCAACATAGGGAAAGCCACAGTAGTCAACCCCAACGACGCAGAATTCACAGAGCCTTACGCGCAGCTCTTCAAAAAGCTCCGCGAAAAGAAAGGCATGACTATCGAAAAAGCCCGCGAGACCGTGAAGGACCCCCTCTATCTGGGTTGCCTCATGATCAAAAACGGCGACGCCGACTGCCAGGTGGCCGGCGCTCAGAATACTACCGGCAATGTGCTGCGCGCCGCTTTTCAAGTGCTTAAGACAAAGCCCGGCATCAGTGTGGTGAGCGGCGCCTTCATCATGCTGCTCCCTCCCGGTGTCCCCTATGGCACGGACCATATGCTCATCCTGGCCGACTGCGCCGTGGTGCCTAACCCGACGGCCGAGGAGCTCGCACAGATAGCTATCTCCACAGCCACCACAGCCCGCAACATCGCCGGCATAGAGCCGAAAGTGGCCATGCTCTCTTACTCCACCAAAGGCTCGGCCGCAGGCGAGCTCGTGGATAAGGTGGTGACCGCCACCCGCATAGCCCGCGACCTCGATCCGCAGCTCGTCATCGACGGCGAGATGCAGTCCGACGCCGCCATCGTGCCCGGTGTGGCCCAGCAGAAGGCTCCCGGCAGCTCCGTGGCAGGTCAGGCCAACGTGCTCGTGTTCCCCAGCCTCGAGGTGGGCAACATAGCTTACAAGCTGATCCAGCGTCTCGCCGGCGCCGGTGCCGTAGGTCCCATCCTTCAGGGTCTCGCTGCTCCCGTCAACGACCTAAGCCGCGGCTGCCTCGTCGACGATATCTACAAGACAATCATCGTGACCTGCAACCAGGCCATAGGCGATAAACATCTCAACTGATTCCAACCTGTCTCACTCATTGATTCACAGATATGAAGATACTCGTTCTCAACTGCGGCAGCAGTTCCGTAAAATACAAACTCATAGATTCCGACTCCAAGAAGGTCCTCGCCGAAGGCGGTGTGGAGAAACTCGGTCTGCCCGACTCGTTCATCAAATTCAAGCTGCCCGACGGCAAGAAGGAGATACTCGAGGTGAATATGCCCACCCACCAGGAGGCTGTGGAGACTATCGTCAAGGTGCTCACAGACCCCGGGAAGGGAGTGATCGGCTCCATGAAGGAGATCGACGCCGTCGGCCACCGCGTGGTCCACGGCATGGAGAAGTTCAACAAGAGCGTTATCATCACTCCCGAAGTGAAGGAGAAGATCCGCGAATGTTATGTGGTGGCTCCGCTGCATAACCCCGCCAACATGACCGGCATCGAGGCTGTGGACGCTCTTCTCCCCGGTGTGCCTCAGGTGGCTGTGTTCGACACCGCTTTCCACCAGACCATGCCCGCCAAGGCGTTCATGTACGCTCTCCCTTACGACGATTATAAGAAATACGGAGTGCGCCGTTACGGCTTCCACGGCACATCGCACCGCTACGTATCGCGCCGCGCCTGCGAGTTCCTCGGCCTCCCCTATGAGAGAGAGCGCATCATCACATGCCATATCGGCAACGGCGGCTCGATCACAGCCATAGAAAACGGCGTGAGTGTCGACACTTCCATGGGCCTCACACCCACCGAAGGCCTCATGATGGGTACCCGCTCGGGCGATGTCGATCCCGGCGCTCTCATCTACCTGGCCAAAGCTCAGAACCTCGACGCCGACGGTCTGCTTAAGCTCGTCAACAAGCAGTCGGGTGTGCTCGGCATCACAGGCCTCTCGTCCGATATGCGCGACGTTGAAGACGCCATAGCCAAAGGCGACGAGCGCGCACGCCTCGCCCTCGATATGTACGAATACCGAATCATCAAGTATATAGGCGCTTACACAGCTGCCCTCGGCGGCGTCGACGTGATCGTCTTCACTGGCGGCGTAGGCGAGAACCAGACCGGCACACGCGAAAAAATCTGCAAACAGCTCGCTTTCCTCGGCATCGACTTCGACCCCGAAGCCAACAAGGTGCGCGGCGAAGAGATTGAGCTCACCCGTCCAGGCAGCAAAGTGCGCGTTGTTGTCATCCCCACCGACGAGGAGATGATGATCGCCCAAGACACAGCAAAACTCGTAGAAGGGAAATGAACCTGCTCTCCATAATCTGGAACGCGTCGCCGGATCTGTTCTCGATAGGTCCGGTGACGGTGCGCTGGTACGGACTCATGTTCGCCCTCGGTTTCGGCCTCGGCTACTGGATCGTGGCCCGTATGTTCCGCCACGAAGGTGCCCCCGAACGCTGGCTCGGCACTCTGCTCATCTATCTTATCGTCGCCACTGTGTTAGGAGCCCGCCTTGGCCACGTTCTCTTCTATGAATGGAACCATTACAGCGCTCATCCCGAAGAAATACTCAAAATTTGGGAAGGCGGCCTCGCTTCCCATGGCGGCGCGATAGGCTGCATCATCGCCCTCTATATCTTCTCGCGATGCGTGAGCAAGAAGCCCCTCTCCTGGGTCATGGATAAGGTCGTGGTCCCCGTGGCGCTCGTGGCCGGACTCATAAGGCTCGGCAACCTCATGAACAGCGAGATCTACGGACATCAGACCGACCTCCCCTGGGGCTTCGTCTTTGTACGCGACGAACAGACCCTGCCGATGCACCCCACGCAGATTTATGAAGCGCTGGCCTACTTCGTGCTCTTCGCAATCCTCATGTGGATGTATTGGAAGCGCAACGCCGAAGAGAGGCCCTATCTGCTCACCGGAGTATTTCTTACCTGGGTGTTTACGGCCCGTTTCCTCATCGAATTTGTGAAGAACGATCAGGAAGCCTGGGAGGCCGATATGGCGCTCAACATGGGCCAGTGGCTCAGCATACCGTTCATCTGCATCGGCGTGGCCTGCATAGCCCATGCGCTCTCCCGCAAACGGCAGCACTGGACCTTCCCCGACCGTTTCGCCACCGAGACATCTTCCAAAGGCAAGAAATCCCGAAACCGCTTTTAACTACCGGTTTCAATCGAAAAATAATCAGGACCGCTGAACCGTCGGCGGCCCTTTTTTACGCCCTCACAGGCCGCAGCCCCCTCTTTCCCCCGCGCTTCATGTATCTCTTCATGTATCTTATGTACGCGAGTTCGGGATAACGATATCCAACTCGGCGACATTACAGTTAGGCATGAATTATCAGGCGGCCGGTCATTGGTCGCCTGATTTTTTTTACCGGTGCAGTTTATTGCCAGAAGACGAGTTGCCCGTTTGACTCAGGCACCTCGTAGTCGAAATTGACTTCCGGCTTTGTGGAGAAGAAGCAATACGCACCCATTGCCGCAAGCAGGTTCATGATAAAATTGTGGAC
>SFOK01000067.1 GCA_004552395.1 Bacteroidales bacterium | reverse complement strand
AGCCAGACAGATAACCATAGTCGGTGCCAACGGCGCCGGCAAGACGCGTTTCATGCGCTCTCTTATGGACGAAATAGGTCCGGAGCGCTCTTTCGAGCTCTCGGCTCTGCGCGCAATCATACCCTCATCAGGCGAGCCGAGCGCCATCGACCGGCTCTATGCCGGGAAAAAAACCCTGCCTCGTCAGGAGGTCGAGCTTACCGAGCTTGACAAGCTGATCCGTTTATTGCTCGGCGACGAGTTCCGCTATCTTCTCTCGCTGAAAGCCGAACGTCTTTTCAGCGACTCCGAGGCAGAGATGATGCCCACGAAGCTCGACCGCCTTATTGAGCTGTGGCAACAGGTTTTCCCCGGCAATCAGGTGATCAGCGAGAGCGGGCGACTGCTCTTCTCCACTCAGGCCGGCACGAACCTCATATCCACATCGCGCCTCTCGTCGGGCGAGAAGACGGTGCTCTATTATGTGGCGGCGACACTCTACGCTCCGCAGCAGGGAGTGATCTTCATCGACAGTCCTTCCATGTTCCTCCACCCGGCCATACAGAACACTCTCTGGAACGCCATAGAGGGGATGCGGCCCGACTGCACTTTCGTGTATTCCACCAACGATGTGGAGTTCGTCAACTCCCGTACCGAGAATGTCTGCATCTGGGTGAAGCGCCACAACATACAGGCTCAGGCCTGGGATTATCAGATCTTCTCAGGCACCGACGTGCCCGACGATCTCTTCATCGACATAATCGGCACACGCAAGCCTGTGCTCTTCATAGAGGGCGACGCGCAGCACTCTATCGACTCGAAGCTCTATACGCTTGTGTTCCGCAATTTCACGGTGCGACCGCTCGGAAGCTGCAACAAGGTGATAGAATCCACCCGCTCTTTCAACGATCTGCGCTCCATCCATCAGCTCGACAGCATAGGTGTGGTTGACCGCGACCGACGCAACGACCAGGAGGTGGAATATCTGCGCAGCAAGAATATTCTAGTGCCCGATGTGGCCGAGATCGAGAATATGTTTCTGCTGGAGACCACTGTCAGGACAATGGCTCAAGTACGCGGCAAGGATCCGGATATGGTCTTCAGCAGGGTGAAACGTGCTCTGATACAACTTTTCGACAGCCATGCCGAGGAACAGACCATGATGCATATCCGCCACCGCATGAAACGTATCATGGAGTGCCGTGCCGATGCCCGAGTGCAGAACATCGGTCAGCTGGAGGATCACCTGCGCGACATCATAGCGCAGATGGAGCTACCGAAAGCTTATAAGAATCTTCTCGCTGAGTTCGAGGGCTATGTGCGTTCGGGCGACTACGGCAGTATCCTGCGTGTGTTCAACTATAAGCCGATGCTCAGCGAGACGGGCCTTGTACAACTGCTTGGCTTCGACAACCGCGACTCATTCATCACCGGTGTGCTCAACGTACTCAAGAGCGGCGGACCGGGCGCTCGCAGTATCCGCGACGGCATTCTCGCCACTCTCCGCATCGACCTGTCGCGCTATGCAGCGGCCAAGCCTGCGCCGAGAGCATTAAAAAATACAGATGCTCATTCACACTCCGTACAGAAAACGCCGGCATTTTCGGCTCAGCCTCAGCACGTCGAACAGAAGCGCCGGGCCGCGGAGTATAGCCGCGAAGAACCCTTTGGCGAATACCGTAAAAGAAGAAAGCGTCGGCGCCGCTGACAAAACATTCCCGGCCGCTCTGCGTTATTTATGAAAAAGGACAGTAATTATATAACCCCTGCAGTAAATGAAAACCCTGCTTCCCATTGTAAAAAATGATCCCTGGCTCGAGCCTTACGCCGATGCTATCGAGGGCCGTCACCAGGATGTGATAAAGAAATTTCACGAGCTAACCGACTCCACCGGCGGCTCGCTGTCGAAATTTGCCAACGCTTACAATTACTTCGGGCTCCACCGCCAGAAGAACGGTTCGTGGGTATTCCGCGAATATGCCCCTCATGCCAACGAGATCTTTCTCATAGGCACCTTCTCCGACTGGCAGCCCAAGGAGGAATATCGCCTCACGGCTTTCGGCGACGGCAACTGGGAGCTGAAACTCCCGGCCGAGGCCCTTCACCACGGCGATCTCTTCAAGATGCTCGTGCGCTGGGACGGCGGCGAGGGCGAACGCATACCGGCTTACGCCACCCGTGTGGTACAGGACGCCGACACACATATATTTAGCGCCGAAGTATATGCACCTGAAGAACCTTATCAGTTCAAGGTGAAGAAGTTCCGGCCCGATGTGAAACCGCTGCTTATCTACGAGTGCCATATCGGCATGGCGGAGCAGGAGGAGAAAGTTGGCACCTACGAGGAATTCCGCGTCAAGATTCTTCCGCGTATCGTCCGCGACGGCTACAATGCCATACAGATCATGGCTATCCAGGAGCACCCTTACTACGGCTCTTTCGGCTACCATGTCTCGAGCTTCTACGCCGCCTCAAGCCGCTTCGGCACTCCCGACGACCTTAAGCGCCTCATCGACACTGCCCACGAAAACGGTATCGCAGTTATCATGGATATAGTTCATTCCCACGCCGTGAAGAACGAGGTGGAGGGCCTGGGACGTATCGACGGCCACCGCGACACTTATTTCTACGGCGACTCGCGCGGCGAACATCCCGCCTGGGACAGTCTCTGCTTCGACTACGGCAAGAACTCGGTGATCCATTTCCTCCTGTCCAACTGCAAGTTCTGGCTCGAGGAGTATAAGTTCGACGGTTTCCGCTTCGACGGCGTCACTTCGATGCTCTATTACGACCACGGTCTCGGCAAGGCTTTCGGCTCTTACGCTGATTATTACGACGGCGGTCAGGACACCAACGCAATCACTTACCTCACGCTGGCCAACATACTTATCCACGACATCAACCCGCATGCCATCACAATAGCCGAGGAGATGAGCGGTATGCCGGGCCTGGGTCTCAAGTTCGACGACGGCGGCATAGGCTTCGACTATCGCATGGCAATGGGTGTGCCTGACTACTGGATCAAAATGATCAAGGAGAAGAAGGACGAAGACTGGCACCCCACATCGATATTCTGGGAGCTCACCAACCGTCGTGCCGACGAGAAGACTATCAGCTACGCCGAGAGCCACGATCAGGCGCTCGTGGGCGACAAAACCATCATTTTCCGTCTCATCGACAAGGAGATGTACTGGCACATGATGGTTGACGACAATAATTTCACCGTGGAACGCGGCATGGCGCTCCATAAGATGATACGCCTCGTGACACTGGCTACCATCAACGGCGGCTATCTCAACTTCATGGGCAACGAGTGGGGACATCCGGAGTGGATCGACTTCCCGCGCGAGGGCAACGGCTGGAGCTATAAGTATGCCCGCCGCCAGTGGGATCTCGTGGACCGCGAAGACCTCAAATATAAGTTCCTCAATGCCTTTGACCGCGCCATGATCGAGCTCGTCTCCGGCGAATATAATTTCCAGGCCAAGGCGATAGAGAAGATCTGGGAGAAAGACGATGATCAGGTGCTCGCATTCATGCGCGGCGATCTTCTCTTCGTCTTCAACTGGAGCCCGACACGTTCGCTTACAGACTACGGCCTGATAGCGCCGGAAGGGGAATACCGCGCAGTGCTCGACTCCGACAGCAGGGCTTTTGGAGGCTTCGGCAATATCGACGATTCTGTGGCTCACTTCACCATGCCTGACCCGCTCTACAAACCGGCCGGAAAGGGCTGGCTTAAGCTTTACCTGCCTGCCCGCACCGCTCAGGTCTTCCGCCGAGTAAACAAGCCGGGACGTCCTTCGGCATCGGTACGCAAATCCTCGCGTCCGGCAGCCGCTCCGCGCAAGACGGCCCGCACCTCTTCTGCAAAAGCCGGAAAGGCAGCTTCTACTACCCGCAAATCGGCCGCTAAAGAGAAATAAACGGTCCGGCGGAGTCTGTTCCCCTGATTTTGATTAACTGTTTTCGGTTATATTCTCCTTCGGGACATAATCACACAGCAGTGAGGCTGTATCGCTTTCGCAGAGAGAAATGCGCGGCGATGCAGCCTCCCGCTTTTTCTGCGGGGCTTTCTCTAATCCCGGTCCTTCGTCCTACTCTCCGTCACCTGATATACTCTCAGGGGAATCATCGCTCTGAAGGAACGGCGCCTATTTGTTCCGGTTCCCGGCGTTTCGCTTTTCTGGCACTTTTAAGCGATATTTCTTGCCGTAAAATTATTTTCAAAAAAAAGCCAAAAAATTTTTCTCTTTTTTCTCATTTTTTGTAATTTTGAGTCGGCTAAGGCATACCGAAGCTGACAACCGAATAATAATCTAATTACCAACCTATTAAATCAGAAACCATGATTATAGGAATTCCCAAAGAAATCAAGAACAATGAGAACCGAGTGGGCGCTACTCCCGCCGGAGTGAAAGAACTCGTAAACAACGGACACACAGTCTATGTTCAGGCCACAGCCGGCGAAGGCTCCGGATTTTCCGACGCCATGTATGAGGCAGCAGGCGCAAAGATGCTCCCTACAATCGAAGAAGTTTATGCCATAGCCGAGATGATTATCAAGGTGAAAGAGCCTATTGAACCCGAATATCCTCTGGTTCGCAAAGGTCAGCTCCTTTTCACTTATTTCCACTTCGCGAGCGATTATCCTCTCACAGAGGCCATGCTCAAATCGGGAGCTACATGTATTGCTTATGAGACCGTACGCGACCGCGACGGACGTCTTCCTCTCCTCGTGCCAATGAGTGAGGTTGCCGGACGTATGTCGATCCAGGAGGGCGCTCGTTTCCTCGAGAAGCCCCAGGGCGGACGCGGCATTCTTATGGGCGGTGTCCCGGGCGTTAAACCGGCCAAAGTTCTCGTGCTCGGCGCTGGCGTTGTGGGCCGAAACGCTGCCCTCATGGCTGCAGGTCTCGGTGCCGACGTCACTATCACAGATATCAACCTCAACACTCTCCGTCATCTCGCAGAGGTTATGCCCAAGAACGTGAAGACTCTCTATTCGAGCCGCCACAATATCGAGCAGGAGCTTCCCGACACTGACCTCGTGATCGGTTCCGTGCTCATCCCGGGTGCCAAGACTCCTCACCTGATTACCAAGGATATGCTCAAACTGATGCGTCCCGGCACAGTCATGGTCGACGTAGCCATTGACCAGGGCGGTAGCTTCGAGACATCTCACGCCACCACACACTCCGACCCCATTTTCGTAGTCGACGGTATTGTTCACTACGCTGTGGCCAACATCCCCGGCGCCGTGCCTTACACATCCACACTCGCACTTACAAACGCTACTCTGCCTTACGCAGTGAAGCTCGCCAACAAGGGCTGGAAAGAGGCTTGCAAGGCCGACAAGGGTCTGGCCGACGGTGTCAACATCGTTGATGGCAAGGTTACATTCCCCGGCGTGGCTGAGGCTTTCAACCTCCCGCTCCATAAACTCGATCTCTAATTCCCTCAGGGCGCTGAATCGGAAGTCGCGAGGCTTTATCCCTGATCACTCTCGACGCTGAATTTCAGTGCAAATAAATGTTTAAGAGGCTGCATGTTCGCCATGAACTGCAGCCTCTTTTCAGCAACTTTCTCTGCCAAATAGCTACCATAGCTACTATAGCTACCATAGCTAAATTAGATAAAGCTATTTCGGCTATCTCAGCACTGCTTTGGAGCGGATCAATAAAAGAATGTGAGACCGGTGGAGAGGGTCGAGAACTGCGGACCCGCGTCTTTCTTAAGCACTTTCATGGGCGAGTAACGCAGGTAGAGCGCCACTCCGGGACAGAATTGCAGATTGACTTTGAAATCTACGGTCACTTTGCGCAGCTGCCCGTTGACATTTTGAAAAAGTTTGGCCACTTCGCCTTCGCCGTTTCTGTAGCGTTGCTTGATACTGCCGTGGGTGTTCACGTTGAGTATCGCCATGAGTCCGATGTTGAAGTCTTTCTTCCAGTGGTAGTTATATCGCAGTGGGAATTGCAGGCTGAATACTTTCAGTCGCGATTTAAGCGGAGCATAACCTTCGGGTCCGGCAACTTCTGCTATGCCGATCTTGCCATCGCTGAGATTGAGTAACCCTTCGCCGGAGCGTGAATATGTGCGCCAATTGACACCGATACCGAGGCTGAGCGTATTGTGGCGTGTACGGTCTTTCCATTGTATACCGGCTATATTATCGAGCGTGAACTCCATGCTTTGTCCCATCTTGAACCCCATATCGGTGTCGGAGTCGATGTCGCCCACGAATCCGACGGAGAAACCGGAGCTGAACAGACTCCAGCTGGAGCCGTCGCTGTTGGAGCAGACTGCTAAGGCGGGGTTCGTGTATGTGCGGCTAATATCGAACGCGCTCTCGTCTTCCATCGGTATGGAGAAGATGCGGTTCACGGCTCCTGTGGCCTCGACGTTGAGCGACTTGGCGTTGCGACTCACCACTATGTCGCAGCCGCTCAGGTCTGTGACGTCGGCTCCCTCCAGCGTTTCACCTTCCGGCCCGGCTGAATAGTGATAGTAGAACTCGTGATCGGCTCCACTGCCGATCACGGTAAGACTCAGCGCTTTAGGTGTCCTCTCTATGTTGGCTGTTATGGCGTGATTGATCACTGCTATGGTGTCGGTCCATTCTACTGCCGATGCGGTGAAGGCTGCGGTGAGAAGGAGGAGTGTGGCTGTAAGTAGTTTTTTCAGCATTGTTTGGGTTGGGTTAGTTTGCATTTGCAAATATAATAAAAATTTCCGGTTCCGGTGGCAGATTTGGACGCAATATTTGCAGGTTCGGGCAAAAATGTCTAACTTTATCCTTTGGAATGAAAATCTCGAAAACGAAATTACAGAGTCTGGCCCGGCTGAAGCAGAAGAAGCAGCGCGATGCGGAAGGTCTTTTCTGTGCCGAAGGGGCCAAGTGTGTGGTTGATACCCTTGGGCATTTCGACCTTTATTACCTTGTGGCTACACCGCGCTGGCTTAGCGAGAATCCCCGCTCTGAGGCGCTTGAGGCCTCTCCGGCCGAGATGGCTCGTCTCTCCGGCCTCTCCACTCCCGCCGATGTCATAGCTTATTACCGCAAACCGGAGCTGGATCGGGCGGAGTGGGAGAGCGGTATCTGCAGCAGGCTCACTCTCTTGCTCGACGGGGTACAGGATCCCGGAAATCTGGGTACTATCATCCGTGTGGCTGACTGGTTCGGTGTCAGGCATATAGCGGCTTCTCACGATACGGCCGATCTTTTCAATGCCAAAACGGTGCAGGCCACCATGGGCGCCATCTCGCGCGTCAGTCTGCTTTATACGGATCTCGGAGCGCTGGTCGGTAAGTATCCTCAACTCAGAGTGTTCGGCACTCTTCTCGAAGGGGAGAATATCTACAGTCAGCCTCTGGCGGCGAACGGCTTTATCGTCATGGGCAACGAGGGTAAAGGTATCTCGGCTGACCTGCGTCGTCTGGTCACTGACCCGCTCCTCATCCCGTCGTACCCTCCCGGCGAACCGACTTCCGAATCGCTCAATGTCTCTATGGCTACCGGTATCACGCTTTCTGAATTCAGGCGTCGACAATTTTAAACGCACTCTCTTATGGCTAAGACTAAGACAGCATATTTCTGCAGCAACTGCGGATACGAAGCACCCAAATGGATGGGCAAATGTCCCTCGTGCGGAACCTGGAACAGTTTTGTGGAGGAGAAGGTCTCTGTGCAGAAACAGGGCTCCCGAAGTGACAAAGGGTTGCTCCGCGGGGATTCCAAGCCGGTGCCTATCAGCAGGATAGAGGCTCTGGAGGAGCCGCGCATTCACATGCCGAGCGAGGAGCTGAACCGAGTGTTGGGCGGCGGACTGACTGCCGGAAGCCTCACTCTTATAGGAGGTGAGCCGGGTATTGGCAAGTCCACGCTCATACTACAGAATATACTCAGCATGAGGGGCAAGACTATCCTCTATGTCTCGGGCGAGGAGTCGGCTCATCAGCTCAAACTCCGTGCTGACCGTATCGGGAAGGTCGCTGACAACACTTTCATCCTCTGCGAAACGGATATCGACCGTATATTCACTCAGATCGAGAATGTACAGCCGGGGCTCGTGGTGATTGACTCCATACAGACCATTGCGTCGGAAGATATAGAGTCGGCTGCGGGCTCTGTGAGCCAGATACGCGAGTGTGCTGCTCGTTTTCTGCGTTACGCCAAGGAGAGCGGCGTGCCGGTAATTCTTGTGGGCCACATCACGAAGGAGGGCGCCATTGCCGGCCCGAAAGTACTCGAGCATATCGTGGATACGGTGATTCAGTTTGAGGGCGACCGGCAGTATCTCTACCGCCTCATACGCCCGATCAAGAACCGTTTCGGATCCACCAACGAGATCGGCATCTACGAGATGGTGCGCAACGGTCTCAGGGAGGTCACTAACCCTGCCGAGATGCTACTCGGCACGGAGCGCGACGGCAAGATATCGGGCACGGCTGTCGGTGTCACCATGGAGGGACCGCGACCGTTTCTCATCGAGGTGCAGGCCCTTGTGAGCACCGCCGCTTTCGGTACTCCGCAACGCAGTGTCACCGGTTTCGATCCCCGGCGCATGAATATGCTGCTCGCGGTGCTTGAAAAACGTGTCGGCTTCAAACTCGCCTCCAAGGATGTGTTTCTAAACATTGTGGGTGGCCTCAAAGTAGCCGAGTCGGCGCTTGACATGGCTGTGATTGTCGCTATCCTCTCGAGCAATTTCGACCTCAATATTCCGGCCGACGTGGCATTTGCCGGCGAAGTCGGTCTAACGGGCGAGATCAGGGCTGTGACCCGCATGGAACAGCGTGTGGCCGAGGCTCAGAAACTCGGCTTTAAGACTATCTATATCCCTAAGGGCAATCTCAAAGGCGTCAAAGACAAATACACAATCTCAATCCGAGAAGTCGCCCGCGTCGACGAGCTCTGCCGCGCCCTCTTCTCCTGATCCCCTGATCCCCGATCCCCCCGATCCCCCCGACGAAATTTCAATATTTTCGGGTCAGCTGCGCGCTAACTGCGGATTATTTGCTATCTTTGTAGGAAATTTTTCAGTTACGGCATGTCAGAAGCACTTGTTATCATTCCCACTTACAACGAGATAGAGAATATCTCCAACATTATAGACGCCGTCCTCGCATTGCCTGAAGGCTTCGATATCCTTGTGATCGACGATGGCTCGCCTGACGGCACGGCTAATGTAGTCAAGGAATTGATGGCGGGTAAATATGCCGGACGTCTCTTCATCGAGGAACGCGAAGGGAAGCTCGGTCTTGGCACGGCATACATCCATGGCTTCAAATGGTCTCTTGCCCGCGGCTACAATTACATCACTGAGATGGATGCCGACTTCTCCCACAATCCCAACGACCTGCCGAAATTGCTCGCTGCCTGCCGCGAAGGCGCCGACTTGGCTGTCGGCTCGCGCTACGTGTCCGGAGTCAATGTGGTTAACTGGCCCATGGGACGTGTGCTCATGTCGTACTATGCCTCGGCTTATGTGCGCTTCATCACCCGCATGAAGGTGCGCGACACGACGGCCGGATTTGTATGCTGGACACGTCGGGTCCTCGAAGACATAAGGCTCGACAAGATCGAGTTCAAGGGCTACGCATTCCAGATCGAGATGAAATTCAAGGCCCACAAGCTCGGCTACAAAATCAAGGAAGTGCCTATCATTTTTGTCAATCGAGTGCTTGGCACAAGCAAGATGAACGGCAGCATCTTCGGTGAGGCCGTCTTCGGT
>SFOK01000066.1 GCA_004552395.1 Bacteroidales bacterium | reverse complement strand
GCAGTGTAGAATTCTTCCTCGGCAATTCCGGAGGGAGCGTTCTCGGTCTCATTTTCCTCAAGAGTGAAATAGCTTATCACATAGCTGAGATCCATCGCTGCTGCTTCACCGTCGGCTTTGGGGCTCGCAGGTAGGGTAGTGGCGTCATATTGCCCCTCGAATGTGTAAGGCGCCGTACAGTAAGCCAGACAGTACATCTGTGCCGGTTTGAAATTCTCGAAACAGTCGCCAAGAGTCTTGCCTTCGCCAAGTTCATACTCCGCGTCGGCAGCGCCCAGGTTGAATACGTGAGCCTCACCCGGAGTTACGTTGATAGGCGAGAAACCGAAGTCAGGAGCCGTGGTGCTCATCGTCTCCTCCACGGTCGCTTCCACTTTCACGTCGCCCGATTTCGGAGTCCCCATCGGAGCGTACATCGTAAAATCCAGGGTCATGCTCTCCTCGTCGTATGATTTTATCAGCAGATAGGCGGCCTCCTTATAGTCGACCGGGCCTGAGGTCACTTTCGCCGGTTTCAACTGATAGCCCGTCTTGCCCTCGTAGGTGCACGAGTGCGGGCACGGATTCAGGTTCTTAATGTCGGCGCAACCGTATAAAGGAGGCACCATGCCGTCGGGAAGGACGTAAGCCGGACCCTCCGTCTCCATGATCTTCGCTATGGTAGCTATCGGTGCCGGCGCCTGAGCGGCCTCCAGCGACCCATACTCCTTGGCCGCGCGGTCCCAGTCGAAATTCTCACCTTTGAACCAGTCGCTGTCCTTATAGTGGTCAGCCATCGCGGCGCAGGGCCAGAAAAGATCGTAGTAGATTTTGGTGGGCTTTTCCGCGTCGTTATTATAGGCGTACAGCGTCACCCAATACGACGGGTACTCATAGTAATTGGTCGATTCGTCGTTTTCGAACTCAATGAAAGTGAACCACTTTTCAAGACCTACATTCATGCGCACCGACCAGCCCTCGCCGTTCGTGGCGTAGAGCGCAGGCGCATCCTGAGCCATTATGGATTCATGCTGCTGAGCGATTGACTCCTTTGCGCCGGAACGCAGATGCGCACTTTTGCCCGCGATATTCGACGGAACGGATACAGCTGTCAGAGTCACAAGCGAAGTCGCAATTAGACTAAATATTCGTATTTTTTTGCATAATATGGTGATATTTTAGTTGTCTGCTTGATAACACCAGTTTTAAGATAGGGTCAGGCATAGTTTTTACGGTTGCAAGTTAGTCACAATATTTTACACATGCAAATAATTTCCGAAAATTTTTACAATTTTTTCGGGAAATTTCTGAAATATTTAAAAATCGGTCAATAATCGGGACTGCGGCGGCAAAAATCAATTGGTGGCTGACCGGATTGTGCGGGGCGTATTGTCGGACAGCACGGTGAACACTATCTGGCGGATCATCTCCTTAAGTTCCGCAAGGAATTCTGCAGGTTCGTAGCTTCCTGCTTCTATGCGGCGCAGCTTGTTCTCCCAGATACCTGTGAGTCTGGCGCTTTTGAGTGCATCCTCGCGGATGAGGTCTATGAGGGCGCAGCCGGCTTCGGTGGCTCGCAAACTCTTGCGCTCCTTGCGTATATATCCGCGTTTGTAGAGTATCTCTATGATGGCGGCTCGTGTGGAAGGCCGGCCGATACCGTTGGCCTTGAGCGCCTCGCGGAGCTCCTCGTCGTCCACAAGACTGCCTGCCGTCTCCATCGCTTTCAGCAGCGTACCTTCCGTGAAATATTTCGGCGGCTGGGTGGTCTTTTTGGCAAGGAACGGTTCCTGCGGACCTGTCTCACCCTTTGTGAACGCCGGTAGCACTTTATCGTCATCCTTTTTCGAGGCATCCTCCGCCTCATCGGCCTTGTCCTTGGTATAGACGATCTTCCAGCCGGGGTTGGTGATCACCTTGCCCGACGCCTTGAAATTTACATCCTCCACCTTTGCGCTCACCACCGTCTGCTCGAATTCGCAATCCGGGAAGAAGACGGAGACGAAACGGCGGGCTATGGTGTGGAATACTTTCAGTTCATAGTCGGTGAGATTGGTGGGGAGGGGCTGGCCTGTAGGTATTATTGCGTGGTGGTCGGTGACTTTGGAATTGTCGAAGACCTTCTTCGACTTGGGCAGCTTCTTCCCGCGGATATTCTGCAGCAGCTCCTGATAATCGGCAAGTGAGTTGAGGATGGGGCCGCATTTGGGGTAGACGTCGTCGGTGAGATATGTGGTGTCCACACGCGGGTAGGTAGTCAGTTTCTTCTCGTAGAGCGACTGGATGGTACGCAACGTGTCGTCGGCGCTCATGGAAAATTTGCGGTTACATTCTACCTGCAGCGACGTGAGGTCAAACAGCCTCGGCGGCGCTTCCTTACCTTTCTTGCGGGTTATGTCGGTGACGGTGAGCGGCTTCTCTTTGAGTTTCTCGAGCCGCTCGAGACCCTTCTTCTCTTCGGCGAAGGGCTTGAGAGATGAGGTGAACGTCACTTCGCGGTATATGGTGCGCAGCTCCCACGAATCGGTCGGCACGAAGTTCTCTATCTCGCGCTGACGGTTCACGACAAGAGCCAAAGTAGGGGTCTGGACGCGGCCCACGGAGAGCACCTGTCCGCGGGCGCCGTATTTGAGCGTGTAGAGGCGCGTGGCGTTCATGCCGAGTATCCAGTCGCCGATGGCGCGGCATAGTCCTGCGTTGTAGAGCGGCACGAGCTCGGAATCGGGCCGCAGGTTTTGGAACCCTTCGCGTATCGACTCGTCGGTGAGCGACGATATCCAGAGCCTCTTCACGGGCTTCGTGCAGCACGCCTTCTGCATCACCCACCGCTGGATGAGCTCACCCTCCTGCCCGGCATCGCCGCAGTTTATCACCTCGTCGGCTTTGGCTATCAGATCCTCAAGCACATGAAACTGTTTCTGAATCCCGGCGTCGTCGATCAGCTTTATGCCGAAGCGGGGCGGTATCATGGGCAGCGCGCCCAGCGACCATCGTCGCCACTGGTCGCAGTAATCGTGAGGTTCCTTGAGTGTGCAGAGATGTCCGAAGGTCCAGCTCACGCAGTAGCCGTTGCCTTCGTAATATCCGTCGCGACGGGTTGAGGCGCCGAGTATCGACGCTATGTCCTTGCCGACGCTCGGTTTCTCGGTGATGCAGAGGATCATGAAACAGCGCAGGTGTTGTTAAAAAGAGTTAAAATCAGATGTGAGGCGGGTCGCTCATTCTCACGCGGCGTCCGAGGCGTTTATCCCCCCGGCTCCGGCCGCCCGGGAACGGGGATCAGCGGCCGTTCTCGAGGCTTTTTGCTTCGTCCCAGAGGGCGTCCATCTCGGCGAGAGTCATGTCGCGGAGGTCGCGGTTCATCTCCTTGGCCTTGGCTTCGATATAGTTGAAGCGGCTGATGAACTTGCGGTTGGTGAGCTCAAGAGCGTTTTCAGGGTTGACACCGTAGAGACGCGAAGCGTTGACCACGGCGAAAAGCAGGTCGCCGAACTCCTTCTGCAGGTTATTCTCGGAGCCGGATTTCATCTCGGCCTCTACCTCTGATAGCTCTTCGCGCACCTTGTCCCAGACCTGTTCGCGGGTATCCCAGTCGAAGCCGGCGTTGCGGGCTTTCTCCTGTATGCGGTTGGCCTTGATGAGAGCGGGCAGAGCGCTCGGCACACCGCCCAGGACCGTCTTGTTGCCCCCTTTCTCCTTGAGCTTGAGTTGTTCCCAGTTCTCCTTCACGGCTTCGGGAGTGTCGGCCTTTACTTCGCCGTAGATGTGAGGATGGCGGTAGATGAGTTTGTCGGTGAGAGCCTTGCATACGTCGGCGATGTCGAAGCGTCCCTGCTCGTCGGCGATTTTGGAGTAGAAGCAGACGTGGAGTAGCACGTCGCCGAGCTCCTTTTTGATGTTGGGCACATCGTCGGATATTAGCGCGTCGCAGAGCTCGAACACTTCCTCCACAGTGTTGGGGCGGAGCGATTCGTTGGTCTGTTTGCGGTCCCAGGGACATTTCACGCGGAGCTCGTCGAGCACGTCGAGCAGGCGGCTGAATGCCTGAAGTTTTTCTTCTTTTGTAGCCATAGGTCTTTGATTGAGGAAGCAGTTAAAGCGCGGCAAATATTTGAACTTCAGCTGTTTGTGCGAGGCGATGGCCGTTTCGCTTTCGGCTGCTTCAAAAAATCTTCTGCAAAGTTAACTCAAATTCCGCAGATAATTGCTATCTTTGTAGAATCATATCGCAGCGGTGGAAGCGATGCTGCAGCGGCCTCCGCCCCATGGCTTCCGGAGCTGACAGGCTCCCGGGAGTGGCTTGGACAGCCCTTTGTTTCCCGCCGCGAAGAGCAGACTGAGTAATGATACAGAAGACCATCGACGACAAGCACGCTGTCCGGTTCCGGAGGATGCTCGAAAGCTCCGGGCATATCGTGATCACGTGCCATGTGCGTCCCGACGGGGATGCCATGGGCTCGACGCTCGGCCTGTATCATCTCCTTAAGGCTCTGGACAAGAACGCCAAGGTGATCACTCCCGACACTCCTCCGCAGCAGCTCCGCTTCATGCCGGGCATAGAGGATGTGGTGGTCTATACCCGCTATCAGGAGTATTGCAAACGTCTCATGCGCGAGGCCGACCTGATCGTCTGCTGCGATTTCAATCGCATAAGCCGCCAGGAACTGCTCGGCGAGCTTCTTGAGGAATCTAAGGCGGCCAAGGTGCTCATAGACCATCACCTGGGCCCGGAACCGTTTGCCGACCTCACATTCTCCTTCCCCGAAATGTCGTCGGCTTCCGAAGTGATGTTCAGGCTGATAGCTGCCATGGGCCTCTACACGGCGATGGACCTTGATTCGGCCACCTGTCTCTGCACAGGCATAATCACCGACACCAAGAACCTGAGCGTGAACTGCAATAATCCGGAGCTTTATCTGGTCATGCTCGAACTGATGAAGAAGGGTGTGGACAAGTCGGCTATCGTCAAGAAGGCGCTCCACACACACAGCCTGAACTCCATGCAGCTTCAGGCGTTAGCCATGCTCAACAATCTCAAACTCTTCCGCAAACACCGCGCGGCGCTGGTGTGGCTCTCGGCCGAGGATCTGGAGCGTTACAGCTACGAGAAGGGCGACTCGGAAGGACTTGTGGACAGGGCAGGCGAAGTCGACGGTGTGACCTACTCCATATTCCTGCGCGAGGACACCGACTGCATCAAGGTCTCGACCCGCAGTGTCGATAATTTTCCGGTGAACCTGATCTGCGAGAAATATTTCGACGGGGGAGGGCACCGTATGGCGGCCGGCGGCAAATACCACGGCTCGCTGCAGGAGTGCATCAGGCTGTGTGAGAAGATAATGCCCGAGTTCGACAGCTATCTCGAGCCTGAAAATCGTGGGGCGACTTACCAAGAACTTAAAGAGAAATGAAGATAACAACCGCAAGAATATTCCAAATTTTAACGCTGACGGCTCTCTGCGCCGCCACATTCGCGTGCAGTAAATCGAAGAGCTACTCCGAACTGCTGCGCGACGAGGAGAAGGCTACCAACTGGTGGCTCTCCAATCAGAAGGTAATAAACGAGATCCCCGAGGATTCCGTGTTCATCTGCGGCGAGGACGCTCCGTTCTACCGTATGGATGAAGACGGATTCATATATATGCAGGTAGTGAACCCCGGCGACAAGAGGAAGAAGGCCAGAAAAGGACAGCAGATTTTCTTCCGCTATACCCGCACCAACATTCTGGATATGTATCACGGATACGATCCCCCGGCATCCGAGGGCAACGCCGGAAATGTGGGCAACGGCAACTCCACTTCGTTCCGCTTCGACGATCTCTATGCCGAGACATCGCAGACTTACGGCTCCGGTATCCAGACACCGCTTTTCTATCTGGGGCTCGACTGCGAGGTCAACCTCGTGCTGCGCAGCTATTACGGCTTCCAGGGCGAGACCGGCCAGTGTCAGCCTTTCATATTCAATGTGAAATATTTCCCCGCCTACTATTGACGTCGCCGCTCCGAGGATAACCCCGCACCTGCCGGGCAGCGGACTCAGAGCCGCATCGGCAAAGCGCTTCCGTCAGAGAAGGCGAGGTTATACGGTGAGGGCAACCGCATGAAGGCGAGGATACTATAAACTAACATTTAACAGATGTCACTGATAAAATCCATATCCGGAATCCGCGGCACGATAGGCGGCCGCATGGGTGAAGGTCTTTCGGCGGTCGATGTGGTGAAATTCACATCGGCGTATGCAGCTTTTATACGCAAACACACTTCCAAGAGCAGCAATGTGATTGTGGTGGGCCGCGATGCCCGCCTGTCGGGCCCCATGGTGAACTCTCTGGTGGAGGGCGCTCTCACTGCCATGGGCTTCGATGTGGTCAACATAGGACTCGCTTCCACACCGACCACCGAAATAGCTGTGACTGAGGAGAATGCCTGCGGCGGTATCATAATCACCGCAAGCCATAACCCCAAGCAGTGGAACGCTCTTAAGCTGCTCAACGAACGCGGCGAGTTCCTCAACGACGCCGAAGGCAAGGAGGTGCTTCGTCTGGCCGAGACGGAGGAGTTCGAGTTTGCCGGTGTCGATGAGCTGGGCCATGTACACACCAACGACACCTACAACCGCAAACACATAGAGATGGTGAAGCGCCTCCCGCTCGTGGATACTGAGGCTATCCGCAACGCCGGCTTTACGGTGGCTGTGGATGCCGTCAACTCTGTGGGCGGCATTGTCATACCTGAGCTGCTTCGCTCTCTCGGTGTGAAGAATGTGATAGAACTCAACTGCGAGGCCACGGGCAAGTTTGCCCACACTCCCGAGCCGATCCCCGAGAACCTCACTCAGATCGCCGACCTGATGAAGCAGGGTGTGGCCGATGTGGGTTTCGTAGTGGATCCCGATGTGGACCGTCTGGCTATCGTCATGGAGAACGGCGAGATGTTCGTGGAGGAATACACGCTCGTCTCGGTGGCGGATTACGTGCTCTCGCACACTCCCGGCAACACGGTGAGCAATCTGAGCTCGTCGCGCGCGCTCAGAGATGTCACTGCCTCTCACGGGGGCTGCAGCTACTCAGCCGCGGCTGTGGGCGAGGTCAACGTAGTGGCCAGGATGAAGGAGACAGGAGCCGTGATAGGCGGCGAAGGCAACGGCGGTGTGATCTATCCCGAGCTGCATTATGGCCGCGACGCTCTTGTGGGAGTGGCTCTCTTCCTCTCGCTGCTCGCCAAGTCAGGCAAGAAGGTGACTGAGATTAAAGCCGGTTATCCGGGCTACGCCATAGCCAAGAACAAGATACAGCTCACCCCCGAGATCGATGTGGACCGCATACTCGCTGCAATGAAGGATAAGTATGCAGCGGAGAAGGTGACCGACATCGACGGCGTGAAGATAGACTTCGCCGACAGCTGGGTGCATCTCCGCAAGTCGAATACCGAGCCGATCATCCGTATCTATTCCGAGGCTCACACCATGGAGGAGGCCGACCGCCTTGCCGAGGAGATCAAAGGCGTGGTCCGCGACCTCTGCTGACGTCCCGCACCAAAAGGACAGCACTGCAAACGCATCAGCTGACAGAAAAAATTTGGCATTGAGAATCAGCCGATTCTGAAAAATTAGAAAACCGAAAAATCGACCGATTCTAAAAAATCAAAAGATAACTGAGAATCAATAGATTCTAAAAAAACTGAAGATAAAGAAAGTATGCTAAAAAAGTTTTTCATGAATGTGCTCTCATCGTTTGTGGGAGCTTGGCTGGCGATTCTTTTGTCGGCTCTGACTTTTTTCATACTTATAGTGGGCATAATCGGCATACTCATATCCAAAGAGGCCGAGATACCCAAAGACTCGGTGCTCCGCATCGAACTGAACGGCGAGCTCTTGGAACGCGAAACGCCGCTGGAGCTCTCGCTGTCGTCCCTGCTTGCAGGCGAACTTGATCAATATCAGTCCGTTGAGACTCTCACGGCGGCTATCGGCGAGGCGAAGGTCAACGACCGCATCAAGGCTATCTATCTCGACTGCGGCGCTCTGAGTTCGTCGCCTGCTTCGGTCAACGCCGTGCGCGACGCGCTGATTGAGTTCAAGGCGTCGGGCAAAAAGATCTTTGCCTACGCCGACACTTATTCGCAGGCTTCATATTTTGTGGCTACGGCTGCCGACTATCTCTACCTGAATCCGGCGGGATCAGTTGACTTGCACGGCGTTGGAGGTCAGACACTTTTCCTCAAAGATCTCTTTGACAAAGTCGGCGTGCAGTTCCAGGTCGTGAGGGTAGGAGAGGGCAAGAGCGCCGTCGAACCTTACACCGAGGCGCATATGAGCGACTATGCCCGCCGTCAGACCATGGAGGTCCTGGACACGATCTGGAATCAATTTTCCGGCGAGCTGGCCCGCAGCCGCAAGTTGAAAGCCGGCGATATAGACTCGCTGATTAACCGCGACTTCATAAGTGTGAGGACAGCTCAGTTTGCGCTCGATAAGAAGCTCGTGGACGGTCTGAAATACCGTCACGAAGTGGAAGAGATGGTCTCCAAAGCATGCGGGCAGGAGGAGACTCTTGAGAATGTTGCCACACCGCAGATGGCTGCCATGTCGAACACCAAGTGGAGCCCTGTCAACAATATGTTGGACAACCAGATAGCTGTGGTCTACGCCTGCGGCGAGATTGACGGCGGCTTCGGCGGCATCGACTCGCAGCAGACTGTGAAGACAATCCTGGAACTCGCCGAAAACGACGATGTGAAAGGAATGGTCCTCAGGGTAAATTCGCCCGGCGGATCGGCCTTCGGCAGCGAACAGATCTGGGAGGCTGTGGAGACTTTCAAGAAGAAGAACAAACCTGTGGCCGTGTCGATGGGCGATTACGCCGCGTCGGGCGGTTACTACATATCGTGTGGCGCCGACTGCATTTTCGCTGACCGTTTCACAGTGACCGGTTCGATAGGTATCTTCGGTCTTATCCCCAACATACAGGGACTCACTCAGAAACTGGGCATGAATGTGGAGACAGTGGCCACGAATCCCGACGCGCTTTTCCCCACACTCTTCGAGCCTATGACTCCGGCGCAGACAGCCGCGATGCAGAACATGGTCAACGACGGGTACGAACTGTTCGTGAAACGCTGTGCCGAGGGCCGCAAGATGAAAGTCTCTGATATAAAGGCGATTGCCGACGGACGCCCGATAAGCGCTCCGACAGCATTGCGCCTCAAACTCATAGACTATATCGGTTCGCTTGAGGAGGCTGTGAACTGGACAGCCTCGCAGGCCAAGACCGGCAACGATTTCCATATCGGCATTTACCCGCAGGTCGACGACACGCTTGGGCTTCTTCTCGGAGGCGGAGCATCGCCTCGTCTGAAGTCGCTTATGGAAGGGATGAGCAGCGATCATGTCAATAGCAAGATACTCGACGCTCTCCGCACAATTCTGGGCGAGGACCGAATCAAGGCCCTGCTACCCGTGAGCCGCGTCCGTATCTGACCCGATTGACCCGCGCAACGGCAGGCATTCTGCTGTGAATTGTTAAACGAACTAAATTTCTAACCGGCTTCCTGTCCGGAAACAAAAATTAAAAGGTGAGGGTTAAGAAACCCTGACCAAAGAAAAGAAAATTAAAGACGAAGTGACTCAGACACGTTCGAAATATGATACGGCGATTGCCTGCATACTCACGCCCTTGTCGTGGATCTACGGGGCTGTGACCTATGTACGCAATAAATGTTTCGACTTCGGCATATTGCCGTCGAAGCGTTTCGATGTGCCTGTGATCACTGTAGGCAATATCA
>SFOK01000166.1 GCA_004552395.1 Bacteroidales bacterium | reverse complement strand
AGACACGATTTTTGCAGTAACATCAGTATCAGACTATTTTGTCGATTATGAAAAAGTATCTATTGGCTGTTACTGTTGTGCTGTCGGCGATGCTGACGGCCGGCCTC
Organism: Bacteroidales bacterium; assembly: GCA_004552395.1. Lineage (GTDB taxonomy): Bacteria > Bacteroidota > Bacteroidia > Bacteroidales > Muribaculaceae > Lepagella. The sequence goes on along the minus strand of SFOK01000166.1, from coordinate 2,091 downwards.
GGCGATGCCCTTGCATGCACCGGCATCGGACTGAAAGCGAAGGATGGCAGCCGCGTCGTGGCCCGCACGGTCGAGTGGCTCAAAGACCCGATGAACTGCGGCTACGCTGTTGTCCCACGCAACTACTCCCAGGTCTCTCTCACGCCGGAAGGCGAGAACGGAGCGACCTTCTCTGCACGGTTCGGCTACGTCGGCATATTCACTGAATATGAGAAATTTGTCGTCGAAGGAGTCAACGAAGCGGGTCTTTCCGCGGGCCTTTTCTTCTTCCCCGAGTTTGGTGAATATCCTGAATATGACCCCGCACAGGCTTCTGTGAGCCTCTGCGACATGCAGCTCGTCAGCTGGGCCCTTTCCACCTGTTCCACCATCGATGAAGTCAAGGAAGCCATCAAGGGCGTCAGGGTCACCGGCCTCGACCCCAAAGTCGGCACCGTCCACTGGCGTTTCAGCGAGCCATGCGGCCGCGTAGTGGTCCTTGAATATGTCGACGGAGAGCCGGTTTTCTACGAGAATCCGATCGGGACGCTCACAAACTCCCCGGGATTCGAATTCCATCTTACCAACCTGCGGAACTACGTCAATCTCATGCCGGGAGCCGCCCCGGACCAGACCCTCGCAATCGGCAACACCGAATCGGCCGATGCGACCCTCAGAATTTCGCCTCTTGGTGGCAACAGCGCAATGCTCGGCCTTCCAGGAGATTTCACACCACCGTCCCGTTTTGTCAGAGCCGCTCTCTTCAGCACCTCTGCACCGGAATGGCCAACCTCTTTTGAAACTGTGATTCAGGCCTTTCATATTCTTAACAACTTCGACATCCCTATCGGCGCCCAACACAGGGAGGGGATGGTTCCGGAGAATCTGCCAAGCGCCACACAGTTCACGTCCGCTACAGACCTTAGCACGCTTAAACTTTACTACCGAACGGCTTGGAACCAGAATATCCGTTGCATCGACGTAAAGTCCATCGATTTTTCTCGTACCCCTCTCTGCCCCGGCAACCCCCGGCCGATGATCCCCGCTCCGGAAAACAGCAACAGTTCAAATTATTGCCGGTGCGCCCCCGCCCCGGCAATTTTTTTTGCCATCCATTCCGCTCCTTCTGGCCGCGTTTCGACCGCGCTCTGACTGCGCTCTGACCGCGCTCTGACCGCGCTCCCTCCGCGCTCCGTTTGCGCCACCAATCGTACTCCGGCTGCGTTACCCTCCGCGCTCCGGCTTCGCTCCGACCGCGTTCTAACCGTGCTTATACCATGCTCTAACTGAGCTCCAACCGCGCTCCGACTGCGCCACCAACCGCGCTCCGGCAATGTTTCCCATCAATTCCGTTCCTTCCGACCCCGGCTCGTGACATTCACCGAGCAGGCTAACACCGCCTACAGGCATCTCAGAGGCAGATTGCCTTGCGCGGTGAAGCCAATTGGACCTCACCGAGCAAGCGAATATGCCCTACAACCACCTGGAACGACTTTCGGTTTGCTCGGTGTTTTGCTCGAGGGGCTGCGCGGCAACCGACACTGGCTTCCACCACCAAGAACCGTCCCGCAACCGGTCTTCAACCGGCATCAGATTGATCTACTGCTGCTCTTCGTCACGGCCACCACGCCCACAAGCCCCTCAGTGGCATCCCCGCGTGGCGAGGGGGTCTTCTGGACGGTCTTCGCCACGGCCACCCTGCCAACAGGTACTTCAGTGCCAATCCCGCGTGGCGAGGGGCTCTTCTGGCCACTCTTCGGCACGGCCACCATGCCTACAAGTACCTCAGGGGCATCCTCGCGTGGCGAAGATGGTCTTCTATCTCCGCTCGTCCATGAAATGAGCCTTTCTCATGGACACCGAGCTCCGGATCGGGTGTTTGTCCATGAAATGAGCCTTTATCATGGACGCCGAGGTCCGGATCGGGTGTTTGTCCATGAAATGAGCCTTTCTCATGGATGCCGAGGTCCGGATCGGGTGCTCGTCCATGAAATGAACCTTTATCATGGCCGTCGAGGTCCGGAACGGGTGCTCGGCCAGATAATGGCATTTTTCGGATAGCAAAATAGTTACTATCTTTGTGCTTCCGTTCAGGGTGGCGAACCCACCGGA
>SFOK01000065.1 GCA_004552395.1 Bacteroidales bacterium | reverse complement strand
CATCCGTTGCCTCTCCTTCGCATATTCGTTTTATCGGCGCCGGAATTACTCCCGGCTGGAATTTCTCCCTGCCGGACTTCTTCAGGCGTCGGGAATTATTCCGGTATTTCGATGCTGTATCCTTTCAGGAAGTCGAGTGTGGCGGGGATATAGTCGGCCATCACCACATCCTCCTCTACGAAGGGGACCTTCGAGCGATATGCGTCGAAGAAATGAGCTATGTAGGGCGACGACTTCACCGGGCGGCGGAAGTTGAGCGCCTGGGCTGCGTTCATAAGCTCGATGGCGGCTATATACTTCAGGTTGTCGATGATGTGGTGCAGTTTTGTGGCGGCGTTGGCGCCCATCGACACGAGGTCTTCCTGGCCGTTGGAGCTGACTATGGAGTCGCAGCTGGCCGTGAAGCAGTACATCTTGTTCTGGCTCACCACGGAAGCGGCGGCATACTGCGGGATCATGAAGCCGGAGTTGAGGCCGGGTTTGGCCACTAAGAACTCGGGCAGGCCGCGGTTGCCCAGGATGAGCTGTGCCACACGGCGCTCGGATATGTTGCCGAGCTCATGCAGTGCCACACCCATATAGTCGAACACCAGAGCGAGCGGTTCGCCGTGGAAGTTGCCGCCTGACACTACCATGTCGAGGTCAGGGAAGACGGTCGGGTTGTCGGTCACGGAATTGATCTCGGTGTGGAGCACATCGGTGACATGATACATGGCGTCGCGCACCGCGCCGTGAACCTGCGGAATGCAACGGAAGGAGTAGGGGTCCTGCACATGTTTCTTCTCTTGGGCCATGATCTCGCTCCCCTCGAGCATCTTGCGGAAGATGCGGGCTGTCTCTTTCTGTCCTCTGTGGGGGCGCACATCCTGTATGCAGCTCATGAACGGCTCTATGCGGCCGTCGTATGCCTCAAGCGACATGGCGCCGATGGCGTCGAAGGTGTTCACTATGTGCCAGCCGTCGATCAGGGCTTTGATGCCGTTGGCGCTCATGAACTGTGTGCCGTTGAGCAGCGCCAGACCCTCTTTCGATTTCAGCTTGATGGGGCGCCATCCGAACATATTCAGTATGTCGCGGCCTTTGAACACTTTGCCGGCGTGCACAGCCTCGCCTTCGCCCAAGAGAGGGAGGAACAGGTTGGCAAGCGGGGCGAGGTCGCCAGACGCGCCGAGAGATCCGCGGTCGTAGACCACCGGATATACATCGTTGTTGTAGAAGTCGAGGATGCGCTGCACTGTCTCTACCTGCACGCCGCTGAAACCCATAGATAGGGCGTGGGCCTTGAGCAGAAGCATCAGTTTCACGATCACGGGGTCGATCGGTGTGCCTATGGAGCAGGAGTGGCTCTTCACCAGGTTCTCCTGAAGGCGGCCGAGCTCTTCGGGCGATATGGACCGGTTGCAGAGCGATCCGAAGCCGGTGGTCACACCGTAGATCGGTGCGCCGCCCTCTTCGGTCTTCTTGTCGAGATATTCGCGGCAATGCTGAATCTTCTCTATGGCCTCGGGCGACAGTTCGAGCTTCGTACCATCGTTGAGTATCTGCTCTATAAGATCGTAGGTCAGCTCGCGGCTGCCTATTGCGAATGTTTCAAGTTTTGACATAATAGCGTGGTTTAAGTAATTCTCAGAAATTAGTTAATGTGAACTTTAAACGTAAGTCAAAAAACTACTTATGAAATTTTGAAGCCTTTTGAGTGCTTTTTTCGCTTTCGTTCAGTTGCTTAGAACACGCTAAGTTCCTTCACTCAATCAAAAAAATCATCTCAAAATTCAGTCAAAATTTCTATAAGCTAATTTCTTCGACTTACTTATTGCTGATTTTGAGGCTTATCTGATTCTGTTGTCGCTGACGAGACGTCCGCCGCGGTAGACGGAGCGCACGCAGTTCATCCCGACGTAATAGGGGAGCATACGGTAATTGTCGAACTCCAGAAGCACCATGTCGGCCTGTTTGCCTGGCTCCAGCGAGCCTATGCTCTCGGCCAGGCCCACGGCCGCGGCGCCGTTGAGCGTAATGGCCGTGATGGTCTCTTCGATGCTCATGTGCATATATATGCAGGCAAGCGCTATCGTGAGCGGTATGGAGCCGGAGAAACAGGAGCCTGGGTTGAGGTCGGTGGCCAGTGCCACGGCGCATCCGGCTTCTATGAACTTACGGGCGGGTGCGTATGGCTCGCGCAGGGCGAAGGCTGTGAGCGGGAGCAGTGTGGCCACCACACCTTTCTCGGCCATGTCGGCTATACCTTGGTCGCTCACGTGGAGCAGGTGGTCGGCGGAGACGGCGCCCGTCTCGGCGGCCAGTTCGGCGCCTCCGAGCTGCACTATCTCGTCGGCATGGAGCTTGAGGTCGAAACCGAGCTCTTTGGCTGCCTGAAGATAGCGTCGCGAGTCCTCGATCTCGAACACGTTCTTTTCGGTGAAGATGTCGGCAAAGCGGGCCTTCCCTTTCGCGGCGGGAAGCATCTCGCGGATCATGAGGTCCACATACTCGGCTGTGCGCCCTTTGTACTCCTTAGGCACGGCGTGGGCGGGCAGGAAGGTGGGCACTATCCCCACGCGCTGACCGGGTTTCTCGGCCAGCATTGAGATGGCGTCGAGCATCTTGAGCTCGGTGGCTGTGTCCAAGCCGTAGCCGGTCTTGGCCTCCACGGTCGTTACGCCCATCTGCGACATGCGGTCCAGAAACCACTGCGCCTTGTCGGCCAGCTCACGGGCTGACTCGGTGCGTGTGGCGTTCACGGTGCTCTGTATGCCTCCGCCGCGCTCCATGATACTCATGTATGTGTCGCCGCTGAGACGCCACTGGAACTCGTCGGGACGGTAGCCGCCGAAGATCAGGTGGGTGTGCGAGTCCACGAAGCCGGGGAGCAGCACACGGCCTCCGGCATCGACTGTGGTCTCGGCTTCGGAGAGCAGCTGTGCGGGAAGTTCGGCGGTAGGTCCTGCGTATACTATACGCCCTTCGCCGTCGGCAGCCACAGCGCCGTTCTCAATCACCGAGATGCGGCCCATAGCTTCACCCCTGAGGGCACCGGAGCCCTCGGGGGTCACTATGCGTGCGTTGGTTATAACTAACCGGATCATAGGTCACTCTTTGTTGATTATCTTATTGACGGCTGTCAGGATCTCCTGCTCGCGGCTGCATGCGCGGGCTGCGAGGGTGTCGGCTTCGGCAAGGAGCCGGTCTGCTGTCTCGCGGTCTTTGAGTCCGGCGGCGTTGATGCGCACGTTCAGTCCGGCGCCAAGCACTGCGGCACGGGCTGCGAGAGCGCCTACTCCGGCGTCGCTCACTGATGCGGGGTTACCCTTGGCGGCCATAGCCTCGAGCACGTCGAATGTCTCGTAGGCGGCTTTCATGGTGCGGAGCGGTACCTCGGTGGCGTAGAGAGTGGCCTCCTGGAGCGCTTTGTTGCGGGCGGCTTTCTCCTCGTCTGTCTTCTTAGGCATGGCGAACACACCCATGATGCGGTTGAACGCCTCTGTGTCTTCGTCCACAAGTGCTATCAGCCGCTCCTGGAGCTCGCGGCCTTTCACAGCAACGTCGGAAAACTCCTCCCAGCGGTCGTCCCATCCGGCTTTGTGGGCTGACAGGTTCGCTACCATGGTGCCGAGAGCGGCCGCAAGAGCGCCCATGTAGGCGGATATGGATCCGCCGCCGGGTGCGGGCGATTCCGAAGCTGTCTCATCGGCAAATCCGCGGCAGGTCAGCTCCACAAGCTTATCTTTCTCGCGGCCGGATTCGAGCATATACTCGATCACTTTCTCCTCGGGGTCGAACGGCTTCAGGTCATCGAGTCCCATCGACTTCACGGCTATCTTTATGATTTCGTTCTCGGGGATACCGAGCGAACGCTGCTGACGGCGCAGATAGTGTTTGCCGGCATCGGTGAGCGCACGTTTCGGCACGAGGCCCACGATCTCTGTGCCTGTGACACGTAGTCCACGGGCTGCGGCGGCACGGCTCACCTCGTCGAAGGCGGCGTGGAGCGGCGTGGCGTTCATGTCGGTGATGTTCATGGATACCTGCGCTATGCCGTATTCATCGATATACCATCCGATAGCCTTGGTCCCTTTTAGTGTGCCGGGTATCATGATCGGTTTGCCGTCGGCATCCTTCAGCGGCTTGCCTGTGAGCTTGCCACCTTCGCGTTTCGGACGCCCTTTCTCACGCACGTCGAAGGCTATGGCGTTGGCACGGCGGGTCGATGTGGTGTTGAGGTTGAAGTTCACGGCTATGAGGAAGTCGCGGGCACCTACGGCTGTGCAGCCGGTGCGGGCGGCTTTTTCGTCGAACGGACGGTCGCCGAAGTCGGGAGCTTTGCCGGGTGTGCTCATCTTCTCGGGAAGGGCCTCATATTCGCCGGCACGGCAGACGGCCAAGTTCTTGCGCTCGGGTGTGAACGCTGCTGCTTCGTAGCAGTAGGTGGGGATGCGCAGCTCTGTGGCGATGCGCTCGGCAAGCTCGCGGGCAAGCGCGGCGCACTCCTCGAGTGTGATGCCGCTGACCGGTATGAGCGGGAGCACGTCGGTGGCGCCCATGCGGGGATGTGCTCCGTGGTGCTGACGCATATCTATGAGCTCGGCGGCCTTCTTCACGGCACGCACGGCGGCGTCCATCACCTGACGGGGCTCGCCCACGAAGGTGACTACGGTGCGGTTGGTGGCTTCGCCGGGATCTACGTCGAGCAGCTTCACTTCGCCGCCCTTCTCGATCTCATCGGTGATTGCCTTTATGATTGCTTTGTCGCGTCCCTCGGAAAAGTTGGGGACACACTCTATGATCTGTTTCATGGGATTGGAATTGTTTCGGTTGCTTTCTGTTTTCGGGCTTAAGGTTTTGGTAAGGTCCTTAGGGCCTCTAAGGTCCTTAAAGTCTATAAAGCCTAATGCCTAAGTCTAACACCTTGTGAATTAGGGAATAAGGTTGTTGATAATCTCGTCGCTGACAAGGAACGGCTCGGTGATTGCGAAGCCGTCGGCCTCGTGGGTGCGGTTCCAGTCGGCCACTGTGCTCATGGCGTTCTCGTTGCGGGCCCACGAACGGCGTGCCACACCGCCCATCACATCCCAGAGCATAGCCTTCTTCAGTATCTCGTCGGCGCGGTCGGAGCCGTCGAGCACCATACCGAAGCCGCCGTTGATAGCCTTGCCTATGCCTACGCCGCCGCCGTTGTGCAAAGCCACAAGACTCATGCCGCGGGCACAGTTGCCGGCGAAGCACTGCACTGCCATGTCGGCCATCACATTGGAGCCGTCCTTGATGTTGGAGGTCTCGCGGAACGGTGAGTCAGTGCCGCTCACATCGTGGTGGTCGCGGCCGAGCATGATCGGGCCAACCTCTCCCTTGCGAACCATGTCGTTGAACTTAAGGGCGATATTGAGTCGTCCTTCGGCATCCTGATAGAGGATACGGGCCTGAGTGCCGACCACGAGGGCGTTCTTCTCGGCGTCGCGTATCCAGTTGTAGTTGTCGCGGTCCTGTCCGCGGCGGTTCACATCGATGCAGGACATGGCGGCATGGTCGGTCTTGATCAGGTCCTCGTGTTTGCCTGACAGACATACCCAGCGGAAGGGACCGTAGCCGAAGTCGAAGAGCATCGGGCCCATGATATCCTCCACGTAGGAGGGCCAGATGAAGCCGTCTTTCTCATCGACACCGTTGCGGGATATCTCCTTCACTCCGGCGTCGTAGATGGCTTTCATAAACGAGTTGCCGTAGTCGAAGAAGTATGTGCCGCGCTCCACAAGTGCCTTGATGGCTTTGAAGTGACGGTGGAGTGACTCGTCAACGCGACGGCGGAACTCCTCCGGGTTGGTGTGTAGAAGCTCTGTGCGTTCCTCGAAGGTGAGTCCTGCGGGGCAGTAGCCGCCCTCATAGACTGCGTGGCAAGAGGTCTGATCCGACAGCAGCTCCACTTTCTCGCCGTGAGCTACGGCATATTCGAGCAGATCCACTACATTGCCGTGGTATGCTATCGACACGGGACGCTTCTCCTCCATGGCTTTAGTGGCCAGACGGAACGCCTCGGGGATAGAGTCGGTGATCTCGCTCACCCATCCCTGGCGGTGACGCGTCTCGATGCGCGAAGAATCTACCTCGGCTATGATGGCGGCGGCGCCGGCTATCTCGGCGGCTTTGGGCTGTGCGCCGCTCATGCCTCCGAGACCGGAGGAGATGAAAAGATGTCCGCGAAGATCGCCCTCAGCCGGGATACCGAGCTTCATGCGGCCTGCGTTCAGAAGTGTGTTGAATGTGCCGTGCACGATACCCTGCGGACCGATATACATCCATCCGCCGGCGGTCATCTGGCCGTAGTTGGCCACACCCATCTGCATGGCTTCGTGCCAGTCGTGGAGGTTGTCGAAGAGTCCCACCATCATGGCGTTGGTGATGATCACACGCGGTGCGTCGGGTCGAGAGGGGAAGAGTCCGAGAGGATGGCCTGACTCTACCACAAGTGTCTGGTCCTCTGTCAGTTCCTCCAGATATTTCTTGATGAGGCGATACTGCATCCAGTTCTGGCAAACCTGGCCTGTCTCGCCGTAAGTGACTAATTCGTAGGGATAAAGCGCTATGTCGAAACAGAGGTTGTTGTCGATCATCACTTGGAAAGCCTTGCCGGCCAGGCATTTGCCTTTGTACTGGTCCACGGGCTTCGCTTTGAGGTCGCCCTCAGGACGGAAACGGTAGCCGTAGATACGTCCGCGGGTACGGAGTTCCTCGAGGAACTCGGGTGCGAGCTCGGCGTGGAACTTGGGGTCGATATATCTCAGGGCGTTGCGCAGCGCGGTGCGGGTCTTTTCCGGTGTGAGGGTGTAGCCGCGGTCAGGCGCGCGGCGGATACCTTCTGTAAACTTGGGATATTCGGGTAATTTCTCTGATGTTATGGTCAGTGTCATGGTATTTTGAACTGTAACTTTTTGATTGTTTGCTGATTAATATAGATATGCCTTGCGAATCTTCCTGATATAGGACAGCTTCGCAATGCTGATTGCTAAGGAATTGCCATGCAAATCTCTCCTATAAAACGGATCGCTATTTGATATCGAAGGTGCCGGAACGTTGAAACTGATCCGGCACCCTCGGTTGGTGTCATTTAGCGTCGGCGGGCGTTGATTCGGTTCTTATATACCTGGCTCGAAGGCTGCAGGTATGTGTCGAGGAAGTTGAAGAATACGCGCTGCCAAAGCACTGCGTTCTGCGGCTTGAGTATCCAGTGGTTCTCGTCGGGGAACACAAGCATTTCGGCTTCGAGGCCGTGCATCTTGGCGGCGTTGAAGGCCTGCATGCCCTGCGATGCAAGGATACGGTAGTCGAGCTCGCCTACTGTTACAAGAATAGGAGCTGTCCATTTGTTGACGGCCAGGTGAGGCGAGTTCTTGTAGGTGCGCTGGGCTATGGCGTTGTTCTCTTCCCACGGTGCTCCGCCGAGATCGTAGTCTACGAACCACATCTCCTCGGTCTCCAGATACTGAGCCTCGAGATTGAAGATACCGGCATGAGCCACGAGAGCTGCGAAACGGTTGTCGTGATGTCCGGCCAGCCAGTAGACTGAGAATCCGCCGTAGCTTGCGCCGATTGCGCCGAGGTGCTCACTGTCTACGTAGGGCTCTTTGCTCACTGTGTCGATGGCCGAGAAATAATCCTTCATGTTCTGGCCGCCGTAGTCCTTGGAGATCTGGTGGTTCCACTCGGTACCGAAGCCGGGAAGGCCGCGGCGGTTGGGAGCCACGATTATATATCCGTTTGATGCCATGATCTGGAAGTTCCAGCGGTACGACCAGAACTGGCTGACTGCCTGCTGCGGGCCGCCCTGGCAGTAGAGAAGGGCCGGATATTTCTTGTTGGGATCGAATTCGGGAGGATAGATCACCCAAGTGCACATCTCTTTGCCGTCGGTGGTGGGGATCATGCGTTTCTCCACTTTGGCCGGCTTGATCTGGCTCAGAAGCTCGCCGTTGATGTCGGTGATATCTGTGGTCTTGCCCTTGGCGTCGGTGATGCAGATCTCGTTCGGGCGCAGCATGTTGTGGCGCATGGAGAGGAACTTACCTTTAGGCAGCGCGCTTACCGATACGTAATCCCAGAGACCGACGGCGACCTGCTTGAAAGCAGGCTTTGCCAGGTCGACTTTGAACACCGGCTGAGTGCCCTGATAAGCGGCCACCACGTAAAGGCTCTTGGAGTCGGGAGTCCAGGCAAGCTGTTCGCCGCTGTAGTCCCAGCCGGCCTCGCCGGTGAGGTTACGCATGCTGCGTGTGGCGAGGTCAAGTACCATCACACGTTTCTGATCGCTCTCATATTTGGGAGTCTTCATGCTCAGCCATGCCAGATATTTGCCGTCGGGTGAGACAACCGGGTCGGTGTCGTAGCCGTCGCCGGTATTCTCAGTCAGGTTCTCTGTTTTGTCGGCCTCGATGTCGTAGAGGTATAGGTTGGAGTCGGTCGAGAAGGCGTAGGCTTTGCCGGTCTTCTTGCGGCTTGTGTACACCACCTTCTTGCTGTCCTTGGTCCAGGCAAACGACTCAGCGCCGCCGAAAGGCTTCACAGGACTCTCGTAGGGCTGATTGGCCATGATATCGCGGGCTTCGCCCAGCTTCGTACCGTCGAACTCGGCCACGAAGGGGTGGGGGATAGTGGTCACCCACTCGTCCCAATGCTTATACATCAGGTCGTTGACGATACGGCCCGTGGTCTTGGGGAGACCGTCCTTAAGGTGAGAATTATACTCGTATGCCTTGATCTGCGAGGCGTAAACCACTCTCTTGCCGTCGGGCGCGAAGAGGAAGCAGTCTACACCGCCTTCCACATCGGAGATCATCTGATTGCCGGTGCCGTCGGCATTCATCACGAATATCTGGCGGTTGTCGCCCTTGGTGTTCTTGCCGATATATGCAATCTTGGCGCCGCCTTCAAGCCAGGCAATGTTGCTCTCGCTGCCTGCAGTGCGAGTGAGGCGGGTTATGTTCTTGCCGTCGATATCCATGACATATATCTCGGAGTTGCCCTTGTTTTCCTGGATATCCTCGTAGGTAAGGGTGAAGGCCACCTTCTTGCCGTCGGGAGATACAACCGGCTCGCTGACGCGGCCGAGAGCCTCGAGGATTTCCGGTGTCATCTTTCCGTCGACCACAGTCACGGAAGGCTTCTCAATGATTTTAGGCTCGGTCGCATTCTCCTGGGCGGAGAGCCCCGAAGCTGATGCGGCGATTAGTGTGCCCATGGCGATAATCGATTTATTCATAGTGCTTTAAAGGTTAGAATCAAAAAGTGTCTCTCAGCTAATTCAATAGCCGCCGACCTCCAGTCCCAACTTCCCGCTCCCTAAAGCCGAAGCCTCAGTTTTTATAGTTGCGGCGCTTTTCGGCTCTTAGTAGAGCTTGGAATTTCGGCCGAAAATCCGACATGCAAAAATAGCAAGAATCTACGAATTACCCAAACCTTCAGCACCCTTTCTTTACCCTTTCTTCATCCTTCATTTGTACTTTTATACTCTTCTTAACGCTCTCCCGGCTTTTTCCCGAAATTCTTCAGTTTTTTCATTCTTCTTCACTATTCTTCAACCTAAATCAGCCGAGCGCGGATTGCGCAGATAAAAGTTCCCCGGAGGATCGGGATTGTCTCTCGATCTCTCCGGGGAAATTTATCTCGGTTATTGCTTGATAATCGCTGAGAGGGAAGGAATTATCATTGTGAAGGAGCTGCGGCCGCCTGTGATGGAGCTCAGCGATGTCGAGTATGTCGACATCTCTTTCAGAGGTACCTTGGCTGAGAGTTTCTGTATTCCACTGTCAGATTCCATGCCCATGATGATGGCGCGGCGTCCCTGCAGGTCGCTCATAACGTCGCCCATAGTGTCGTCGGGAGTGTGGACCTCAACATCGTAGATAGGCTCCAGGATCTTCGGGTTGGCGTTGCGGAAAGCCTCGGAGAAGGCGTTGCGGCCTGCCAGGCGGAATGAGATCTCGTTGGAGTCAACGGGGTGCATCTTGCCGTCGTAGATCATCACGCGAACGTCGCGGGCGTACGATCCAGTGAGCGGGCCCTGCTCCATACGGTCCATGAGGCCTTTCACGATAGCGGGGATGAAGCGGGCGTCGATAGCGCCGCCGACGATGCAGTTATAGACCACGAGCTTGCCGCCCCATTCCAGAGGTATTTCCTGTTTGTCGCGGACACTCATCTTGAATTCCTGATTGCCGAACTTATAAGTGTCGGGCTCGGGCATACCTTCGGTGTAAGGCTCTACAATGAGGTGAACCTCGCCGAACTGGCCTGAACCGCCAGACTGTTTCTTGTGGCGGTAATCGGCGCGCGATGCCTTGGTGATCGTCTCGCGGTAGGGGATGCGGGGTTCCTGGAACTCGATGGGGAGTTTGTCGTTATTCTCGATTCTCCATTTGAGAGTGCGGAGGTGGAATTCGCCCTGACCTTTCACGATGAGCTGCTTGAGCTCCTTGCTCTGCTCAATGATCCATGTGGGATCCTCCTCGTGCATGCGTGTGAGGATAGCCGAGAGTTTCTCCGAGTCGCTCTCTGTGACGGGCTTGATTGCGCGTGTATACTTGGGAGCGGGATATTTGATGAAGTCGAACTGATACTCACAGCCTTTCTGGTTCAGTGTGTTGCCGGTGCGGGTGTCTTTCAGTTTCACGCTTGCGCCTATGTCGCCGGCGTAGAGAGTATCCACAGCCGTGCGGATCTGGCCGCAAGTGCAGTAAAGCTGAGCCATGCGCTCCTTGCCGCCGCGAGTCACATTCTCGAGGTCGGCGCCGGCTTTGAGTGTGCCGCTCATCACCTTGAAGTAAGTGACCTCACCGATGTGGGGCTCTACGGAAGTCTTGAATACGAAAAGGCTTACGGGGCCGTTGGGATCCGGTTTCACAGCCTCGCCCGATACGGTTTCGGGAGCCGGCATGTCGCTGACGAAGGGGCAGACATTGCCGAGGAATTCCATCATGCGCCGCACACCCATATCCTTGAGAGCGGAAACGCAGAATACGGGAAGGATGCTGCGGTCTATGAGGCCTTTGCGGATACCGTCGCGCATCTCGTCTTCCGAGAGAGCGCCGTTCTCGAAGAACTTATCCATGAGAGTCTCGTCGTTTTCAGCGGCAGCCTCGAGCAGGGCCTGATGCAGCTCCATGGCTTTATCCTTCTCTGAGTCGGGTATATCGGAGATTGTGGGAACACCACCGTCGGGACCCCACTCATATTTCTTCATGAGGAGCACATCGATCATGGAGTGGAAACCGGGGCCGCTTTCGAGCGGATACTGCACAGCCACGATCTTGTTGCCGAAGTTTTCGCGGAGCTGCTCCATGACATTGTCGTAGTCAGCTTTCTCGCCGTCGAGCTGGTTGACGGCAAAGAGCACCGGCTTTTTCAGCTTGGCGGCAGTGCGGAAGATGTTCTGAGTGCCTACTTCGACGCCGTACTGAGCGTCAACCACGATGACGCCGGTGTCGCAGACTCCGAGAGAAGTGTAGCAGCTGCCCACAAAGTCCTCTGAACCCGGGTTGTCGATCACATTGAGTTTTTTGTTAAGGAATTCGGCATAAAAAACGGTGGAAAATACTGAATAGCCGTAATCTTTTTCTACAGGGAAATAGTCACTAACAGTATTGCCGCCGTCAATTGTGCCTCTGCGTTTTATAACTCCACACTCGAAAAGCATAGCTTCTGCAAGTGTGGTTTTACCCGAGCCTTTGCTTCCAAGCAAGGCTATGTTCTTGATTTCGTTGGTTTTGTATTCCTTCATGTGTATAAGGACTTTAGGGGGTTAACAAAAACTGAACCGCGGGTCCAGCGGGGGTCCCGCAGAAAATTGCCGCAATTTAGTAAAATTATCCGAATTAGAGACCAAAGTGACATATGTTTAACAACATAAGCAGAGAGCAGAAAAATCTGAAATTTTAACGCCCGAAGTTTGGCGCAATCGGAAAATTTTTTCTAACTTTGCATTCAATAAAAAGGGCATAGACCCGTCCAACAATTAAGCATCAGCGAAGCTATGAGCTTGACCCTATCTTCGGAGGATAACCGTAAAGTGGTGAAATTCACTAAAATGCACGGCATAGGCAACGACTATGTCTATCTTTTCGACTCCGGAACCTCGGGTGCTGATGCACTCCCCGACGACCTTTCTTATCTGGCCAGAGCAATCTCCGACCGCCATTGCGGTGTGGGAGGCGACGGCCTTGTGGTGATCTCCCGCTGCGAACAGCCGGGCGCCGATTTCCGTATGCGGATGTTCAACGCCGACGGATCCGAGGCGCAGATGTGCGGCAACGCGTCGCGCTGCATCGGCAAATACCTTTTTGAAAAAGGCTACACTGAGTCTACCGAGATCCGGCTCATGACTCTCGCCGGAGTGAAGGTGCTTCATCTCAATGTGAAGGACGGCAAGGTGCACTCGGTTTGTGTGGATATGGGCGAGCCGGTGTTTGAAGCCGCCGCCATACCGGCCCGGGGCTGCAATAAAAGCTCTTCGGCACCGTGGCTCGAGGAAGTGAAGGTCAGTGTAAAAGGGGAGGAGTTGCAATTCGCGACCCTGAGTATGGGGAATCCCCATGCCATATGCTTCATCAGCGATGCGCCAGACGATGCACATGTGCTCGGCTCCGGCCCGTTGGTCGAGAAGCACGAAGCGTGGCCGGAGAAAGTGAATGTGGAGTTCGCGCGGGTTCTGAACCGGCACCTTATAGAGATGCGTGTATGGGAACGCGGCACGGGTGAGACCATGGCCTGCGGCACCGGAGCGTGCGCCACGGCTGTGGCGGCTATCAGTCTCGGCCTCGCGGAATCGCCTGTCGTCATAAGGCTCTCAGGCGGTGATCTGGAGATAAGTTGGGAACGACCTTCGGGACATGTGCTCATGACGGGTGGCGCGACTACAGTAGCCGACGGTTTCTATTACTTCGACTCCGAATCCGACAACATCTGGCTTCACCCCCGACAATAAAT
This sequence comes from Bacteroidales bacterium, assembly GCA_004552395.1. Classification (GTDB taxonomy): domain Bacteria; phylum Bacteroidota; class Bacteroidia; order Bacteroidales; family Muribaculaceae; genus Lepagella. The sequence goes on along the minus strand of SFOK01000065.1, from coordinate 3,738 downwards.
CATGCGACTTTCCACCGACACGACACCGCGCCTCCGCTGAGGCCTCCGATTCGTGTCGAGTTTATTTTTATGAAACCCCGAAATATTTTCCGGTTTCAAGGCAATCTTATTTTTTAAACTGAATAGAGTAAAACAGATATGGCAAGAATCAATGATAATTTCGTGAAGCTCCCCGAGAGCTATCTTTTCTCCACCATAGCCCGAAAGGTGAAAGAATATAAGGAAGCTAATCCACAGGCCAATGTGATCAGTCTCGGCATAGGCGATGTTACACTCCCGATATGCAAGGCTGTGACAGCGGCCATGCACGAGGCAGTGGACCGTCAGGCAGCCAAGGAGACTTTCCATGGCTACGGCCCCGAGCAGGGTTATGCCTTTCTGCGCGAGGCTATCGCGAAAGGGGACTATGCCGACCGCGGCATCGACATCGCGGCCGACGAGATTTTCATCAGCGACGGAGCCAAGAGCGATCTGGGCAATATAGGCGACATCTTCGCTGCCGATGCTGTGGTGGCTGTCACCGATCCGGTCTATCCCGTTTATGTGGATACCAACGTGATGGCAGGCCGTGCCGGCGAGTGTGTCGGCGGTGTCTGGAGCCGCATCGAGTATCTGCCCTGCACCGAGGCCAACGATTTCGTGCCGGCTCTTCCCGCCAAGGTTCCCTCGCTCATCTATCTCTGCTATCCCAACAATCCCACCGGAACAACACTCACCCGCAGCCAGCTCGCCAAGTGGGTTGACTACGCCCGCCGCAACGGCTGTGTGATACTCTACGACTCGGCTTACGAGCGCTATATCACCGAGGAGGACGTGCCCCACAGTATCTACGAGATACCCGGCGCCAAGGAGGTGAGCATAGAGTTCCGCAGTTTCTCCAAAACAGCCGGCTTCACCGGTCTGCGCTGCGGATATACCGTTGTGCCCGCCGCGCTGAAGTGCCCCGACAGCAAAGGTAATCCCGTGGAACTCCGAAAGCTCTGGAACCGCCGTCAAACCACCAAGTTCAACGGTGCGAGCTACATAATACAGTGCGGCGCTGCAGCTGTCTACACACCTGAAGGCTCCGTTCAGGTCCGCGAGTCGGTGGACTATTATATGCGCAACGCGCGTCGACTGAGCGAAGGTGTGGCCAAAGCCGGTTTGAAAGTGTTCGGCGGCAAGAACGCGCCTTATGTGTGGGTGAAGACTCCAGATGGCGTCACCTCGTGGGAATTCTTCGAGAAGCTCCTGCACGAGTGCAACCTTGTCTGCACGCCCGGCAGCGGCTTCGGTCCCGCAGGCGAAGGCTATGTGCGCCTGACCGCATTCAACACCGAGGAGAATACCCTTGAGGCGGTAAGACGCATAGAGCGCCTCGACCTCAGCAAGTAAGTAGCAGCAATCAGTTAATCAGATAGAGTTTTACGCAATATCCCAAACAATATGTCAAAATTCAGATTTAAGTGTGTGGAAGAAGCCACCAAGCGCAAAGCAGTGAAGGTGGATGTACCCAAAGAACGCCCCACGGAGTATTACGGCAAGTATGTCTTCAATCGCCAGAAGATGTTCGAATATCTGCCCGCCAAGACCTTCCAGGCGCTCTGCAAGGCTATCGACAACAAGGAGCCTCTATCGCGCGAGGTAGCCGACAGTGTGGCCGAGGGCATGAAGAAATGGGCCATAGACTGCGGCGCCCGCCACTACACTCACTGGTTCCATCCACTCACTGACGGAACGGCCGAGAAGCACGATTCCTTTATCGAGCACGACGGCAAAGGGGGAGTAGTCGAGGAGTTCTCAGGAAAGCTCCTCGTTCAGCAGGAGCCTGACGCATCCTCTTTCCCCAACGGCGGCATCCGAAACACATTCGAGGCCCGCGGTTATTCTGCCTGGGATATTTCGTCGCCGGCATTCATCATGGACGATACACTCTGTATCCCTACAATTTTCATTTCCTATACAGGCGAGAGTCTCGACTACAAGACTCCGCTTCTCCGCGCCCTCAACGCTGTGGACAAAGCCGGCACACGTGTGGCCCGCTATTTTGACCCCGAGGTGAATCACGTCACTTCATATCTGGGCTGGGAGCAGGAGTATTTCCTCATTGACGAAGCCCTCTACGCAGCCCGTCCCGACCTGGTGATGACCGGACGTACTCTCATGGGCCACGAGAGTGCCAAGAACCAGCAGCTTGAGGACCACTATTTCGGCGCCATACCTTCGCGTGTGGAAGCGTTCATGCTCGACCTCGAGATTGAATGCAACAAGCTCGGCATCCCGGCCAAGACCTGCCACAACGAAGTCGCTCCCAACCAGTTCGAGCTCGCGCCTATCTACGAGGAGACCAACCTGGCCAACGACCACAACCTCCTTCTGATGGGTCTCATCGCCGAGGTTGCCAAGCGCCACAATTTCCGTGTGCTGCTCCACGAGAAACCGTTCGCAGGTATCAACGGTTCCGGCAAGCACAACAACTGGAGCCTCGGCACCGACAAGGGCGTGCTGCTCTTCTCGCCCGGCAAGACATCGAAAGACAATCTCCAGTTCGTCACCTTCATCACTAATGTGATGGCCGCCGTCCACCGCCACAACGCGCTGATCAAGGCATCCATCGCATCGGCCACCAACGCCCACCGTCTCGGCGCCAACGAGGCACCCCCGGCAATCATATCCATGTTCCTCGGCACACAGCTCTCCAATATCCTCGACGAGGTGGAGCACAGCGACTCAGCCGAGACACTCGATGTGAAAGGCCGCGAGGAGATGAATCTGGGCCTGTCGCAGATTCCGGAGATTATGCTCGACAACACAGACCGCAACCGCACATCGCCCTTCGCCTTCACAGGTAACCGCTTCGAGTTCCGTGCCGTAGGTTCGTCGGCCAACTGCGCCTCGGCCATGATAGCCCTCAATGCAGCAGTAGCCGACCAGCTGAATCAGTTTGCCGACGCCGTGGACGCAGCCGTGGCTTCGGGCAAGACACGCCGCGAGGCAGTCTGGGAGGAGATCCGCAAACTGATCAGATACTCCAAGCCGATACATTTCGACGGCAACGGTTATTCCGACGAGTGGAAAGAGGAGGCCGGTCGCCGCGGACTCGACACCGAGACTTCAGCCCCGCTGATGTACGACGCTTATCTCTCGGATCAGAGTGTGGATATGTTCGGTCGCACAGGCGTATTCAACCGCGTGGAGCTTGAGGCCCGCAACGAGGTGAAGTGGGAGATCTACACCAAGAAGATCCAGATCGAGGCCCGTGTGCTCGGGGACCTCGCCATCAACCATGTGATACCGGCCGCCACGCGCTATCAGAGCCTGCTGCTCGAGAACGCCTACAAGATCAAAGAGCTCTTCAAAGGCGACAAGGCCGACAAGATCTCGCGTCAGGACCTCACATCCATCGAGACTATTTCCGACCATATAGCCGAGATACGCAGCGAGGTAGAGGCTATGGTCAATGCCCGCAAGGTGGCCAATAAAATCGATGACGAGCGCGAGAAAGCGATCGCTTACCACGATACAGTGGTGCCACGCATGGAGAATGTGCGCTATCATATCGACAAGCTCGAGCTCATGGTCGACAACGAGATATGGCCGCTTCCCAAGTACCGCGAGATGCTCTTCATCCGCTAACCGCACGGCACAGCGATCAATACAAAGAGGCTGTGTCAAAATAGGCGCAGCCTCTTTTCATAACATGCTGTAAAACATAAAACAAAGCCCTGACTTTCACAAGCCGGGGCTTTGTCATGTCAA
>SFOK01000064.1 GCA_004552395.1 Bacteroidales bacterium | reverse complement strand
GTTGCCTGAAAAATATCCTAACATCTGGGCTCAAAAATCAGAGGCTGCGCCGTAAACCTTAATTACGACACAGCCCCTTTTCTCTGTGAGGGCGCGGGTTTTATATGGCTTATGTGATTTATGTGGTTAAGGGGTGGGCGCTGTGTGATGAACTGTGTGGCGTGTTGAGGAGAGGGGTTGTGTATCTGCTGAAAAATTGTTAACTTTGCTTCTTCAAAAGTCACCTGTCATGTTAGACAAAATCAAGAATCTTACTGCTGAAATAGAAGCACTTACCGCCTCTTCTACCGATGAGGTGGAGCAGCTTCGTATCAAATATCTGAGCAAAAAGGGTATCGTGAGCCTCCTTTTCAACGATTTCCGCACTGTCCCGGCAGAGCAGAAGCGCGAGGTGGGCCAGAAACTCAATCAGCTCAAGACACTCGCAACGGAGAAGATCAACGCTCTGCGCGAGCAGGTAGCCGCTGCCGGCGAATCGGCTGAGGCTGAGAAGATTGACCTCACCCGCACAGCCACGCCCTGCGCCGAGGGAAGCCGCCATCCGCTTTCACTCGTCCGCAACGAGATGATCGACATATTCTCGCGCATGGGCTTCACCATAGCCGAGGGTCCCGAAGTGGAGGACGACTGGCATGTGTTCTCATCGCTCAATTTCGCGGCTGATCATCCGGCTCGCGATATGCAGGACACCTTCTTCATCAGCCGTAACCCGGTCGATGTGCTCCTGCGCACACATACCTCATCCGTTCAGACACGTACCATGGAGCGCCTCACGCCTCCTATCCGCATAGTCTGCCCCGGCCGCGTCTACCGCAACGAAGCTATCTCGGCACGCGCCCACTGTTTCTTCCATCAGATCGAAGGCCTCTACATCGACAAGGATGTGAGCTTCGCCGACCTCAAGCAGGCCCTTCTCTACTTCGCCCGCCAGATGTTCGGCCCCGAGACCAAGATACGTCTCCGCCCCAGCTACTTCCCCTTCACCGAGCCTTCGGCCGAGATGGATATCAGCTGCAACCTCTGCGGCGGCAAAGGATGCGGTTTCTGCAAACACACCGGATGGGTCGAGATCCTCGGCTGCGGCATGGTGGATCCCAACGTGCTCGAGGCCTGCGGCATCGACTCCAAGGTATACACCGGCTACGCTTTCGGCATGGGTGTGGAGCGTATCACCAACCTCAAATATCAGGTCAAAGACTTGCGTATGTTCTCCGAGAACGATGTGAGGTTCCTCGCCGAATTCGATGCCGCCCACTGATTCAGACCCCGATAAATGACTATAAAAGAAAGATACGAAGGCATAATCTCCGCTTTTCAGGAGAATATGCCTTCGCCGCATACAGAGCTTAGCTACGACACGCCTTTCCACCTGCTCGTGGCCGTGATCCTCTCGGCTCAGTGCACCGACAAGCGTGTCAATATGGTGACACCGGCCCTCTTCAGCGCCTATCCCGACGCTTCTGATCTCGCCTTGGCGCAGCCCGAGGACCTGATCCCCTATATCGGTTCGGTAACATTCCCCAACGCCAAATCGCGCCATATAGTGAAGGCCGCGCGCATGATTGTGGACGATTTCGGCGGCGAGGTACCATCCGAAATCGACAGCCTCATGAAGTTGCCGGGCGTAGGACGCAAGACAGCCAACGTGATGCTTGCCGTGGTCTGGAACAAAGCCGCCATGGCCGTGGATACACACGTCTTCCGTGTCAGCAACCGTCTCGGCCTCACACGCGACTCCAAGACACCGCTCGCCACTGAAAAGACGCTCTGCAAATATATCCCCGAAGAACTGATCTCCACCGCGCACCACTGGCTCATACTCCACGGCCGCTACGTCTGCAAAGCCCGCAAACCCGACTGCCTCAACTGCTACCTCACCCCCTGGTGCCTCCATTTCCGCAAAGCCCCCAAATAACCGGCGCGGGGAAGCCTCATTCACCCGCGCCGGCGCGGGCTGATTCCGGATGTATCGTTAAACTCCCTAAACTCCATTTTCCCAAACTCGCACAAATAAAAAGCTGATAACCGGACCGCTCCGATTATCAGCATTTCTTTGAGCCACAAGCCAGGATCGAACTGGCGACCTTTTCGTTACGAATGAAATGCTCTACCGACTGAGCTATTGTGGCATTGCAGGGCACCGCAAGGGCACTCTTTTATTCGGGCACAAAGGTAATACTTATTTCTGACATTTGCAAGCGAGCGACTCGGCAAGTTGCCAGTCGAGCAGTGAATCCAGATCCACTGACCTGTCCGCGGGCATCTCATACATGATCCGCCGGCGGAAACTTCCCAGCGGCCCGCGGCGCAGCGACCGCGTGTTGATCACATACACGGCGCCGTTGTATTGCCACACCTTCGGGGCGTCCTGACGGCGTGTGTAGAGGCCGTCGCCCTTGCTTATATGGAGAAACCCCGACTCAGGGTCGGTCTCGAAAATATCGTAGTATGGGTTGGCTTTCGCCGGCGTCACACTCACGACCATGTCGATATGGGGCGTGTAGAGGCTCATGGCGCCTCTCACATCGTTTGCGGCGCGCAGCGGCGATGTGGGTTGCAGAAGTACCAGACGCTCGTATTCCACCCCCTGAGAGCGGTAGAAGTCGAGCGCGTGGAGCATCACCTCATAGGTACCCGCCTTGTCTGTAGCGAGTGAGTCGGGACGCAGGAACGGCACTCTCAGACCCTCGGCTTCGGCCACGTCGCGTATCTTCTCGGAGTCGGTGGAGACGCATATGTCGCGGTCGTCGGCCAAGCTACGCGCCGTCGCTATGCTGCGGCTGATGAGCGGACGCCCGCAGAAGGGACGTATATTCTTGCCGGGGATACCTTTGCTGCCGCCGCGGGCCGGGATCAGGAAGAGCGCGTCGCGGCGCTCAATGCAGGTCGTGGAATCGTTTGTAGCTGTGCTCATGGAATCGGAATTCTGTGATGGCTCTCACCATCGTGCCTGTGGTGTCGGGCCGGTAATAGGGGTTGACGGTCTGCCGCGCTGCCCGGCGGAAAGCGGGGTCGAGGATACGATCGAGTCCTTCGGCTATCTCTTGCGCCGTATTGCCGCAATGCACCACCGAATCGGCTGCGGTGCGTCCCCGCTGGCGGATACCTATGTCGAGCGTCGGTATTCCGGCCGAGGGCGCTTCCACGATACCTGACGAGGAATTGCCCACCACGGCGGCCACATAGTGCAGCGCAGAGGTGTAACGCCTTGCGCCGAGCGAGGGTACGGTGCAGACGCGTTCCGGATTGCGGGCCGCGAAGGCCTCTATGCGGGCCACGAGCGGCGCCGGGTCGGTGTCGTTGTTGGGGTGGGTGAAGACCACCCGCAGCGCGCGACGGCTCTCCAGAGCCGCTATAAGCTCCTCGATCTGCCGCTCGGGCGGTAGCGGACTCAGTGTGGCGGCATGCATGGTCACAAGCAGTGTCGGGTCGCTGAGGCTGAAACGGAGCGACTCTTCGAGCTCGCCGAGAGGCATTGGCTCGGCGCCTGTGATCGCCTGCAGTCCGATAGCTCCGGTGTTGATCACCGCCTCGGGGTTCTCGCCGAGCTGAATCACACGGCGGCGGTAAGCCTCTGTCTCGGTGAGGTGAAGCGTGGACAGCTTCGTGATGGCGTGGCGAAACGAATCGTCGAAGGCACCCTCGCTGACGGCCCCTCCGGCTATGTGTACCACCGGCACGCGCTCCAGAGTGCAGGCTGTTGCCGCAGCCAGCATCTCGTAGCGGTCGCCCAATATCACAGCGCAGTCGGGACGTATCTCCCGCATCGCCTCGGCAACGCCCCTTAGTGTGGTCGCGGCTGTGTCGGCTGGCGTAGCCCCGGGGAGGATGCGGCGGGCTATATCGAAGCCGTCGGCTGCTATCTCGCGCCATGTGTCGCCGAGCTGCGGCATGAAGTGCATATTGGCGGCCACCACACTCACCTCCTCGCCGTGCGCGCGCAGTGCCTTGGCCAAGGGCGCGAGCAGCCCCCAGTCGGCGCGGGTGGATGTGAGGATGGTTATCCGCATAGAAAGGTCTGATTATCTGTTGCTTAGGGTGGGGTAGGGCGGCTCCCGACCGGGCTTACAGCTCGATCAGGGTGTCGTAGGCGAAGTCGCGTTTGGCGGTGCTGCCTATCACCTCGTCCCACATCATGGGGGTGATACCGTTGCCGGGCCGTTTCACCGTGATATTCTCGGCGGTGAAGGTCTCTCCGGCCTTTATATCGCGCGCGGCCACTATGCTCTTGCGGGCCACGGTCATGTTCTTGCGCTCCGATTCGGTCACATGCTTGTCGGCCGATCCGAGAGCCTTCTCTATGTTGCGTATGGCATCCACCATGGCTTTCAGCTCGTCGGGCTCGAGCGACGCCTTATGGTCGGGGCCGGGCAGGTTGCGGTCGAGTGTGAAATGTTTCTCGATCACGCGGGCTCCGAGTGCCACAGCCGCCACGGGTACCTCGATGCCGACGGTGTGGTCGCTGTAGCCGGCGCGGCACCCTGTCTCACGGCTTATGGTGTTCATGGCCTGCAGGTTCACATCGCCAAACGGGGTCGGGTATTCGGTGTTGCAGTGAAGCAGAATTATGTGGTCGCGCGTCAGGTCGCTCACCGACGGATGGCGTTCGCTGTTCCCTGTGAGCACCGCCACAGCCTCCTTGATCTCCTCCATTGTCGACATGCCGGTGGAGAGTATCACGGGCGTCCCTTGGGCCGCTACGGCGCGCAGGAACGGCAGGTTGGTGATCTCGCCCGACGGTATCTTCATATAGTCGAGCTGCATCTCGCCGAGAAGGGCGAGCGACTCGAGGTCGAAAGGTGTGCTCATGAAGCCGATACCCTCTTCCTCGCAGAGCAGACGCAGGCGGGCGTAATCGGATAGGGGCAGGTGAATGGCTCGGCACATATCGAGCTGCGAACGGCTCTCGCCGTCGGTCTCTTTCTGGTACTCCGCCTTGGGCGCTATGGAGGAGATCACCTTCTCGGGTACGGCTGTCTGAAACTTCACGTAGTCGGCTCCGGCTGCCTTGGCCGCCTTCACCATCTCGCAGGCACGGGCGTACGATCCGTTATGGTTCACACCGGCCTCGGCTATGATTATTACCTTCTCTGAGTTCATTGCTTCTCTTCAAAATCTCTTTTCTCGGACCGCTCCGGCCCTTCCCTTTACCGCGCGGCTCGCTCCGCTTCGGCTTAGTTCTCCCGGTCGAAGAAGATCACTTCCTTCCAGTAGCGGGTCATAAGCGTGCCGGCCGTCCAGTCGTCGCAGGGCCTAAGCGTGATCCCCTGTGATTCCCGAAGTATATAGTCGGTGATCGGTGCTCCGGCGAATATGGAGCAGATCACGCCGCCTCCAAGACGCGGATTCACCTCCATGAGCAGGAAGCGGTCGGTGTCAAGGTCGCGTAGGAACTGCACTGTGATCGGTCCGCGCAGATTGAAAGCCTCTATGACCTTGCGGCTCATCTCGGCCAGCTCCGGTATGTCGCATGTGCGTGTACGCGTCACTTCGCCTCCCATCACCTCCAGACGGATGCGGGGCACGGCGCAGAGGATCTCCCCCTCGCGGCTCACATAGCAGTCCACGGTGTATTCCTCGCGGTTCGCTATATATTCCTGCAGGATATAATTCTCGATATTGGCCAGGTGCATGAGATCTTCCATGTTCTCAAACACTTTGATGCCGCGCGATGCCGAGCCCTGGCGCGGTTTCGCTATGGCTGGTGTCTCGGCGTTGAGCACCGAGTAGGTGGTCGGTATCGGCAGACCGGCTTTCTTGAACGCCTTGGCGGCAAGCACCTTGTCGAACATCACTGAGGCCATCTCGAAATCGCTCACGGGTATGAACACGTCGGGCATCTTCTCCCGGCAGCGCGACGCTATCTCGATGGCTCCGTCCACAAACGGCAGCAGGATCTTCACATCGCGTTCGCGGGCCACTCTCACTATATCGTCGACCACGCCGGGATCTGACCATTTCAAGCCTACCACTACCTCGGCCACGGCCGCTATCGGTACTTGACGAAGAAGCTCGTAACTCACGATCTCCACTTCGAGGTCGAGACGCTGGCCGCTCTTGCGCAATTGTTCCGCCATCGACACGCGGCGCGCGCCTCCGAGCATCATCACGGTGATTTTTGTGGGCTTGTTCATCGGTTATAGATATTTGCTTTGTATCTGGAAAGATTTTCAGGGTCGGAGAACCACTCTATGGTTCTCGACAGGCCTTCGCGCAGCGTCACTTGCGGCGCCCAGCCGGTCAGATTGCGCAGCTTCGTGCTGTCGCCGCACAGACGGAACACCTCGCTCTTGGAGGGGCGGCAACGCTCGGGGTCGCGCACAAACTCCACGGGGCGTCCCATAAGGTCGGCTATCGTCTCAAGGGTCTCTTTCATGGAAACCTCTGTGCCGGTGGCAATGTTCACTTCCTCACCTACGGTGAGATCGCTTTTCGCTATCGCCAGGAACCCGCGGGCGGTGTCCTCGGCGTAGTTGAAGTCGCGTGTGGGTGTGAGATCGCCCACCTTGATCTGCTCTGCTCCGGTGGCTATCTGTGTGATTATGGTCGGTATGATGGCGCGGGCCGACTGCCGCGGGCCGTAGGTGTTAAACGGCCGCACTATGCTTACCGGCAGCCCGAAAGCGTTGTGAAAGCTCTTGGCTATGGCGTCGGCGCCTATCTTTGTGGCCGAGTAGGGCGACTGCGGCTGGCGGGGATGCTTTTCGTCGATAGGCACGTACTGCGCCGTGCCGTACACCTCGGAGGTCGAGGTCACAAGCAGACGGCTCAGGCCCTCGTCGCGCGCCGCCTGACACATGTTGAGCGTACCCTTGATGTTGGTGTCAACATACGAATCAGGAGCCACATAGGAGTACGGGATCGCTATCAGAGCGGCCAAGTGGAAGGCCGTGTCAACGCCGCGGCAGATCGTGCGGCAGAAATCGGGATCGCGCACATCGCCACAGACTATCTCCAGATTCGGGTGACGGATATCATCGAGCCATCCCCAGTAGTTGAACGAGTTGTATTGCGAAAGCGCTCTCACACGGTAACCCTCCCGCAGAAGAAGTTCCGTGAGATGCGAGCCGATGAAGCCGTCGGCTCCGGTGATGAGCACATGGTCTATGGTTGCCATTTGGACTTGATATATTGGAGCCGGGACCGCTCCCGGCTCTCTGTTACAGTTTCTTGAAATAATAGTAGTAAGTCGCGGGCTCCGACGGATCGGAAGGAGCCGGAGAAGGCGAATAGCTCAGTATCATCTCACTGCCGGTGAGCCGGATCACTGCCAGCTCGCATTGCGCCGGGAGTCGCATACCGCTCAGCGGCGCCATGTCGGCGTCGGGGAAGTTGAGGAAGAGGGTGTTGTCTTCGAGCCGGTAGTTGCCGTAGGTGCGTGTCTCGTTGTGGTAACGGTCCACCCGCATCATCTCCACTGTCGTGTTCTGGAACGCCCAGCTCACGTCGCGGCTGTCGTCGGGATATGTCGTCTCGTGGCCGTTGTTGTCCACACCTTTCAGCTCAGTGAGTTTCCACAGACCGAACTGCTTGCCGATATTGCCGTCGTTGTGGGTGCAGGATGCGGCAAGCATAAGCACCGCTCCCAGACAGATGATATATAGTTTGCTGATTCTCTTCATAAGCTGCATTTAATCGTTTACCTCGTAAGTTTCATTTGCTCAGAGGACTAAAAGATCGCTCCGGTATAGCGCAGAGCCACAAGCGCGCCGAAGTTGTCGCCGTAGAGATTGCCGGTGTCGTAGGCTGCCATGCCACTCAGGAAGATGTTGCGGAAGCCGGCCACGCGCCAGGTCACTCCGGCGTAGAGCGATGTGTCGTGGCGTTTGCAGGGCGCGGGCTGGAACGGCGTGCCTAGCGACTGGCGGTACGATCCGAGCAGACGCCAGTTAAGCGAACGGCTCAGCTGGCCGGTGGCACCGAAATGGAAGCCGCGCACTCGGTTGTCGGTGAAACGCATATATCCGTCGCGGTTGTAGATCGGCGACTTCACAAATGGTGAGCCCATGGCCATGCCGTAGTTGGCCCAACCGTTGTACATGAAGTTATTGTAGTAATCATCGGCGCCGGTGGCCTCGCCGCTCACTCCGGTCCCCTCCTTGTCGCCGGGAGCCCAGTGCATCGGGCCCGACTGGTTCGTGAAGTCGATATACTCGAGCACCGCCTCGCTGAGCAGGTTGTCGCGGCCCGAAGCCTTATAGCGCAGACCCCACACACCGTCCCAGCCGTTGAGCTTGCCGATGCCGGAGCCGTCTTCCCACGGGAGCTGGCAGTAAGCCGTCAGCGACGATCCGTCGCGGAAACGGTAACGCAGCTGTACGTCCCAGGACCCCAGATGATTGCCGGAATAATAGTCGCTGTCGCCCTTTGTCGACGACGATCCGCCGCCCTTCCAGGGCAGGAATGCGTTGAAGAAATCCTTGAGCTTAAGGCTCATATCCTCCTCGGAGACCATCTCGCCGTAGCGCCATTCCTGCATGCGGCCGCCAAACTGTGTGGCGTGCTGCATACCCACCGTAGCGGAGAACGGCTGCCGGGGATTGGTGCGGAAATAGGCCCGCGAATACTGCAACCAGGGACCGGTGGTCACGAACCGGTTGTAGCGGTTATAGTGATTGCGCAGCCACACATTGTCGCAGAATTTACCGTAAGCTACCTCGCCCTGGATCTGCACCCAGCCGTTGGTGAAAGGTATATCCTGAAAGTCGATGAACCCGACACGGAGCTCAGGCACAGGCCGCGCGTTGCTGCTGTAGACTATATCGCCGGAGTTGAGGCCGTCGTCGAATATCGACCGGTCATTCTCCTTCATGCCGAACCGGGCGAACACGCCGCGGTATTTAACCTCGCCGTAGAGGTTCTGCAGCATCACGGCCGCCGGACGGCGCGACATCTCGCCCCATCCGCTCTCGTGGTTATAGCGCTCGTAATCCACAGCATTGCTCCATCCCGCTGCGGCTGCCGCGCCGAACCCCCAGCTGAAACGCGTGGAGCGGCGCAGCGGACGGTCTATGTAGGCGTAAGCCTGCAAACCGTCGGCCTGCGTGATGAGGCCGTTGTTGTTCGATGCTACATAGTACGGCGCGAACTTGCCCGAAGTCGACGCATACGCCTGCAGCGAAGCGCCGTAATACACTTTAGGCAATCTCGTGCTGCCGTCCCCGATCAGCAACTTATCGTTGAAAAATATCTGCTCGGTATATAGCCCCGCCGAGTCGGTCAGCAGGAAATACTCGGCCGACGCCGCGTTCATGTCCGGCCGGGTCAGAGAAATCTCTGCGGATTCTGCTGCGCCGGGAGCGGCCGCCGGAGCGTCGCTGACGGCATTGCTGCCGCTTGCCGCGACAGCCGGAAGCACCGCAGTTAATACTGAAATCAGTCGCTTAACCGTAGCCGACAGGAGAGAAGTCCGTTTCGTAGCCGACAGGGGAGTGAGGTGTATCATATAGACGTAGAATTTCTATTTGCCGTTGTAGGTGCCTATGTGGCGTTCCTTCTTATCCTCCAGTATCTCGGAAAGCGTGAGGAAAATACCGCTCTCCTCCACATCGCCGAACTCGTCGTTGATAGCCGTGCCGAACATCTTCATCGTGGGCGAAAGACTCATATAGGCGTTCACCAACGGCGGTATATTGAGGTTCTGGGCGCGGATGGCCCGGTTCAGTATCTTGTAGTCCTCCTTGTAGTTGTCGCCGGTGAAAAGCGCCTCCAGTTTCTCCGTCGGTGTGATCAGGCTGATCGGATTCTTGGGCCGCACCAGCTTCTTGTGATCCGGAAAATGCTTGTGGAGGAAATAGAGCAGCATATCGCGGCATTCGCGGTTATA
>SFOK01000165.1 GCA_004552395.1 Bacteroidales bacterium | reverse complement strand
CGGCTGCTTGACGGGGTCGCGGAACAGCGGCAGACGCGGTTTATCGTAAATTTCTCCAAAATGGATGTTGTCTATCCTGACATGCGACGCGCTCTTGTTTGCGAAGGTGAGCTCCAGCCTGGCGTGAGTGCGTATCATCTCTATCTCATGCACCTCGTCGACACGTCCGGTGACGGTTATCTTCCGTTTGCCGGTGATGGGCGTGACGAAGTTTTGGGGATTGGTGTTGGTGTTATCAATCAATGCCGTCGGGTCATTGCCGGGTGCCCAAATTGAGCCTTCGCTGAGGCCGCCGAAGTCGGGAGCGTTGTAGATTTTGCCGCTGCCGTCAATGTTGTTGGCGATGGCGTAGACGGTGTAGACGCCGGTGTGTAGGGTGGTGCGCACTGAGTCGGAGCGTACGGCCCGGTCGGCGGAGCCGCCGGTGACGATGCGCCGCACAACGTTGTTCTTGTCGACGAAGAAGAGCTTCCAGGCATGGATTTTCTCGTTGTCGAGTTCGGAGCCGGCGGGGAGGTATGTGCCGCCCACGCCGCTGCCGGTGATGTCTGTGACCGCCATGGGGGCGGCCTCGATCTTCACGGTGACCTCGGCGGGCTTGCCGTATTCGGCGTCGGGGTCGGCGGGGGCGTCCTCAGACGAGCAACTCCCCATGGCCAGAACCATGGTGAGAGCGGAGGCGATGAGGAGAGTCCTTGTGGGGAGGAGAGAGAGGAGAGTTATGTTGCGTAATGTCTTCATTGTGATTACATTATGATTTCGGGATGACGGATAAATCGCCACGGGCGGAGGAAGATGCGCGTCTGCAGATGCTCGGGCTCGCGGTCGATGACTTCGGTGGAGCCGGGACCGTGGAAAGTGAATCCGACGCGGTAGATGTTGTTGCGGACGACGCCATACTCCATGGGTATTCGCCGGTCATACTGCTTGTCGTCGGGACGCGCATGGCGAATCCACACGGTGTAATAGCAGATGCTCTTCTCGAAATATGTCAGCTGGTAGTGCTTATCGAGATACGCATTCTGAAATGCCACGGCAGCGTCCCAGTCGCTGAAATAGTAGCAGTCGGCGTCGGTGACATTGGGGCCGGCGGGCGCCACGCGCGTGACGTTCTTAAACTTAGGCGCATAATCATCGTCTACAGTCAGCTCGTATGTCGTGGCGTTGAAAGCTTTGTAGACAACTGTCGGGGCATACATGACACGGAGAACGAGGCCGGTGAGAACGTCAGTGCCGTTCGTGGGCTTGTCGAGCATGTCCTTGTGAACGGTGTTCTCGTTGGCATAGGTGAGAATGGCGCTTTTCGAGCCGGGGACGTCTGAGTTGGTATCGAACCAATCTCCAATACTGGTGGGGAGGACACGGTCCCAGCGGGTATAGTCGTTGAATGTCAAGTTGTTGTTGTCATACGCAGTGTTTATGTCGTTGACAAGCTGATAGACATTGTCTTTCCCGGTGGCGCCGAACCAGGTGCCGAGATCAGAGGCGCTGATCGTGCCGTTCTTCTTGAGCGTGTTGGGATCGACAACGTAGTTTGTCGTGATGCCGTTGGCTCCCATTTTCTCGTTGCCGCAGACGTCGTAGTATGAGATGTCGGAGGGAATGTCCTCGCCGGTGGTGACGTGCTTGAAGGCGTAGGAGGGCTTCTGCATGACGTTCAGCGGGATGATGTGAGTGATGTAGACATTGGCAGTCACTCGCTCGGCGCCTGCCAATAATTCGGCTCCACCGGTCAGCATTATGTCGATGCGGGCGGCGAGGCGCTCGACGGAGACTTCGCCGGTGAGGGGATGGTCTTTGGTGCCCTGCAGCGATTTGTCGACATCGGGCATGTGGAGCTTCCCGTCGTTGGGGTGGTTGTCGGTGTTGTAGGCGTTGGACATCACGAACCAGCTGCAGTCATTCACGTTGGCTGCTTTGCTATAAGACTGGTCGAGGAGGCGGGTGCGCAGCTCGCCGAGATTCTTGACGTCCATGATGCTGTGCGTGCCGCTTTTGGTGTTGAGCACCACGGCGATGCGCAGGTTTTCGGCGAAGGTGAACTTGCCGATTTTGAACTTATAGGTTATGGAGTTGGGGTTGTTGGCGTCGACGGTCTTTTCGGCGTTGTTGAGAGCAGTCTCGTCGAGGAAAACGGTCTTGACGAAGGGCGTCTGCGGGTTGTCGTTGACGCCGCGGCCTTCGGTGTCGTTGTATATGAAGAGGGCGAGTGTGTGTATGGCGTTTTCGTTGTCTTTGCCCACTTCCGAGCCGTCGCCCGCCTCGCTGCCGGAGGGATTGGAGCGCGAGACGACAGGCTGACCGAGAGTGACCTCGAGGTAGGTGCCCTCGCCGCCGTCCTCGTCGGGCGTCGGCACGGGGGCATCCGGCCCGTCGGAGCATGCCGATAGCATTAGCATGAGCGCCGGGAGCGCCACGTTAAGTATCTTGTACGCGAATTTCATCGATTAAATATGATATGGGCTGTTTACTGTTTAACAATGAGAGGAGAGGGAGTGAGCGCGCGGCGTCAGAGCGACTCGTTTTGGATGCGTTTGCTCCAAGAGAGCACGTTGATGACGATGTCGCAGTAGGCCCAGGCGTCGCCTTTGAGGAGGAAGTCGAGGTGATAGTCGTACTCG
>SFOK01000063.1 GCA_004552395.1 Bacteroidales bacterium | reverse complement strand
TCAATATCGCTGCGAATTTTGCCATCATCGAGTTCATCCCATAGGGCGGCTGTTTTGGGATAATCATTTTTCATCCGTTCGGCATAATTGAAAACTCCCGACTGTCCCATAACGGATGCAATTCTTGTATGCTTTTGCGATTCGCCAAACGCCTTGCTTACGAAAGAAGGATTGTCCTTCATAAAGTACGGCAGCGAATTAGATTTGACTATGCGGGCAGCATTGTTTTGAACCCAATCACGGAACGCGGGCGGCACGTCGCGAACCTCGTTGACAGATGGGGTGTCGGGAGCTTCCCCGTTCATAATTTTGCGGGTGTCCTCGGCAATCTCATTTTGGGTCTTCAAGATAGACACAGCGTGGCAGCGACAATGCGGGTGCCACCCTGTAAACTTGAAATCCTTCGGGTAACGCCCCGCAAGCTCGTCGCAGATGTCATAGAATGGGTGCGGCTTGCCGTCGGGTCCTTTGCACGTGTGGTTATTTGACAGGCATATCTCTATACCTACAACGAAATCCATCTGCTGCCAACGGGTGTGGTCGCTCGTGCGGTAGGCGATATTGGTTTCCGTGGCCGCGAGCCGTCGGGCGTTCATATAGCTGCTGCGATATACGCCACGGCCAGGGTGGTAAGCGGCGGCGGCTTTCGACAGGTGGAGCTGCCCGCGCTCGTCACGGACACGCCGAAAGAGCTTGTCGGGGTGGCGCAGATAGGAGCGGAGGTCGCGGGACATTTCATCAGCTGACAGGCCGTTGCGTAGCCCCACGTCAAGCCCCATTTCGATTTCCTTCTTGAACTGCTCGGCGTACATCCACACGCGCTCGGACAGGTTGAGGCCGCTGACCTTGCGGGCTTGGAACGCTTGGCGGGCATTGTCGTTGGTGCTGTAATAGCGGCGGTAAGCGGCCTGTGAAAGCCGCCCCACGTTGTCGCCGAACACCCTGTTTGCCAATTCATTGTTCTTATTGTTGGCGAGCGTCCATTCCGCGTCTATGCCGTTCACGACGGTAACGGATATGCGGGATTTCAGCCGCGCCATAAGCTCGGCCACACGCTTGCGCGTCTGCGGGTAATCATCGAAGCGGAACGGGGTATCGGTGTCAATGCCACGGGTGTTCGCAGCTATCTGTGCGGCCTCCGCAGCCGCCGAGTTATAGATAGCCTCGATCATCTTTTGGTACATCGTGAGGTTCGCCCTGTGCCGCCTGTCGTAAGGGTTCATCTTTGCCATAACTTATTGCCTTTGTTTGAACGTGATACAGGCCGCGTCCGACAGGAATTTACAGAACTTGCCGTGTTGGCTCTTGTCGTTGTGGGGACAGCGGCAGAGGATTAAATGGCCGTCGTGGAATGATCGGTTGTGCCAATCATAGCTATGGGCGCAATCCCGACAGGTCTTGTCGGGGAACGGGTTGTCGGGCTGTTTTGCACGGGCGCGGGTTGATTTTGCCATAATAGGGAAATAGATAAAGCGACGCAAAAGGCCGTGTGGGGCGTTTTGGGGCGGCTCTCGCGGCCTTTCGTGTCGCAGATAGCTAAATTATCGCATAGCGGGTTGAACGCGGCTGTACGGGCTTATTTGAACATCTGCGCGTCGGGATTCTCGAAAACGTCCCCCTGCTGCTGTGCAGCTATCTCCGCGAGGGTGCGGTCAACATCATTGCTCTGCCCGTATTCCTCAATGGACTCACGCTGCGACATAATCGGCATATTGCCGTTGGCGGCTAACAGGGTTGACACGGTTTCCGTCTTGTCGGTTATTGCAAACGGGGTTATGCGGGTTTCAACAGGGAGCGCGTCGATGTCGGCGGCATAGCCCTCGCCGAGTACGATTTTGAGGAACGCCTTGACGACGTTCACTTCACGGTCGCAAGCCTCGATGATACGCCCGCTCTCGTCCTTGACTTTCATCTGCGCGTCGATGAACAGTTGCTTGCGGCTCTCGCCCGACAACGCCTGTTGCGACATCTTCTCGTAGCTCCAATCGGGGAGCTGAAGCTGTGTAAAGAACATGGAGCGGATTGTGTCGGTATAGAACTTGAGGTTCTCGATAGCCTGTGCCCACGTCACATAGCCCGCTGTGCTGCCCTTGGGATATTGCAGAACGCCCTTGCCGTCGTTGGGCGAACCCTCGTCGCCGTAGTCTATCTGCTCGTCGGCGAACACACAGAACAGGGGTTTGGAGTTCTCGCGGAGGTAGTTGCCGTTGCGGCTCAACGCCCATTCGATTTCATAAACGTTATCGGCTGTGTTCTCCCATATCGGCGTGGGGCGATAGCAATAGACGGCGGGGATTTTGCCGACCGAAATATCCTCGTCGATGATGATTTCCCAGTGTCCTGTTTCGGAACTGAATTTAACGTGTTTCGTGGCCGTGTAAGCGTCCAAATACTGAACCTCGCGTTTGCCTACTGTGCGGGTGTAAGCAACCGACATAGCGGTCATATCGCCGTACTCGTCAAACAGGGGGTATAGGGCGTCGCCGAGCATAGGCGAGAAGTTGCGGCAGCGGAACTTGACGCGGCTGTTGAACCCGTATTGAGTGTTCGGGCTTTCGACAACATACCACAGCGTCATAAACTCACAGCCCGAAAACAGCATATTCAGTCGCTCGATGTTCACGCAGTCAATGCGGCAGCGGTCAAAGATTTTCTCTATGTATGTGGCGACCTCTTTCTGCTTGTCGTTTTCGGGACGATAGATGCGCTTGATAGGTATGCCGCACACCAACTCGGTCATTCGTTTGGCCGCGAGGCGCGGGAGGTCGAGGGTTATGCGGGACACTTTGTTTACGCCGTTTTTACCCGTTGTTTCGTCGGGGTATAGCGACTTATCCATGACGGGGTGTCGCTTCGGATCATAGGCGTTGACGAGGCCTTTCGGTCCGCTCCACGCGGGGACGTTGATAATTTTCTCTTGGAGGTGGTTGACCTTTTCCGTGGCCGTCAGCTCCGTGGATCGTAAGATTTCTTCGATTGTCATTGCTTGTTTGTTGGTGTTAATGGGTTAATGAACTATGCGAGCCAAACGGTCGCGGTCTATGGGCTTGAACGGGCTTGTCAAGTGGTACGAAACAGCATAGCACAGGTCGTCCACGAACTCGTCGTGGGGCTTCACGGGGAAGCCGCATATCTCCTCGATAAACTCGTCGTTCCACGCCCCGTCCACAAGCACCACGCGGCCACACTCCACACAGGGCGAGGCCGCGTTGAGGCGGGTTTCCTTGCTGTCCGTGGGGGTCGGTGTGCGCGTCACGTTGAGGGCGGTTACGTCTTTGATTTGGTCTATCACGGAGATACCGTTGGCCTTGGGTTCTATGCGTATCGTGGAGCGCGAGGTGTACCCGTGCGCCTTGACATACGGGGGGATGAAGCGGATAAAATCGGGGAAGTTCTTATACACCTTTTGGGCGTGAGTGATATACAGGTCGTTCCCGATTTTACAGGTGGCGATGATACCCGACGGGTCGTTGGTCGTCTTGTCTGTGTACGCCGTGTCGATGAAGAAGATTATCGGCTCGCCGTTGTGCATACGCTCGAAGTCTGCGAGACTGATGTGCTTGAACCATTCACGCTTCACGATGTTGCCGCCGTCGGCTGTCGGGTGCTGCTGATACAGGGCAGAAAAGACACGCGGGGAACGGGTCTGTGCGGCCAATAGCCTTTCGAGGCTATGCTTGCTCGGCCACAGGGCTTCGCCGACCTGTCGCGGGTCCATATCGTTGCCGTCGTCCAAAGACTCCCGAATAGCGGGTATCGTGATAACCGTCCAATTTTCGGGTTCACGCTGTAAGATGCGCCCCGCTAAATCGTCCTCGTGCCAACGGGTCATAATGAACAGTTGCCGCGAGTTATTGTGCAGACGGGTCAACAGGACGGAAGTGTACCAATCCCACACGCGCTCTCGGTATGTGGGGCTGTACGCTTCGATAGCGTCCTTAACAGGGTCGTCGATGATAGCGATGTCAACCGCCGTACCTGTCAAGCCGCCGCACACGCCCTGTGTTTTATAGAAGCCTTTGTGGTTCACTATCTCGAACAGGTCAACATTGCGGAGGTAGCCGCGTGTCAGCGTGCGCACATTCGACCCGTTGAGGCGGGTGTTCGGGAATATGCGGCTGTACTCTTGGCTATCCATAATGCGCTGTATGCCGCGAGAGAACTGCTGTGCGAGGGTGGCCGAATAGGAGCAGCCGACAATCTTCAAATTGGGGAATCGCCCGAAAGCATAGGCGGGGAAACAGCGCGACACGATTTCGCTCTTGCCGTGCTGCGGGGGGACGAAGACCATAAGGTTGCGAATACGCCCCTCCAACAGGTCTTGGCAGCGGTCGGCTATCAGCGTGTGGTACCACTGTCTGTCGTAGGCAGGGTTCATAAAGGGTATGAACTGCCGAAACAGGCGCGGAGCGTCCATTTCCAACAGCTGCTTGCGGATAGCTATCTTACGTTGCAATATGTCGGTGGGGATTTCGGCCATAGGGGGCTATTCGGTTATTAGTTCGAGGCGGCGCAGTTCCTGTTCCAATTCCTCGCGGCTTATTTCCTCGGCGATTGTCTTAATCTCGCGTTTCTCGGCTGAATACAGGCCGAGCAACTTACGGCGTTCCGCGAGCTGCTGTCGTATCTCCGCGATATAGGCTGGGTTGCCGAGGCCCTGCACCTCGGCTGTGTTTTCCTCGGTGTACAGGGTGCGGATTTCGTTCTGTCGGGGCTGTTGTTCGCCGTTGCCGCCCTGTTGGTTATTGTTGTTGCGCACGGGCGCACCCTTGCGCTTGCGGGTGGTCTTGACATAGTCCTGCTTGGACTTCTCCCATTGATCCCACAGCTCGCAGATGGTGTCGTCTATGCGGGTCAGTTCGAGTTGGAGCGCGTCGTTGACATTCTCCAATCGGCTATCGTGCCACTCCTGTAACAACAGGCGTATGTCGGCGTGGACGGTCTGCGTCGAATAGGTGGCGAGGTCGAGCCGCCGCATAACCTCGGCGCGTATCTTGCGGACGCTGTACCCTCGGAGGTATAGCTGCGACACGATTTCAAGCCTTGCAAGCCGCGCTTGGTTGCGCCGCTGATATTGTGCCTTACTCATCGTTCTCTGTCAGTTTTAGGAATGCTTGGTAGTATTCGAGGTTGCACGACGAGAGCTCTATGTACGAGCGGCCAAATTCGGGGAACGTGTGTACCGCGAAATGGCTCTCCGTGAGCAGCCACAGAGCCGTGTAACCCTGTGGCGTGAAATGGTGGTCTGTGAAGCACAGAATATTGAACCCCGCCTGTTTCAACAGAGCGTCATACTTGCTCCGTATCTCCGTCGGGTTCGTTTCCCGAATCCATGCGGAATTGTTCCAAATCTTCGCTTGCATACTCAATCTTGGGGAAGTTAGACTTGATGTTCTTGGTGTTGCCCTTATAGAACACGAGGATATTTTGGTGCATCTTGGCGACCTTGCGGCTCTCCATGTACCGCCCAGCCCGCAGGGCTGTTGACGCGCCCGTTTCGACGAGGATTATTTCGTTATACAGCTCAGCCCCGTTGTCGCGGAATATGCGCTTGATATCGCCGCAGAAGTCGTAGTAACATCCTGTTTTCTTATTGCGCACGTCGCCGACTACAATCACGGCAAATCGGTCGTCTTTCAAGCAGCCGAGAGCCGCCGTGAAAGCGTTGCGAAGTATGCCGATGAAGTCCTCGTATGAGCCTTGGTTGGAAGCGTCGTTGGGGAGGTCGCTATACACTTCGAGGTCGAAATATGGGGGACAGCTGAACAGGAGGTCTTGGCTGTTGGCCGCTATGTGCTTGCCGACGTTCTGTCCGTCGTCGTTGATATAGCGGGCTGACATACCCTCCACACGGGCGTTATTGATTTCGGCCTGTTCGGGGCGCAGTTCAACGCCTGTAAACTCGTTGCCGAGGTAGGCCGACACATAGCCGAACACGCTATCGCCCGCGAAGCAGTCAAAGGTCTTGCAGCCCTGTGTGCCGAACCACTTGCAGACGATTTCGGACATAACAGGATCTAACAGGGACACGCCCGCCGACAGCACCTTTGAAGCCTCGCGCTCCTTTACCTCGTCGGACACATATTTGTCGAGGTATTCGACGAATGTTATGCCCAGTTCCTCGCGGTGCTTGCGGGTCTTGAGGTACAGGTCTTTATACTTAATTTCGGGAGAGGTTATCAGCGTGTCGTTGCGGCTCTCTCCCATGTCCCCGATAATGTCCCGCCACAGCTTTTTGCGGGCTTGCCAATAGCCCTTGCGGGTGTCGAGGATAGAGAACGGGGGGACGACGAACCGCTCACTCAACGAGCCGTCCTTTGACCCCTCTTTCGCGCTGTTGGTTTCCATGCCCGAGCCGGCCTCTCCGTCTTTCGGGTCTTGCCACACGTCAAGCCCCCAATCGTCGAGGTCTTCTGCTGGCCATTCGTTGGCGAGCATATCCATGTCCCATTCGCCGTAGCCCACATTGTCCTTGATGATGAACTCGCGCTGCTCCTGTGCCGACAGGCTGCTCGCCTTGACAATCGGCACGACGGGGTTCTGTTTCCACCCGTCCCAATAGGCTAACAGGGTGTTGCGCTCGGCCTCGGTTTTCTTCTGAAAATCTCGCATAGCCCCGAGGCGGCTGCTGATTTCGTCGAGGCTCATATCGGATATGGCCGACAACGCCCTGTAACGCATATTGCCACCGAGGGCAACCATTGCGTCGTCCGTGACAACAGGGCGCAGCTCCAACATCTTCGGGAGGACGAGTATGCTGTTTATGAGCTTGTCGAACTTCTCCTTGCTAATGGTACGGGGGTTCGCACTGTTGACGGTTACTTGGCTGAGTTTTACTTCTTCGGTCTGCATTATTCCCACGGTTTATCTTTTTGAAATTCGCCGAACAGCCCCCAGCGGCACATAGAAGCGTAGCAGGGGGTGTCGAGTTTAAGTTCACGAATTACCTCGGCAGGGTTGAGCGGCATAACGCCCTTGGCCACGACGTTGCCCGCGCTGTCAGTGACACAGAAATCCACATCACGCTTGCCGATACAACAGGCGAGGCGGGTGTATGTCGTCTCGCCCAGCTTTTCGGTATAGTTCTTGGCGAGGCGACGGGCAACGAGGTTGAGCGCGAGGTCGGCCTTGCTCCCGTCTTTCGTCCACGGAGAGCCGCCCCCGATGTGGCAGTTACCCCCGTAGAAGTCCACAGCGAGCTTGCGGCCTGTTGTGCCGCAGTCGGCTATTGTGCCGTGCTTAACATAGCGGCCTGTGCCGTTGACAATAACCTCGTAGGGCTTCGGACTGCTGACACGGCAGCGGACATACTTCTCTACCTGTTCGGGGGTTATCGTGCCTCTGTCGGGGTCGAGGGGGATCGCCACGATGATTTTCACAGGGAAGCCGCCGTTGGTAACGATCTGTGTCTTGATGTCAAGCCCGCCGAGGCCGCTTTCAAACAGCCCTTTGCACAGCTCCTTTGCGAGCGTGTGGTCATAGGGCATTCCGTAGGTCATGCGGTCGGGGGTTGCCATACCGAAGAAGATGCCTTGGTCGCCCCACCCGTCAAGCCCCTGTGCGATGTCGGGGGACTGTTGGCTTATGTATTCCTGCACGTTGATGTCATCGCCGCAGATAGTGTTTTCCGCACCCCACTTGTCTTGATAGGCGCGGGTATAGCCGATTTCGTTCACAGCCTCGCAGACGAAGTTGTTTATCTCGCGGGGCGTGAACTTGACAGCCGAGGACACCTCGCCGCCGAGGACAGCCCTGTGGCCTTTGATTTGCACCTCCACCGCATAACGGGTGTTCGGGTCGCGCTCTATGTATCGGTCGAGGAGGTATTGACTGATATAGTCGGCCACCTTGTCGGGGTGTCCGAGCGACACATATTCAGAAAATTCAATCATATTGTACTGATTTTAATTGCAAAGTTAGCAAATAATGTTTATAAAGTAAACAGGGTGAGGGCATAAAAATAGCCCTGTCAGCTCTGTAACTCACCCGATATGGCCTGTCGCAACAGGTTCAGCGTGGCCGAGCGCACAAGTTCTTCGGGGGTCGTGCGGAACACCCGCCAGCCCATGAGCGTGGCTGTGTTGTACTTTTCCATGTCGTTGAGAAAGCCTTTCGGGGACGTGTGCCGCCCGCCCGTCCACACGCCGCCCTCCACTTCGAGGGCTATCTTATGTTCGGGCAGCGCATAGTCGAAACGCCACCTGCGCTGCGGGTGGAACCTGTACTCCTTGACACAGGTTTCGCCGATGTCGGCCTTGACTATCGACGTAAACAAGTCAGTTAATTTTTGCTGATTCGCCGTCTGTCGCGTTTTGCGCTTTGAGACGTTAGATTGGTTATTCATACTCTTTTCGGGTTGACATACGGGCGCAAATCGCGTAAGACGACAAACGGGGAGCATTGCGCTCCCCCTGTCGGCGGTCTTTGCTGTCCCGCCTGTGAGGATTGAGGTTTAGAACGGCAGATCTTCGTCGGCGAAAGCGTCAGCCCCCATTGTGCCGTTTACTTGCATTGTGGGCTGCTTTACTTCTATCGCGTGGAGGCCTCCCACAATGGGGATAGCGTTCTGTTCCTCTTTCGTCATTGCCTCGCGCTTCTCGCGGGGTATGTCGGGCTTAATGCAGTGAGTGTCGTTATACTGCGGGTTCTGCATTTCAATCGCCGTGAGCGAAAGATAACAGCCCTTTTCACCGAGGAACATACCGTCACACTCGTCAACAGGGATAATGAGGCAACGCTTCGTTGCGGTGCGCCCCTGTATGTTGCGCACACTCGCACCTCGCAATTTGAGGAGGTCGATTTTGATACCGTAGTTTGGCATAGTTGGTTGTTGTTTATGGGGTTAATTCATCTGTATCTTTTCGGCGTTGTACGCCTCCACAGCGTCCGCGACTATGTGGGCGACCGCAGGGTCTTTCAACATAGCGTTGGCGAGGCTGTCTATCATCAGTGCGGGGTTGCCGCCTATTGTGGCCGAGCCGTGGCCGTGGCCGTCTGCCTCACTCTCGGACATCAGCACGAAGTTGGCGCGGTTCGTGAGGTCTTTTTGAAGCCATTGTTCAGCGGCTCGGACTATCTGTCGTCTTTCCATTGTCGGGGTCTTTTGGGGCGTATTTATTACAGGCGCGGAATTGCCCCTGTGTGGCATAATAGCGTTTTTGTGCGCACACGTCAGCGGCGTAGCCATTCATTCTGCCGTTTTCCTTGGGACGGGCGAAGCATACAGGGCTGTCTTGCCGTTGGTTGTATAGGCTGTGTCCCTTGCCGAAGTGCTTGCAGTTGCGGCAGCGGGGTGTAACGTCAACAGTGTTACGCTTCTTTGACACTATCACTTGCCCTCCTCGCACGAAAGCCTTGCAGTCGGGAGCGAGGGGGTATACCCCTGCGGTCAGTTCGTTCATCGCTTTTTCCTGTTTGATTTATTACCGTTTGTGGTTCCGAGGCGGCGGGCGAGCCTATTCAGCTTACGTTCCTTTTCAGCCGCGAAGTCCTCCTGTCCGAACAGCCGAGCCATCTGCTCAACCATAATGGAAACGTCTGCAAGCTCGGTAATTACGGCCTTTTGCGTACCGCGCCCGCGAATGAACTTGGCAAGGGCGTTTTGCAGCTCGCCTGTTTCCTCGAAGACCATTTCCTTTTGGGCTGTGAACCCGTATTGGTCGAGGGCTTGTCGGTAGATGATTACTTTGTCTGCGTCCATACCTGTTATTCGCGTGTGGTTGATACCTGCTCGTCGCGGGTGTCCGTGTAACACAGCCGAGCCGAGATGTGGGGTTTGGGGTCGTCCTCGGAGGTAACGACCGTGAAGTGTACCGAGTGGATTTCTATGCCGTATTTGGCATCGATTTCGTAGGCTGTGTTTTCAAGCCTCTTGCGGGCTATTTCGACCGCGTTTGTCTTTGTCATAATGTTTTTTATTTTGGGGGTTCATACTTCTATTTCACGGAGGATTAATTTTACGGCCATTTCGCGCTGTACACAGGCCGCATTTTT
>SFOK01000164.1 GCA_004552395.1 Bacteroidales bacterium | reverse complement strand
ATTTTGCAGAAACATTTTGCCAATACCGTATGTCACACCATCATAATCCGCTCCCCGACACTCCCCTATCCGAGTTTTCGCAGATGCAACTGCTCAAACGCCGCTTTTTTGCCATGCGCAATGGTGCTCTGGCAGCTCAGATCCGCGCCGCCGGTCTCGATTACCGCATCAATTTCGGTCTGAATCTGCCGCAAATCAAGGAGATAGCCGGCGATATCCTCGCCGAGGGGATGCCGTCGGCCCAACTGATGGATTTTGCACAGCAGCTTTGGGACAATGAGGCCACACGCGAGAGCCGCCTGATAGCCCCGATGATCTATCCGGCCGACATAATGCCGCGACAGTTGGCTCTCACATGGCTGCAGCAGGCGCAAAACACCGAAATCGCCGATCACCTCTGCCATTCGCTCATCCGCCGGCTCCCCTTCGCCGCAGAGTTGGCCGAGGAGCTCTACCATTCGCCCGATGCCACCGATCAGCACCGCTACACGGCCCTGCGCCTTTGGCTCAACCTTCTGATCCTCTCGGCATTGCCTCACGAGGGCATAGCGAAAGTGCGCGAAGCGGGTGAGCAGTCGTTGCAGACACCGCTCACCCGCTCCGTGGCCCGTCAGCTCCTCGATGAGCTATCGTTTCTCGAAAATTAATCTATCCAAGCCTTGGTACCGTCCTATCCCAGCCTCGTAAAGGAGTAGCCGAAACGCTCCCTCGCAGCCTTTTCCAGCTCCTCGCGGTCGGCGGGATTGGCGATGGAGATCATCAGCCTGGCCCTCTCGGCAAGCGATTTGCCAAGAAGGTTCACGGCGCCGTGCTCCGTCACGATATAGTTGGCCTGAAATCTGGTGGTCACCACTCCGGCTCCCGGTGTCAGCACCGGTTTGATTTTCCCCAATCCCTTGCTTGTGGTGGAGGTCATGGCCATCACCGAGAGGCCCCCGTCGCTGCGCGAAGCGCCATAGACAAAGTCGTGCTGACCTCCCACACCCGAGAAGATTCTCGTACCTATCGAGTCGGCGCAAATCTGCCCCGTGAGGTCGATCTCCAGACACGAATTGATGGCGCAAACACGCGGATTCTGCGCTATGATAAACGGATCGTTGGTATACGCCACATCCTTGAATATCATATCCTTATTGTAGTCCATAAGGTCGTAGAGCCGCCGCGATCCCAGTGCCAGACATGCCACCGATTTGCCGGGATGCACCTTTTTGAGCGAATTGTCGATTACCCCGCTCTCTATCAGCGGCAGTACACCGTCGGTCATCGCCTCGGTGTGCAGTCCTAAGTGTTTGTGACCGCGCAACGCGCGTATCACCGCATTGGGTATTCCACCCACACCTATCTGCAGCGTGCCACCGTCGGGGATCAGCGCCGCCACAGCCTCGCCGATAGCGGTTTCAGCCGCTCCCGGCTCGGGCGTCGGCACCTCCACAAGGGGATCATCCACCTCCACGGCGGCGTCGATACGGCTCATATGTATCACAGGGTCACCGTAGCTGAAGGGCATATGCGGATTAATCTGTGCTATCACAATTTTGGCGCACTCGGTAGCCGACACGGCAAGATCGGCACTGACACCATAGCTCACATAGCCGTCTTTATCCGGCATCGAACAGTTGAGGAGCACCACATCCACCGGCCATATGCCGCTGCGGAAGAGTTGGGGCACCTCCCCGAGAAATCTCGGCGTAGTGGTGCCGTATCCCTCGGCAATCCACCGCCTCACATTGCCCGACACGAAGCAGGTATCCACCAAAAACGAGTCCTTATACTCCTCGCGGCAATAGGGCGCTTCGCGATCCGAGACAGAGAAGCCGCTGTGGAGCACCACTCCGCGTAATTCGCAGCCTCTGCGGGCCATAGCGGCTACAAGGGTCTCAGGGATCGACGTAGATCCCTGGATATACACGTGGTCACCGCTCTTTATCAGTTTTACAGCCTCGTCGGCTGTCATGTAGTGGCTCATTGTCGTTACTGTTTTACAGGATGATCGGCATGAAATGCCCGCAGCCTCTCGCCGAGTTTATCTACCAATTCTTGC
>SFOK01000062.1 GCA_004552395.1 Bacteroidales bacterium | reverse complement strand
CATGCTGTATGTGATAAGCGATGAAATGATACCTGAGACACACAGTCACGGTTTCGAGAAACATGCCACATACGCACTTGTGGCCGGTGTGATGTCTATGCTCTATATCCAGATGCTCGTGTAGAAACCGACGGACGAATGGCCAAGGAAACCACGCGCTGACTGTGAGTGTGCCCCACCGGAGGATAGAACAGAGAGGTTTTCCCGCTCCGATTGCGAAAATCAAGCTCAATGAAGCTATGTCATGTCGCATCTTTTTATTACCTTTGCATTTCAGGCGGAATCACCCGAGCGGACAGAAAACTCCGGCAGGAAGGACCGTCAAGGAATAAAGAACTACGAGCTATGAGTTGGCAGAAGAAAATTGGGTTCGCGATAATAGTAGTGCTCTACGTGGGGCTTGTCTGGGTGATGCTAAGCCGCGCCGGAGTGACGCTTTACAACATACTCTGGGCTCTTGTGGCCGGAGGGATCATATTTGTGCCGATCTACAAACGGTGGTTCCCGAAAGGGGACTGACTTCCTTCCAGCTAAACCTCCTCGCCCGGCTTTCCCTCATACCTCGCCCGACCTCCTCGACTCTAATCACCTCTTAGCCCGGCCTCTTCCTCAGACATCGCCCGGCCTCCTCGTCTCTCCTTACCGTCTCGAATCGCCTTACCAACTCGGCACTTCTAAAGCAGTCTCGACTCGCCAGAAGATCTCTCCCCCGCCCAAACAGTTCTTGGGACTATACGACCTATGAAAGAGAATCAGGAAAAAGATATACTTGATGAGATAACGGTGCCCGCCGACCTGCGCAAACTCCCTGTGGAGAGTCTGCCCGAAGTCTGCGCATCGCTGCGGCGCCGCATCATAGAGACCTGCAGCAGCCATCCGGGACATTTCGCCTCGAGCATGGGCGCCGTGGAGCTAACAGTGGCGCTTCATTATGTGTTCTCCACGCCCGATGACCGCATAGTCTGGGACGTTGGTCATCAAGCTTACGCCCACAAGCTGCTCACAGGGCGCAAGGACCGTTTCGACACACTGCGCTGCAAAGGTGGTCTGAGCGGTTTCCCCACGCCGCGAGAGAGCGAATACGACACCTTCACGGCCGGCCACGCGTCCAACTCCATATCGGCCGCTTTAGGCATGGCATCGGCTGCATCACTCACACCGGGTCAGGGGCAGCGCAAGACAGTGGCGGTGATCGGCGACGCGTCCATCTCCGGCGGACTCGCTTTCGAAGGACTCAACAATGCAGCCAACACCGACAACAACCTGCTGATAGTGCTCAACGACAACGACATGTCGATCGATAAGAATGTCGGGTCGCTTCACCGCTATCTCTCGCGCCTTACCACCTCCAACCGCTACAACCGTCTGCGCCGTCGCACTTACAACTTCATGCGCCGCCACAAGATGATAAAGGACCGCGACCGCGGACGTCTCACCCGTTTCAACAACTCTCTTAAGTCGCTATTCTCAGGACGTCAGAACATATTTGAGGGGCTCAACATACGCTACTTCGGACCGGTCGACGGCCACGATGTGAAAGCGCTTGTGAAGACCCTGCGCGAGATCAGCGCCATAGAAGGTCCGCGTATTCTGCATCTCACCACAAGAAAAGGCAAAGGGTTCGCACCGGCTGAAGAGAGTCCGAGCATATGGCATGCTCCCGGCAAGTTCGACCCCGATACCGGAGAGCGGATCAAGGGCCGGAGCGCCATGAAATGGCAGAACGCCATGGCCACTACGCTTGTGGATATGGCCGGAAGGCATCCCGAGATAGTGGGCATCACGGCGGCCATGCCGTCAGGCACCTCGATGGACATGATGCAGCACAAATTTCCGGAACGTACTTTCGATGTAGGCATCTCCGAGGGACATGCCGTGACATTCGCGGGAGGTCTCGCCGTATCGGGCAAGCATCCGTTTGTGGCCATCTACTCATCGTTCCTGCAGCGCGCTTACGACAATATAATACACGACACGGCGATATGGCCACTTCCGGTGACATACTGCATAGACCGCGCCGGACTCGTGGGTGAGGACGGCATCACCCACCACGGACTCTTCGACATGGCCTACCTGAGTGTTATACCCGGCATGCGCATAGCCTCGCCTATGGACACCGCATCGCTTCAGGGACTCATGACAGCCTCGCTGGGCATTGACGGGCCTATGGCAATACGCTATCCGCGCGGAACCGTGCCCGAAGAGAGCGGCGAGCTGCTGACCGGGCGCGACGCCGAACCGCTGCCCGAAGGGAAAGGCCGACGTCTCACCGGCGACGGCACAGAACCGCTAGCTCTGCTTAGCATCGGACCGATAGGTCACGAAGGAGCTAAGGCAGTGGCCCGGCTCCGTGAAGAAGGCGTGGCCGTGAGCCACTACGACATGATATGGCTCCGTCCGCTTGACGAGAAGCTGCTGCGCGACGTGCTACGCCATGCGCGCGGCATCGTCACCCTCGAGGACGCCTCAGTGAAAGGGGGCCTCGGGTCGGCCGTGCTGGAATTTGCGGCCGGAGAAGGCAGCGGGGCGAGAGTGCGCCGCATCGGAGTGCCGGCAGACCGCTGGATACCTCACGCCACCGTGGCCGAGCAGTGGAAAGAATGCGGCATGGACGCCGACTCCATAGCCGCCACCCTGCGTTCGCTCGCAGCCGAGATCTCCGGAGCGGCAGACAGTAACCTCACAAACAGACCGGAAAGATGAAGATAATCATAGCAGGCGCCGGAGAGGTGGGCACATATCTGGCCAAGATGCTCTCCAACGAAGAACAGGATATCATCCTGATCGACGACAAGCAGGAGCGCCTCGATATAATCGACAGCAACTACAACCTGATGACACTGAACGCGCCCACATCGTCGATACAGGCGCTCAGAGATTCCGGTGTAGAAAATGCCGACCTCTACATAGCCGTGACCCCATACGAGTCGAAAAACATCATGGCCTGCGGCATAGCCAAGCGCCTCGGCGCCGGCAAGACCGTGGCCCGCATCGACAACTATGAGTTCATGGAGAACGACAACCGTCCGCTGCTCTCCGATCTGGGAGTGGACCGTCTCATTTACCCCGAGTATCTGGCGGCCGACGAGATATGCACGGCGCTCGAGCACAACTGGGCGCGGCACTGGAGCGAGCTTCACTACGGACACCTGCTGCTCATAGGCGTGAAGATACACTCCGAGAAATGCCCGCTTTTAGGGAGGCAGATACGCGAGATACCGGCTTCAGAGCATTATTTCCACATCGCCGCCATACGCCGCAACCACGAAACCATCATCCCGAACGGCAGCGACAGAATCTACCGCGACGACATAGTCTACTTCATAACCGCCGAGGAAAACGCCGACCGAGTGCGCGAGATATGCGGCAAAACGAGCCACTACATAAAGCGGGTGATCATCATGGGCGGCAACCGTATAGCCGTGCGTTTCGCCCTTCAGAGTGGCAAACGGTTCGAGATCAAGATCATAGAGCCCGACCGCCAGAGAGCCGAATATCTGGCCCAGCGCTTGCCCGACTGCGATATAGAGCTCGGCGACGCCCGCGATGTGGACACACTCCGCGACAACAACATAGAACAGTACGACGCATTTCTGGCCTTCTCGGAGAGTTCGGAGACCAACGTGCTGGCATGTCTGACTGCGAAGGAATTCGGAATAAAAAAGACCGTCTGCGAGGTTGAGAACCTTCAGTTCCTTTCCTTGGCCGAGAGCCTGAACATAGGCACCGTGATCAACAAGAAGATCATAGCTTCCTCGCGCATATTCAAGCTACTGCTCGACGCCGACGAGACAAGCTCCAAGACTTTCGCGCTCAACGATGCCGAAGTGGCCGAGCTCAAAGTGAAAGAGGGTGCCCGCATCACCCGCAAGCCTGTGCGCGACCTGAGGCTCCCGTATGGCATGACATTGGCGGCGGTGGTGAAAGGGAACTCAGCCGACCTGGTGAGTGGCAACACACGGATAGACCCCGGCGATATGGTGGTGGTATTCTGCCTTACCGGCACCATACATCAGGTAGAGAAATGGTTCACCTGATACTGCGCCCGAGAGAATCTTGCAATCCTCTACCCTGACCAGACTCCAAGCATCCTTCAAGTTTCGGAGAATAAAAAGATGAGACTTACACGCTACACCAAGCCTTACATAAACGTGATGATGATAATCCGTGTGTTGGGATGGCTCCTATTCATAGAGTCGTTCTTCATGCTGATACCACTCGTCACGGCCTTTATCTACGGCGAGGAGGAGTACAGCAGCTTCCTCTGGGGAATCGGCATATCCGTGGCGGCAGGTCTGACGATGACCTTACTGCGACCCCGGAGCCGCGACATGGGAAAGCGCGACGCCATACTACTCACTTCGTCGGTGTGGGTGGTGTTCTCACTTTTCGGCACCATACCGTTCATCTTCTCCGGCGTACACTCCAGCTTCACCAACGCCTTTTTCGAGTCGATGAGCGGCTTCACCACCACCGGCCTGAGCATCTTCCCTTCGCTCGACGGCATACCGCACAGCATCCTCATCTGGCGCTGCGTGATGCAATGGATCGGGGGGCTGGGAATCATCCTCTTCACCCTTGCGGTGCTTCCCACCCTTAATTCACAAGGTGGCATACAGCTTTTCAACGCCGAAGTGACCGGAATCACCCACGACAAACTGAGGCCTCGAGTGAGCTCCACGGCCAAAGGATTGTGGATGGTCTATATAGTGCTTACCATAGCGCTGATCGGCTTCCTTCTCCCCTCGGAAATGGATATCTTCGACGCCGTCTGCTACGGACTCTCCACCATGTCAACCGGCGGTTTCGCCATAAACGACGCAGGTATAGGGCAGTGGGATTCCGTTTACATAAAAATAGTGTTCACCGTGTTCATGTTTATGGGCGGTGTCAACTTCGGCCTGCTCTTCCAGGCCGCGCACGGCCACATGAAGCCGCTCCGGCTCAACGACGCGCTGAAATGGTACTTCCGTATGCTTGTGACAGCGGCCGCAGTTCTTGCCGCCTGCATAATCTACACCGGCAATGCACAGTCGCTTGCCGACGTCACGGTGACGCCGCTCTTCCAGGCCGTCTCGCTCAGCTCCTCCACCGGACTTACAGAGCCCGGCTTCAATCTGTGGGGGCCGCTCGCGCAGTTCGTGTTCCTCTGCCTGATTTTCATCGGCGCCTGTGCCGGCAGCACGAGCGGAGGTGCGAAGGTGGACCGACTGATAGTGGTGCTACGCAACATGCGCAACGAATTTTTCCGCATCATGCACCCCAACGCCGTGGTGACAGTGCGTGTGAACGGAAAAGGCACCTCGTCCGGGCTTGTGCAGAAAGCAGTGAACTTTTTCCTGCTCTATATCTTTGTGATTATAATATCAGGCCTTCTGCTCGTGTGCATGGGACTGCCATTGGCCGACAGCTTCTTCAGTGTGCTCGAAGCGATCTCAAACGCCGGACTCGGAGTGAACATAGAGGGTGTGCCGACCGACTACAACGCATATCCCGAGGCCGGAAAATACCTGTTGACCCTGGTGATGCTTGCCGGACGTCTGGAACTCTACACCGTGCTGTTGCTGTTCACTTCAGTTTACTGGAAGAAGTAGTGCCGTTCAGCCTCGCTTCCCGACTCGCTTGGCCAAACCTCATATTCCGCAACTCTCCGCAAACATACAGACTCTCCCCGCCAACGAATAACCGATTGCAAATCTATGGATTTCAAACTCTCATCTCAATATAAGCCCACAGGCGACCAGCCTCAGGCCATCGAGGAACTCACCGAAGGGATACGCCGCGGCGACCCGTCGCAGATACTTCTCGGTGTGACAGGCTCAGGCAAGACCTTCACCATGGCCAACGTGATAGCCAAGGTGAACCGACCCGCTCTGATCCTGAGCCACAACAAGACACTGGCCGCGCAGTTATATTCCGAGTTCAAGAATTTCTTCCCCGAGAACTCAGTGCAGTACTTCGTGAGCTACTACGACTATTACCAGCCCGAGGCCTACATACCCGGCAAAGACAAATACATAGAGAAAGACCTGCTCATCAACGAGCAGATCGACAAGCTGCGCCTCTCCACCACCGCCGCGCTCCTTTCCGGGCGCCGCGACGTGATAGTGGTAAGCTCCGTGAGCTGCATCTACGGCATGGGCAACCCCAACGACTTCGAGCAGAGTGTGGTAGAGGCCCGTGTGGGACGCCGCATCAGCCGCAACGCCTTTCTGCGCGAGCTCGTCAACTCGCTCTACACCCGCAGCGATATCGACCCAGGCCGTGGCCAGTTCCGTGTCAAAGGGGACACAGTTGACATAATGCTCTCCTTCGAGGAGATTCAGCTTCGGGTTATGTTCTGGGGCGACGAGATAGAGAAAGTGCAGACCGTGGACCCCGTCACCGGGGGCGTGATAGAGAGCTTCGACGGGTTCCGAATTTACCCCGCCAACATCTTCGTGACCTCAAAAGAACGTACTGCATCGGCCATAAACCAGATAGCGCTCGACCTTGGCGCACAGACCGACTTCTTCCGCCGCGAGGGGCGCGAGCTCGAAGCCGAACGGCTCACCACCCGCGTCACCTACGACATGGAGATGATCAAGGAGGTTGGCACCTGCTCCGGCATTGAGAATTACTCCCGCTATTTCGACGGCCGCGAGCCCGGCATGCGCCCCTTCTGCCTGCTCGACTACTTCCCGAAAGACTTCGTGACCTTCATAGACGAGAGCCATGTGACGCTGCCGCAGGTACGCGCCATGAACGGCGGCGACCTTTCGCGCAAGATGAATCTTGTGGAATACGGTTTCCGTCTGCCAGCCGCTATAGACAACCGTCCGCTCAAGTTCGACGAGTTCGAGCGGCTCACCCCGCAGGTGGTTTACGTCTCCGCCACACCCGCCGACTACGAGCTGCAGCGCAGCGAAGGCGTAGTTGTGGAACAGATAATCCGGCCCACAGGACTGCTCGATCCCGAGGTGGAGGTGCGTCCGTCGCTCAATCAGATCGACGACCTGATAGAGGAGATACAGACCCGCAAGGAACGCGGTGAGCGAGTGCTTGTGACAACACTGACCAAACGCATGGCCGAGGAGCTCGACGATTACCTGCGCAAGATGGGTATAAGCGCCGCCTATATCCACAGCAGCGTCGACACACTGGACCGCATCAAGATACTCGACGACCTGCGCGAGGGAGTGGTCGACGTGCTTGTGGGAGTGAACCTGCTGCGTGAGGGCCTCGACCTTCCGCAAGTGTCGCTCGTGGCTATCCTCGACGCCGACAAAGAGGGTTTCCTGCGCAATCACCGCTCCCTGACACAGACTGCGGGACGCGCTGCCCGCAACGTGAACGGCACAGTGATCATGTATGCCGACCGCATAACCGAGTCGATGCAGAAGACCATAGAGGAGACCGAGCGCCGGCGCGAGAAACAGATGGCCTACAACAAAGAGCACGGCATCACACCCACGCCTATCGTCAAGGCCTCCACAGCCGCCGACCTCATAGAGCTCTACGAGAGCGGCAAGTCAGCCTCAGCCTCAGCCTCAGGCCGCGGCGGCAAGACAACTCCGGCACGACCCGCAGCCGGGCGAACTGCATCCGTGCGGCCGGAACGGAACCCGGCTCCGCGCCCGTACATCGAAGAGGAACACCGTCCCACACTCGTTGCCGACCCGCTCACACCCTACATATCTAAAGATCCCGAATCGCTTCGCGGTAATCTGGAGCGCATAAAGGAGGAGATGACAGCCGCAGCCAAACGCATGGACTTCCTCGAAGCAGCCCGTCTGCGTGACGAATATCTGGCCAAAGAGGCCCTGCTCCAGCGCATGGAAGCCGACGGTGCAACCGAGAAATGAGACCAACACCATGAAGAAAGATACTGACTTCCGCCACGAAAGCAAGGCTCAGAGTCGCGATAACCAGGCTCTCCGCCGCGACAATCCGGTGCCTCAGCGCGAGAATCAGGCCCTGCTCCCCTATCCCCCGCGCGAGAAATTCCTGCCCACCTCGCGCGACGAGATGGACCGTCTGGGCTGGGAACAGGCCGACGTGATACTCTTTTCAGGCGACGCATACGTGGACCATCCCTCGTTTGGCGCGGCCGTGATCGGGCGTGTGCTCGAGGCAGAGGGTTACAAAGTGGCAATCGTGCCGCAGCCCAACTGGCGCGACGACCTGCGCGACTTCCGCAAGCTCGGCCGTCCGCGGCTCTTCTTCGGTGTGACAGCAGGCGCCATGGACTCCATGGTGAACCACTACACTGCAGCCCGGCGCCTGCGCCACGACGACGCCTACACGCCCGGAGGACGCCACGGTGCCCGGCCCGACTACCCCTCGATCGTCTACACGCGTATACTGCGCGAGCTCTACCCCGGCACACCGATAATTCTGGGCGGCATCGAGGCCTCCCTGCGCCGTGTGAGCCACTACGATTACTGGCAGGACCGTCTGCGGCCGTCGATATTGCTCGACGCGCCAGCCGACCTGCTCGTCTACGGCATGGGCGAGCGCTCCATCAGAGAGATAGCCCGCGCCCTCGACAGTGGCCGCAGCATTGGCGAGCTCACCTCCATACCGCAGACGGCGCTGCTCCTTCCGGGCCGTCCCGAGGCCACCGGAGACGACACGATTCTGCTCAGTTCATACGAGACTTGTCTTGCCTCCAAGAAAGCTCAGGCGCTTAACTTCCGCCATGTAGAAGAAGAATCGAACCGGCTCCACGGTCTTGTGATACTGCAGGAAACATCGGGTAAGACAGTGAAGATCAACCCAATGTATCCGCCTATGACCACAGAGGAGACCGACGCCTGTTTCGACCTCCCCTACACCCGGCTCCCCCATCCGCGCTACAGAGGGAAGACCATACCCGCCTACGAGATGATACGCCACTCCGTGTGCCTGCACCGCGGCTGTTTCGGCGGTTGCGCCTTCTGCACCATATCGGCGCATCAGGGCAAATTCATATCGTCGCGATCCAAAGAGTCGATACTGCGCGAGGCCCGGCAGGTCACCCGCATGCCCGACTTCAAAGGGTATATATCCGACCTGGGCGGCCCGTCGGCCAATATGTACTCCATGGGCGGCTATGACCGCTCCGTGTGCGCCCGCTGCGCCCGGCCGAGCTGTCTGCACCCCAAGCCGTGTCCCAACCTGAACAACGACCACCGGCCGCTGCTGGAGATCTACCGCGCCGTGGACCGACTACCAGGAGTGAAGAAATCGTTCATCGGCAGCGGCGTGCGCTACGATCTCTCCATGGCCCGCAACCGCACACCCGAAGCCGACGAAGCCAACCGGCTCTACAACCGCGAACTGATACAGCGCCATGTGAGCGGTCGTCTCAAAGTGGCTCCCGAGCATACGTCGGACCGTGTGCTCAGTCTTATGCGCAAGCCCTCGTTCCGGCTCTTCCACCGCTTCAAAGAGATCTTCGACAAAGCCAACGCCGAAGCCGGACTGTGGCAGCAGCTCATCCCCTACTTCATCAGCTCGCATCCGGGCTGCACCGAAGAGGATATGGCCGAGCTCGCCTGCGAGACCAAAGAGCTCAACTTCCGCCTCGAGCAGGTGCAGGACTTCACCCCGACGCCTATGACGGTGGCCACGGAGATTTACTACACGGGCTATCATCCGTATACGGGCGAGAAAGTCTACACACCGCGCTCGGATAAAGAGAAACAGGCCCAGCGCCGCTTCTTCTTCTGGTATGATCCGGAGCAGCGTCCCGTAATACAGCGCGAGCTGCGCCGTATGCACCGCCCTGACCTCGAACAGCGTCTTTACGGCCGGTCTCAGCAGCCGGGCCGCCCCGCAGATTCACGGCAGTCCCGTAAGAATCAACGCCGTAAACCGCGATAGGCCTCCGCAGGTGACCATAAAGGCACGCATGAGCAGTACCCTCCGCAGACGCCTGATTCATTTCCGTAACCGGAGCTTTATATCTGGCCTTTGCAACTGAATACCTCTATCCGCTGACTGCGCCAACATTATAGCACAGAACCCCCAAAAAAGAGGCTGCGCCTATTTTGATACAGCCTCGCTTTTATTTGTTGGTTTCAAAGACGCAAGGTTGTTTCCCTCATGTCCGCCTTTCGCTAAATATCACCTCCGTAATCGTATTCGTCTGAAACAGATACAGGTGCTTCCGTAGCCCCTGTGG
>SFOK01000061.1 GCA_004552395.1 Bacteroidales bacterium | reverse complement strand
TCAACATCCCTCCCGTTACTATCAATGCTGAGAACGGCACATTCTCCGCTGACGGCAACACATTCATGCCCAACAAGCCTGAAGAGAACGGCACTATCTATTGGGAGAATCTCGTCAAGGGTGGTGTCACCACAGCCACCGGCGCTGAAGTCACCGACTATCAGTTCCTCAACCTCAATATGTACTACTGGGTTGAGTACCTTCAGTCAGGCAAGATGCTCTTCACCTTCACTTATGTCGACACTGACAAAGGTTACCGCCCCATAGGTCTGGTTCCTGCTATCCATTTCTTTAAGAGTCAGGACGATCAGGGCCCCGAGGACGAGACAATGGTTGAGAACATCGACAACAACACTCTTCGTTGCCCCGCTTCATTCGACATCCCCGAAGCGACCCAGGCTCCCCGCAAGGCTGTCAGCACAGATGCCGATGAGATCAAGACAGCCATGACAAATCTTGGCTACAATACCATCCGCATGCGCACCAAAGAGCCCGTCAGCTCCAATACTATGTATTTCCGCTTCAATATGCAGTACAACAGCGGCGGTAAGGTTGAGTCCTCTGTAGTTACGATCAACGACATACCTCTGGCCGTACAGACAATCTTCGGCGACGAGGATGTTGATGCCAACGCTCCCGCTATGTTCTTCAACATGCAGGGTGTCCGCGTGGCAGCCGACCGTCTGCAGCCCGGTATCTATATCGTGGTTCGCGGCAACAAGACCAAGAAGATTCTTGTGAAGTAATTCGCAGCTGCCTCTCATGGCAGCGAATAGAGATAAGCCGGCCTCCGTCAGACATACGGGGACCGGCTTTCTGCGTGCAGGCGTCAGAGGAAATCTGCTGCGGAGAGCGGTGCCGCGGGCCTCGGGCAGAGAGCGCCGCGCAGCAGCAGACCCGCGTCGCGAAGGGCGTCTGTCTCGGAAAGTCCCCGCAGCCGGGCCGCCTCCGAGGCATCGCGCTCATGCCACCGGCCGCAGCGCATGGCATCGATAAGCGCGCTCTCCAGATCCTGCGCCACAGCCGGAGTGACAGGGCGCAGCTCGAGGTCGTCGGCATCGGCCGTGAGCCTCACACCCGCTTCGGCCAAGTATCCGGTGAGCCACCGGGCCGATATGTCTGAATCCGCCTCCAGGAGCGCCACGGTCGAGAGCCCGCTGCGACGCAGCAGATCAGCAGCTTCAGTCACCGCCACCGTGCGCTGCTCCGTCAACCCGCGGCCGTCGCTGCAGGCCACCGTGGCTCCCGCAGCGTGAGAATGGAAGATCACGGCTGCCGCCAGCGCAGGCCCCGGAGCGTCGGCCTGCGTTTCCTTCACAAGCGCGGCCCCCGGCCAGCTCCGCCGCGATGTCGAGAACGCCTCGTCGGGCGTGGTCGGATACTCCGCCATCATATCCTCATGGCGCGGATACTCCGCCCGCTTCTCGTGGTACCACGCTACCTGCTCCACATCCAGCCCCTTGCGGTGCAGGAGCATAAGCTCGTAGTCGTCGAAACGCGCCGGATACTCCGCCCGCTCGCTCTCCGTGAGCCGCAGTCGGTAGATCTCGATCTCGTGCCACGGCACAAACACCGGTATCTTGTCGCTCTTCCCCGCCACGGCACGCTGCCACTCGTCGTAGAAATAGTTTTCCTTGCCGTCGGCTGTGGATTCGAGCACAATCACCGTCTCCGGCGCGTATGGCACCGAGCCGCACACGGTGCGCACGATCCGCGATGCCACCTCCTTGTCGCCGTCGCCCCAGAATGCCACCTCGCTCAGGTGAGCCATCTGGAAGGCCGACCCTCGCGCCGCGTTGGGCGCGAAAGCCGATGTGAGCGCTATGCGGCAGTCGCGCGCCGGTATGCAGCACACATTCGCGCTCTTTTCGTAAGGCACGAACTGCCACCGCTTCCTGTCCTCGCCCTGCATCATATCTTCCGGATACGATGCCAACAGATGCGAATACATGCCGCGGATATTGCCCGCCGAGTCCTTCACATGGCTGCAGATGAGCGAGTGCCACGCCCGGTGGCGCACAAGCTGCATCCAGGCCATATACACTTGCGTCAGCGTCGAGCCTCCCCACTGGCGCGCCTTGAGAAGCAGTATCCTCACCGGCTTCCCCGCCAGGCGCCGCTCCTCCATGAGATGCGCCACTCGCCGCTGCGGCGCGTTGAGCACGAACGGCACCGATGCCCCGGTCATCTTGTCGTAGATCCTCACGCAGTCGGCGCACCACTTCACGAAATCTTCAGCATACATGGCCGGCGCTCTTTTTTATGTACAACCTGTCGAGGGAGTCCAGATACCCCTCTATCTCCACCACAAGGTCGGCCTGGGGGCCGAATGGAACCACCGGGCGCCGCAGCGACAGCTTCAGTGCCCCCGAAGGCTCCCCGGCCACATGGAAACACCCCAGCGGCGTGGCCTTGTCCGGTCCCCCGCCGTGGCCTGAGAAAGCCTTCACCCTCACAGCGGCGTCGACACGCCCGAAGATCCCTATATACACATCAGCGACGCCCTGCCTGTCGAAATAGCCGCAGAGCGGGCCGGCCTCCTGCTCCGTCACGAAGCGCCCCCGGGAGTCGCGCAGTTCGGGGCGACCTGTCCATATACACCCCGACAGTTCCGGATCCTCCCCGGCGCCGGGCTCGGGTGCCGGCTGGTCAGCCGTCTCGTACACCGGCACCGTGCCGTCGCTCTCCTCGCGCCATATCAGATGCGGAGCGCCGGGCACACTGCGCAGCGTGGCACCCACCGAGCGTGTCCAGGCCGTGAGCGTCTTGGGTGAAGTCAGCGTCAGCACACTCCCGGCGTCGGCCGCTATCCAGAGCTCGTCGCGCCGCGTGTCGCTGATCAGATGCGTGGCCCCGTCGAGCCCTTTGACCACACTCTCGGCCTTGGTGCCTTGCAGTGTGGCCAGCGTGCCGTCGGCAAGCAGCGCCGCCACCTTGCCGCCCCAACGGCACGGACCGCACCCTTTCAGCGGAGGCCTATCGCAGATGGTGCGGTAGTTGCAGTGGCGCCCCTCCGCGTCGTGGGCCAGCGCCGAGATGCCGCGCGCGTGGCCCACATACACGATCTGACGCGTATAGGCGCCGCCGCCCCATGTCTGCGGGAAGATGAACCGCACGGGCGCCTCGGCGGCCAGACCGTCGCTCTGTGACGCCAGGGAGAACGGATTGCCGCGCCGGCACGTCACTATGGTCTCGCGCGAGGCTATGTGCAGGAACCCGTCGTGGCCGCAGATGCAGTCGCAGTTGTCGCTGCGGTTCACTCCCACGGGCTCGAACCCGGTCAGCTCGCCGGTGTAGATGAGCGCGCGGCGACGCGGTATTACGGTGGGCTGCTGCCCGGGCATGAACGCCAGGTTGCAGGCCATCTCCGACTCGGACAGCTCTTTCTCCAGCTCCGATGCGGGGCGCAGGCTCAGCGCGGCCAGTATCCTCGCCGATCCGGCCGACGTGCTGAAGGAGCATACGGCGTCCGCCGTCTTGTCGAACGGCACCGTCTCGGGGGTGACCCACACCTCCAGGTACTTCACCGCCGACGCCCACACGCCCAGGCCCGAGTCGCCGCTCATGGCGAGCTTGAAGCCGGTGGCCTGAATCTGCGCCGCCGCAGTACCGGTGAGGTTGCCGTCGCTGTCGTAGAGCGGCTGAAGGACCGCGCGGGCACCTCCCTGCCAGTCGGCCGAGGCGCCGGCCGTCACCCTCACAGGCTCGGAGACGTCGAGCAGCGAGCCGTCCCAGAGCCGCATGGCTGTGCGCACAAGCACCGGCTCAAGCCAACATCCGGCATCGGCCGCTTTCTGAAACAGGTCGTCCCAGGCGGCGCGCAGCGAAGCGGCTATCCGCGCCGTGTTGTCGGAGTCGATACCCCGGCGCGGGTCGGCCACAGGGGTGCGGAACTCAACACTCTCGGCCGTGGCGCCGAACGTCTGCTGCTCGGCTGCCGTGAAGCTCAGTGCCGGAAGATCGGGCAGCGGCCCGAGCCAGGTATACTCCTCGCGGTCGGCCTCGTAGAGCATATACTGCAGCGTGCCGTCGTCCATCAGCATCACGGCGAACTCGCCCGCCGCAGCCATCTGCTTCACTCTCTTGCCGGGTGTCCCTATGGTATTGCCCTGCGCCGCGAAATCGCCTCCGTCGCGGCTCACGGAGTCGAGAACCACGGAGCTGTCGTCGTCCTGACGGAACATGAAGATGATCCCGTCGCGCACGTCGGCAAACAGGGGTACGCCCCCGAGCCTCCCCCTCAGCGCCGGATTGTAGACGCGGCTCAGCTTGCGGCTCCCGGGTCTGTGGCGCAGGTTCTCGCAGCGGTAGGCGCTCCCGTCGGTAAGATCGGGTGAGACGGGCTGGAATCTCTCCTGCGTATTGCTCAGTATAAGTGTGTTCATATCTTTTCCTCTTTTGCGGTTTCACTTTTCTTATTGCCCGCGAGCCTGTCGCGCTCCCTGATGAAGGTGTGGAAGGAGTTCAGCAGGTCGAGTATCGAGATGGCCGAATACTCCATCTCGGCGCGGAGCATACCTTCTCCTTTGGCTGCCGACGAGCGTCCGCTCAGTGCCCCGGTCGCCCCCGACAGACGGTCGAACAGGTCGAGCTGCATCTTGAGCAGGTCCGTGGCTCCGGCGCCCACGTTGCCGGAGTGCACCTGGTAGGGCATCACACTCTTGGAACTGCGCCGAAAGGGGAGTATCCCCTGCGGATTGCTCCAGATGCGCCGCAGCTCCTGCCACGAGATGCCGTCGGGCAGCTGGTCGGCAGGGTAGAGCAGCACACCTTTGGCGGCGCACGCTATGGTGTGGTCCAGTGTCGAGACGAGCCTGTTCACCATCTTCTGCTGGTCGATCACATCCTCCACGGCGGAGTGCAGCTCCCCGTCGATCATAGGGTAGAACCGCACGGCAAACGGATGCCGCGCAGCCTCCCGGCTTCCGATCTCGATACCTTCGGGTGTGAGCCAGTGCCCTTGCCATCTGTGGCGCGAGACCCTCCGGCCCTGCGGCTCGGGGCGCCGCCCTTTGCCCCGGCGGCGCGAGGAGTTGCGCACCAGGGCGTCCCACTCGGAGCCGGTCACTGTGCGCCTTGTCTCACCTTCGGTCACCTCCACAAGCTCGTCGACGGTGTGCTCCCACACTTCGATCACTCTCACGGTGTCGGGCAGCGTCGCTGTGGCGAAGGAGACCTCTTCGGCCGCGCTCCCTATGGCGAACTGTGGCCCGGCACCGGTGTGCCGGTACAGCTCGCGGATCCCGCGCGCTTTGATGAGGTCGCCCCCGGCAAAACGGTCGAGTACCTCCCAGAGCGGAAGGTCGTGGAGCATTCCTATCAGCGTGCAATCCGATGCGTCGGGCAGCAGGAACCGGCGGAAGATCAGCCGCTCGGGCGACACATTCACTATCTCTTTGCTCTCGGGGTCAACCCTCTGCACGGCGCATCCCGATATCAGCAGCTCCTCCAGGGCGCGGGCATCGGTCTCGGGAAAGGAGGTCAGCGTCACTTCGCTGCCGCTGTCGGCCGCCGACAGGTGGCGGTAGTGACCTATGATGGTCTTCACCATGCGGCGTATTATGTTGTTGGTCACGGGCACACGCCCCTCCTCCATGCAGCGCGTCAGCTCGGTGACCACGCGCCCGTCGGGTGTCCGCACCGGGTCGTTCCATTGCCGCCCGAAGGCGAACGCTTTCAGTCGCCGGCGCGACGCCCGAAGCCCCGAAGAGGCCATCCAGGCCTCGCGCGCTTTCTCTATTATCTTTTTCATTCTGTTGTAGCAGTTTAACTTGTTATTATTCTCTCCGCTCTCCGCTCTCCGCTCTCCGCTCTCCGCTCTTCTACAGCTCGGTGGGTATCGTGTCCAGCAGCGAGGCGTCTAAGATGAAGATGTCGCGGTCGGCGGGCGGTGCCACCATCATTAGGCTCTTGATCTTCTCGATTGGCGGCGTCACCACACTGATTGGACCGTCGCCTATCTCGATGCCGGCTTCGGCGTATTCGTCGTCCTGACTCTCGTCGGCGCCTACGATCTCCCAGTCCAGCGGCTCGCGCGCGGGTTTCAGCCCGTAGAGCACTACCGACCGCGGGTGCTTCACCGCTATCGGCATACGCCACGAGGCGCGGGTGTAGAGGTGTGTCTGCAGACGCCCCTCGTAGCTGCAGGGATCGTAAAACTCGCTCACGGGAACCTCCCAGTCTTCGGCCTGCACGCTCGCGAGCCTCACGCCGCGAAAAGGCAGCTGCACCACAAGGATATCCTGCGCGGGCTGCGTCACCTCGGGTATCTCGTTCTTCATCTCCTCCACTGGCACCATGCTTATGTCGGCGGTCTGCAGCAGCCCGGCGTACCACGAGCGGATACGGTCCTCGAGCAGCAGATCCATGTCGGTGTAGTCGTCGGTGGTCACGGTGCAGCCGCAGTCCTGACGCAGTAGCCCCAGGCG
Organism: Bacteroidales bacterium; assembly: GCA_004552395.1. Taxonomy (GTDB): domain Bacteria; phylum Bacteroidota; class Bacteroidia; order Bacteroidales; family Muribaculaceae; genus Lepagella. Next base: position 3,794 of record SFOK01000061.1, on the reverse strand, counting down.
TCGGCGCCAGATCGCCTTCATCTCTTTCATATTGTATCTGTTCATAGCTTGCTTTCTTTTTTAAGTATCAGTAATTCAAGTTTCGCAAGTCGCTTTGCGAATTGAAAACTTGAGGTTTAGAGTTTAAAGTTTAGAGTCCTTGCGGAACTTAATGCAATGATATTTTTTTGGAATAAAATTACGCCGAACGATAAACTCTCGACTCTAAACCTTAAGTTTCAGCAAGTTTACAACTTGCGAAACTTGAATCAGTAAGTCTCAGGCGGTGGGATTGGCCACGATGCGGGCGTGGGCGTCGGGGTAGCGCAGCGTCAGGCACGAGCACTCGGTGAGCACTATCGCCTCGGTGTTGCGCTGGCCCGAGCCGCGCAGGTCTATCGTCTCGGCGTTGAACGGTATGAACACATGCTTCTGGATATACTCGGGGTCTATGATCATGCCGTTGCCGGGCATTCCCATCACATCGAAAACATCGGAATACACCACATACAGACGGCCGAACTTCGATATCAGCTCCGAGAAATCGATGCCCCACGCCGTCACCTGGTCGCGCGCCGTAATCACATGCGTGTGCTCTATCTTGTTGATGGCCGCTATCAGATCCGATCCCGCTAACAGCACCTTGCGGCGCGATCCGGCGTTGTCGGTGAAGGCGGCGCGAAGCATGTCTATGAGCGCCGACGAGTCGAACTTCTGAAGATCCACTCCGATACTCTTCTCGGTCTGGTTCCAGATGCCGCCGGTCAGTAGCACGTTCTCGCCCTTACCCTGGTCGAAGAATTTACCTTTGCGGCCGAACAGGAACTGTTTCTCCATGCCTAATCGCATGTCGTAGATCGCGCTCTCCTGTTGGTCGGTGAAGTCCCAGCCGATCTCCTTGTGGCTCATCTTCAGCACGAGTGACTGCTCGATCTGCATCTTGAAGATCTGGCAGTAGTTGGTGCTTCGCGTGGGAAGTGCGGTGTACTGCGGCGTCTGCACATCGAGCTGCGTTGCCGCGCGCCCCATGCGGATTATACCCTCCTTGGCGCTCAGTGTGGCGCCCCCGGCGCTGTAGACGATCAGATCGTCTCCCTCGCGCGACGCCACATAGAAGATACTCCCTTCGCCGGTGGCCGCCTCCGATGCCTTCACAAACGTGTCGGTGAGGTCAAGAGCACCCTTCTCGCTGAACGAAATGCGAAAACCTTTCATACCCGCGGGCACGTCCGCGCCTTCGTAGGCCGATGCCGTGCGTATCTTGAACGTGTCGGGGCGCGTGTCCACGGAGAAGTAATCCACCTCCATGGAGTCTACGCTGCGCACCTGCCCCATGCGCGAGATCTGATCCAGGGGCGTCGCCATCGGGCGCACCTTCACTATCATCGAGTCGATCGCGTTGCTCAGCAGTCCGGGTACCGCCTCCTCGACCACACCGGTCGACAGAGGTATGCCGCTCACCTGTGAATCGGGATTCTTTATGCCATCGCTGATATTGTTCTCAAAATTTGCCATAATTCTTTGATTTTGTGTTTGTTATTTGAAAATTTGTTTGATTGTGCGGGGCGCAACACTCTGCGCCCGCATCGGTTATTGATTGAATTTCTGTTTTTTTCGGGCAGTTTAAGTCGGATTAACAGGGGCTTATTTGCGACGTATTAATCGGAATATTCTCCTGACCAGAAACTCAACCATCGCCACAACCACACCGGCTATCCCTTTCCCACTCATTGACTTGCCGTCGCTCGCATCCGGCGACTTCGGCATTTCAGCACTGTTCCGGTTTTGACGGTTCCCTTCGGGCGTCGCAAAATCCTTCATTTCAAGGCCCTCGGCCTCCTTCGCATTCTCTTTTTCCATTGTCACAAAACGGTTTTAAAAAGTTAATAAAATCATTGTTCGGATTCATAGCCGGGTCTTCAATTCGGTAGCGGTAAGTTGCAAGACGGTCGACGCTCCCTCTCATAATCGGTCTCGGTAGTCTGCAAAACGGTCGCGGTACTCTGCAAAACGGTCTCTGTAATTTGCAAAACGGTCGCGGTACTCTGCAAAACGGTAGCGGTACTCTGCAAAACGGTCGCGGTACTCTGCAAAACGGTCGCGGTACTCTGCAAAACGGTCGCGGTACTCTGCAAAAACGGTCGCGGTAGTCTGCAAAAACGGTCGCCGCTCCTGCGGCTTCTGGCTCCCTTGTTGCGGCGCCCCGGCTCAGAGCTCTTTCTGAATCACACTGCAAAGTTACGGACTTATTTTCGTATTACCAAATTATTTCGCGTCTTTTTCAAGAAAATTTCGTATTTTGTTCGTAATCCGCTGTTGCTTAGTGAGAAAAATTTACGTCCCCTCAGCCGCCCTCCCGCCACCCAAATCCGTGAATTTGGAAAATTAGGGTTTACATTACGGATATATCGGAAATTATTCGTAACTTTGCAAGTGAATTGAAGCTCCCGGCAAAGGAGAGCGTGTCAGTAAGCGTTCCTTTTGAAGACCGCAGACAATAATTCGGAGATTGGGTTATCGACAGTGCCGAAGGGCGTTGACGAGGCCGTAGGCGTGCCGAGGAGCAAATGGTTTGTGGCGATCGTGAACCCGCGTCATGAGAAATCAGTGGCGGAAAAACTTCTTCAGGAAGGGGTTGAGACCTATGTGGCGACGCAGCAGGAGGTGAGGGTCTGGGCCAACGGGCGGCGCAAGAAAGTGGACCGTGTGGTGATTCCCTCCATGGTATTTGTGAGATGCACGGAAAAGGAACGCCATCGCATCGTGACGCTCCCCTACATCAACCGGTTTTTGGTGAACAGATCCGTGGACACCGGCGGCCTGCGTAAGCCGGTGGCGGTGATCGGCGACGATGAGATTGACAAACTGAAATTTATGCTTGGCCAGTCGGACGCAGCGGTAGAGTTTGCGCCGACTGCATTCCGAATCAACGACAATGTGAGAGTGATCCGCGGCAATCTTCGAGGCCTTGAGGGGGAGATCCGGGAGAACTCGGACGGTACCCATCGCCTTGTGGTGAGCCTCTCGCTGCTCGGGGGCGCTATCCTTCTCATTAACCCTCAGGACGTCGAAAAACTCTCCTAATCCCATTTCCCAAAACCCAATCTCTCTCCGGGATGTAGAACACTGGCATAAAACGACTTTCTCAATTCAATTCCCCCCGCGACGTGGAAAAACTGACATAACAGGCCTCCCTCGCAAAAACCGTCTCTCGCCCCTCATCAAGAAACAGAGAAATTTCGTTTATGAAAAGCTCTGATCGGCTGTCATAGATCTTTCAATATTATATTTAGTAATGATGCCGTTGGCTGCTTGACAGCATGATTTAAGACTATAAAATAGGATGGTCGATAAAAAGAGAATCACGAAAAATACATTGGCTCTATATATGAGGATGTTATTATCTATAGTAATATCTTTATATACTTCTCGAGTCGTATTAGAGGTTCTCGGTATAGAAGATTTCGGTGTATATGCAATTGTTGGAGGCATAACAGCGATGCTAAGCTTTATCAATGCTTCTATGGGTGGTGCATCATCAAGATTTCTCGCCTATGAAATTGGGTCAAATCATGAAGATAATCTTCCATTGGTATTTACTTCCGCTCTCTATATTCATGGTGTAATTTCGGTAATATTCCTATTTTTTGCCGAGACGCTTGGCTTATGGATTGTAGCAAATAAAATCGTAATACCGATACAGTCATATAACGCGGCCCTATGGGTTTATCAATTGACTGTTTTTACCAGTATAATTGGTATTTTACGTACCCCATATAGTGCATTGTTAATCGCCCATGAAAAAATTACGATCT
>SFOK01000060.1 GCA_004552395.1 Bacteroidales bacterium | reverse complement strand
ATTTCGACGACTATTTCTACCCCTACCCCGCCGGATCCACCAAGTTCAACGCCGACCGCGCAAGCTACGCCAAGTTCGGCAACGGCAAAAACATCGGCGACTGGCGGCGTGAGAATGTCGACAAGCTCATAGAGCTTATCCACACCACGATCAAGGATATCAAGCCTTGGGTGAGGTTCGGCATCAGCCCCTTCGGCATCTGGCGCAACAAGAGCAGCGACCCGCGCGGATCCGAATCGGGAGGCCTTCAGAACTACGACGACCTCTACGCCGACGTGATCCTCTGGGCCGAGCGCGGCTGGATCGACTATCTCGTGCCGCAGCTCTACTGGACGCTCGACCTCAAGGTGGCCCCCACACGCAAGCTCGCCCGCTGGTGGAACGACCACACGCCGGAAAACTGCGACCTCTACATCGGCTACGATGTGAAGCGGACCATGGACAACCCCGCTCCCGAAGGCGGCAAAAACGAACTCGACGCCAAGGTGAAGCTATCCCGCTCCCTCCCCAACGTGAGCGGCAACGTGTGGTGGCACGGCTACTGGGTCACCGGCAACTACAAAGGCATCCTCGACTCGCTTGCCCAGAAACATCAGGCTGTGCTCGCCCTCGCCCCGCAATACGGTAAAGAGCGCGGCCGTAACGGCAGCAAAGAGGTCGACAACGACAGCGTAAAGCCCGCCAAGGTCAAAGGACTGCGCAAAGAGGTCCGCGACGGCAAACCCGTCATCGCCTGGGATTATCCCGACAACTTCGCCGGCTACGGCGCCCCCGGCAATGTAAGCTCCTCCGACCCGAAAGTAGGCAACCCCTCCGACCCGGTGAAATTCGTGGTCTACGAGTTCTTCAAGGACGAGACAGTCGACCTCGATGACCCTGCGGCAATCATAGCCATCACGCCCTACAACGCAGTGAGAGTCGACAGCGCCGAGCCCGGCACCGTCTTCATAGTCACAACCCTCGACCGCCTCAATCGCGAAAGCGAACCCTCCCCCCGCCTTCAGGTCAAATAGCCTCCCGTCCTTTTTCAAAAAAGTTTCGACAGCAAAGGTCCGTATTAAAAAATTCCCGCCGACAAAAATTCTCGCCGACACTAAGCGCGGGGCCGGCCAAAGCTATCATCGAACGGCGAGAATCGGAAGATCTGTTATCGGTCGGCGTAAGCCAGCACGGTAGCGCTTTTCACATCGACGCCGAACTCGCGTGCCTTGGCCAGTATAGCGCGAGCCAGCTGAGGCTTCAGACCTTCGGGACAATAACGGAAATAAGCCTCAGCCGCTCTCACATGAGCAGCATCGGGCATCGGGTACTCGCGGCGCTCGGGGAGTCCGTAAGCCGAAGCGGGAAGCTCATCCCGCTCCAGAGTGTCTAATCTGTCATTCATAGTAAAATCAGGATTAAAGTTACTTTCAGGCTTTTAACAATCCCCATTTTCGAAATGTTCACTCTGTCGGGCCCCTCCGCCGAGGCCCTCTCCGAACGCCGACGGCTTATGACATCATAGGGCAAGATATTCATCGAGCAACATCGCCTCCACGAAACCGAAGGAACGGACACGCGATTTTACACTACATATCGCCACATCAGAGCAGGTTTTGAGATGTCGGGGATTTTTTGTAAATTTGCACGATTATAGGGTCATCGCGGCGCTGCGGCGAGGGAGCGGGGCCCGCTAAAATTCAGAATCAGATTCGCAAACATTTAGACCTCAATATTTTAGAAAGAAGATGGCAAAGCAGGAAGATGTTTTCAAGACCATAGTCTCCCATGCCAAAGAGTATGGCTTCGTGTTCCAATCAAGCGAGATTTACGACGGTCTGTCGGCTGTCTACGACTACGGACAGAACGGTGTAGAGCTCAAGAACAATATAAAACGCTACTGGTGGGAGGCCATGACCATGCTCCACGACAATATCGTGGGTATAGACTCGGCTATCTTCATGCACCCGACCATCTGGAAGGCATCGGGCCATGTCGACGCTTTCAACGATCCTCTGATCGACAACCGCGACTCGAAGAAGCGCTATCGCGCCGATGTGCTCATCGAGGACGAGATAGCCAAGATGGACGAGAAGATCGACAAGGAGGTGGCCAAGGCGCGCAAACGTTTCGGCGACTCATTCGACGAGGCTATGTTCCGCCAGACTAATCCGCGTGTGCTCGAGCATCAGAAGAAGCGCGACGAGGTGCATCAGCGTTATTCCGACGCGATGAACCGCAACGACCTGGCCGAGCTGAAGCAGATCATCCTGGACTGCGAGATCGCCTGCCCGATCAGCGGCACAAGGAACTGGACCGATGTGCGCCAGTTCAACCTGATGTTCAAGACAGAGATGGGCTCTACGGCCGACGGCGCCATGGAGGTTTATTTGCGTCCGGAGACGGCTCAGGGTATCTTCGTGAACTATCTGAATGTGCAGAAGACCGGCCGTATGCGTCTGCCGTTCGGTATCGCGCAGATAGGCAAGGCGTTCCGCAATGAGATTGTGGCCCGTCAGTTCATATTCCGTATGCGCGAGTTCGAGCAGATGGAGATGCAGTTCTTTGTGCGTCCCGGCGAGGAGCTCAAGTGGTTCGAGTTCTGGAAAGAGACCCGTCTGAAATGGCACAAGGCGCTCGGCCTTGGCGACGACAAATACCGCTTCCACGACCACGAGAAGCTGGCTCACTACGCCAACGCTGCCACCGACGTGGAGTTCCGTATGCCGTTCGGATTCAAGGAGGTGGAGGGCATACATTCGCGCACCAACTTCGACCTCTCGCAGCATGAGAAATTCTCAGGCAAGAAGATACAGTATTTCGATCCGGAGCTCAACGAGAGCTACGTGCCTTATGTGATCGAGACCTCCATCGGTGTGGACCGTATGTTCCTCTCCGTGCTCTGCAGCTCTTACGAGGAGCAGAAGCTCGAGGGCAGCGAGTCGAGGGTCGTGCTCCACATACCGGCGCCTCTCGCTCCGGTTAAATGCGCCGTGCTCCCGCTCGTGCGCAAGGACGGACTGCCTGACAAGGCTCGCGAGATCCAGCACAAGCTGCGCTTCGATTTCACCTGCCAGTACGATGAAAAGGACTCTATCGGCAAGCGCTACCGCCGTCAGGACGCCATAGGCACACCTTACTGCATCACGGTAGACCACCAGACCCTCGAGGACAACACAGTGACCTTGCGTCACCGCGACACCATGGAGCAGCAGCGCGTCAAGGCCGATGACCTCGAGAAGATGCTTGCCGAGTCGGTAAGCCTCAACTCGCTGCTTAAGAAACTTCTCTGATAAGGACAGGAGAAGCGAAAGGGCAAGTCGCTTTATAAACTCCTCATTTACAAACAGACAACTAAAAGAGATGAATCAAATTACAACCAACGGCACCCGTCCCGGTGTACCAAAGAAATGGATCGCAATAGGCTCCGTGATCGCAGTGGTGCTTCTCATCGTGATATTCGCGGTGAGCACTTACAACGGCTGCTTCTCGGCCGAGCAGAATGTGGACGAGAAGTGGGGCAATGTGCAGACGCAGTATCAGCGCCGCAAGGATCTTATTCCGAATCTTGAGCGAGCCGTCAAGGCCTACATGGAGTATGAGGGGAAGACCATGACCAATATCACCGAGGCCCGCACCGGTCAGCTCAAGGATCTCGAAGCCAAGAAACGCGCCGCCGAGAAGGCTCAGAAAGCCGCCGACGCCGCTGATCTGCCCGAGGGGGAGGCCCCTGCCACCGAGGAGGATATCCAGTATTACGCCGACGCTCAGGCCAAGGCTCAGCGTGCGCTCGACATCTACGTCAACGCCGTGCACGAGGCCTATCCCGACCTGAAAACGTCGCAGCAGTTCAGCGACTTCAACGTGGTGCTCGAGGGCACAGAGAACCGCATACAGACCGCCCGACAGGACTATAACGCCGCCGTGAAGGAATACAACCTGAAGCGCGGCCGCTTCCCGGCTGTGATCTTCTCCGGCATGCTCGGCTTCCAGAAGAAACCGATGTACCGCGCCGATGCCGACGCCTCGCAGGCTCCGGAGACATTCCAGCAGTAAGAGCCGGTAAGGCCCTACGCCCAGGATTCGACTTGGGCGCGGACGCAGCCCGTTTACCTCACAGAGACCAGATAAATACAGAGACTACCAGCATAGCTTCACAAGCTTAATATGAAAAAAGCCTTTCTATTAGCTGTCACCGCAATGTTCTGCACCGCAGGATTCACATCCTGCCTGAGCGACGATGATAACGATGAACTCACCTGGCGCACCCAGAACGACCAATATATGACCGAGATGCAGGCGCTTCTCGACGATAATAACAATCCTTACTTCACGAAAGTGGTGCCCGACTGGAACCCGAACGCCTATGTGCTCATGCACTGGCACAACGACCGCAACGCCACACGCAAGAACATATCGCCCATCTCCACATCGTACGTCGATGTGAAGTACCATCTGCGCACCATCGACGGTCTGGCCAAAGACTCGTCGTATATGCGCACCTCACCCGCCGACAGTATATACCGCACTCAGCTCAACAGCAACATAGAGGGCTGGATCATAGCGCTTCCCGAGATGCATGTGGGCGATTCAGTGACCATGGTAATCCCCTATCAGTTCGGCTACGGCTCGTCACAGCGAGGGACTATAGAGGCTTATTCTGACCTCATATTCGATGTGAAGCTCAAAGGCGTTCCCGGCTACGAGACCAAGCCTAACTGACGCAGCGGATCAGGGGCGGAAATGAGGCTTTAGAGCCTATTCCACAAAATTTGTCAACGTCAGGGTCGCAGCAGTGCATCAGATTTGGCGCTGTGAGCGATTGAGCATAGCGGGCTATGCGATTGAGTCACACCGCCGAAGATGATGTGCTGATGCGAGACCTTGTTTTTCTGACATTTTTCCTTGTCGTGAATCCATTAACTTTTTTTTCAGAACTGACTCCGGTTTATATTTAATTTTATTTCCGCCCGGTGTCTTTTCGGCGAATTTCTTCGAGGTTCATCAGTCACGATGCCCGCATCGCTCCTTCTTCAACTCGGGGAAATTCTCTCGAAAATCCGCCGCCCTGACGTTAACAAATTTTGTGGAATAGGTTCTTAGGGTCAGCGGACCCAGCCGCAGTTCAAACAGTAAATTCAGATGCCTGCACCCACACTCATAGTGATCACAGGGCCTACGGGGATAGGCAAATCGGCTGTGGCTGTGGAGTTGGCCCGTCGGCTCGGCACGGAGATAATCTCGGCCGACAGCCGGCAGATCTACCGCGGACTCCCGATCACTACGGCGGCTCCCACGCCCGAGCAGCTGACCGCAGTCAGGCATCACCTGGCCGGCACACTCGATCTTGACCAATACTACAGCGCAGCGCTCTTCGGCGAGGAGTCGTTGCGTATTCTTTCCGACATATTCACGCGCAGTCCCTACGCGATACTCTGCGGCGGCTCCATGATGTATATCGACTCGGTCTGCTACGGCATCGACGAGCTGCCGGACATAAGCGAACGGGTCCGCGAACAGGTGAAGCAGATCTACGCCCACGAGGGTCTCGAAGGAGTCATGGAACGTCTGCGGAAACTCGACCCCGAGTATGCAGCCACAGTCGATGCGAACAACACACGGCGGGTGATGCACGCACTGGAGATATGCGAGGAGAGCGGACGCACCTGTACGGAACTACGCACCGGGCGCAAGAGAGAGAGGCCTTTCCGGATACTTAAATTCGCGCTCACGGCTCCAAGAGAGGTGATATTCGAGCGGATAAACCGGCGCACGGATCTCATGGTTGCGCAAGGCATGCTTGCCGAGGTGGAGAGTGTGGCGCATCTTCGGCACCTGAACTCGCTCAATACCGTAGGTGTAAAAGAATTGCTGCGGGTAATCGACGGCGAATGGACACTCTCTTTCGCCACCGAGAGGTTGAAGAAAAACACCCGCGTCTACGCAAAAAAACAGCTCAACTGGATAGCGCGCGACGGCGGCTACCGCATGATAGACATCACACAACAGGAGCCCGTAGAGGAGATACTAAGCGCGATAGCGGAGAGATCGGAATAATCGGAGTGTCGGAATAATCAGAATTATCGGAATTATCAGAGGGATCGGAGCCGAGCGGCGAGAATCGGATGGATCGTAGATATCGGAGGCTTCGCTAAAGCTCGCCGCAAAAACAAAAATTTTACCTCCGGAGGGAAGTGAAGAGGACGGCTGGTGAGGCAAGTTCAAGCTTGCAGCTTGAATACCAAAAGGGGCTGCGCATTATGAGGAAGGAAGCTCTTGCATGATGAGGCGCGGGGTTGATGGAAATTTTGCGCCGCAGGTAAGACGGCAAGGGAGGGCGCGGGCGCACAAGCGGCAAGGGAGGGCGCGGGCGCACAAGCGGCAAGGGAGGGCACGGGCGCACAAGCGGCAAGGGAGGGCACGGGGGATGAGACCGGCGGCAATACCGGGTTGATAATCAGAAATATACGGAACGAACGCACGAGCAGTGCGTCCCTACAATTTTGAGGCGGGGAAAGAATGCCGGGAGAGGGAAAAGAATGCCAAAAGGCGGGGAATAATGCCGGGAGAGGCACGGGGGATTAGTGCTGGGAGATTTCGCCGCGGAGGGAGACGCCGAAACAGCGTTTCACTTCTTCGGGTGTGAGATTCTGTCCGAAGAGATACATGAGTTTGGTGATGGCGGCCTCGGTGGTGATATCGGAGCCGGAGATGCATCCTAACTCGGCGAGCTGATCGCCGGTCGCGTAGAGCTTCTGCATCACGGTTCCGTTGGGGCACTGTGTGACGTTGACCACCACCACGCCGTTGTCGATAGCCTTGCGCAGCGCCTGGAGGAACCAGGGGCATCCGGGAGCGTTGCCCGCACCGAAGGTCTTGAGTACCACACCTTTGAGGCCGGGTGTCTCCAGCGAGCGGGTTATGACGTTGCGGCTCATGCCGGGGAAGAGGAAGAGCACCTCGACATCGCTCGAGAAATTGTAATGAACCTGCAGAGGAAGGCCTTCGCCTTCTTCATGGCGGTAGAGGTTATCTTTGAGGAAGTTGATTTCCAGACCTATATGGGCAAGCTCGGGGTAATTGGGCGAGCGGAAAGCGTTGAAATTGTCGGCCGAACGTTTTGTGCTTCTGTTGCCACGCCAGAGATAGTTCTCGAAGAGGATGGCTACCTCGCGGACCATCGGCTTGCCGTCGGATGTGCGTGCGGCAGCCACCTGGAGGGCTGTGATAAGGTTCTCCTCGCCGTCGGTCCTCACCTCGCCTATGGGGAGTTGCGAGCCGGTTATGATGACCGGTTTCTGGAGGTTGCCAAGCATGAAGCTGAGGGCCGAGGCCGTGTAAGCCATAGTGTCGGTGCCGTGCAGGACCACGAAACCGTCGACTTGCTCGTAGTTATCCTCGATGACACGGGCCATGTCATCCCAATGAGCCGGACTCATGTTGGAAGAGTCTATCGGGGGCTGGAACTGGAAGTTGGTGATGTCGTAATCAAGCATCTTGATCTTGGGGACATTCTCCATGAGATGGTCGAAATTGAAGGGCTGCAGCGTGTGGTCCTTCTGATTCTCGATCATGCCGATAGTTCCTCCGGTATAAATGATCATTATCCTGGGGGTCTGTGTCATAGTGTTCTTCTTATGTTCTTCTTAATGGGTTTAGATGATGGTCGTAACGTTCTCCGGCCCTGTCGGGGCTAAGGAATAGTGTTATTTCGATGGTATTGCCAATCTTCAAATTATTCACAAAGGTAATAAAAACTTTCTATATTCCTAAATTTTGCGACAGATATAGTAAATAAGTTGAAGCAGCGGTAAACAACTGTCACCCTAACCGAGGGATACAAATCTGATTATCAAGCGTTTGGACACTCTGACGAAATATCAAAAATCAGAAGAGACGCAAACCGCAGAAATCAATATGAGAGGGTGAGGGTCAGGGAATGGAGAGAAATCTGTGGAGCTGGGCCGAGAGCTGCCACCGCGGGTCGGCTTTCACGCGCTCCACCGTGCGGTGTATATTGCTCCGGAACTGCACGGGATCAGGAGTGAAGCAAGGCTGCAGAAACATGCGAGTGAGGGAAGTGACCTGAGGGAGAAGGAAGTACGGCTCCAGGTCCTGCCCCAGATCCACGACCTTTATCTCGTGGGCCATGCGGAGACGGAGGTTGGCGGCCAGAGGGTCGCTCGGCCCGGCTATACCGAACTTGGGCGAGAAAGTGACCCAGTCCACGGTCTCGGGCACCGGGTTGGTGCCGTTGGTCTCTATGGCTATCTTCTTGCCGGTGGAAATGTGGAGGAAGCGTATGAACTCCTCGTCGATGAAGAGCGACGGTTCGCCTCCGGTGAGAACGATCCACTCGGCCGGATATGCGTTGATGAACTGCGCTATGTCGGATTCTGTGAGGAGCTCGCCGTTCTCATGGCTTGTGTCGCAGAAGGGGCAGCGGAGGTTGCAGCCCGAGAAGCGCACGAAGACCACGGGGACGCCGGTGTGGGCGCCTTCACCCTGAAGGGAATAGAATATCTCGTTGATTTTTCTCATGCGCGTTTGGGGATTAGCTGCGGGGGGGACCGGAGGCTGTGAGGACCCGGGTGAAGCACCCATACCGGATTGATAATTAGGCGCTTGCGGAGCCGGACGCACGAGCCGTGCGTCCCTACAATTTCAGGGCGGCCGGGACGGGGCTGCCGGGAGGGTTCAGTCTATCTCGTAAGCGGCGGAATTTCCTTCGCTCTCTATGATGTCGCAGCGGTAGCAAGCCGGGACGTTCTCCACTACCCAGCGCGCTATGTTTTCAGCCGTGGGGTTAAAGTCGAACACATCGTTGAGCACCTTATGGTCCATCTTGTCGCGGATCATATTCTTGACATGAGTGAAATCGACAATCATCCCGTCGGCATTGAGTTCTTTGGCCCGGCAGTGGATGCAGAGGATCCAGTTGTGGCCGTGCACAGCCGAGCATTTGCTCTCGTAGCTGAGCGAGAGCCTGTGGGCGGCGGATATCTCTATACGTTTCTTAATATAATACATTCAGATCTTGGGGTTGCCAGAGGGTTAGTAAAGAGGAGGGGAAAGAGGAAGTGCTGCGGGTCAGTCGAGCGGTGTGGCATCGTCTTCGTAGACGGTGGGATCGTCGATACCGGCGTCGCGCAAGGCTTTGCGGCGTTCGATGCAGGTACCGCACTTGCCGCAATGTTTTTCGCCACCCTTATAGCAGGAATAAGTGAGCGAATAGTCCAAACCGAGCTTCTTACCCCGGCGTGCGATGTCGCTCTTGGTGATGTCGGTGTAAGGTGCCAGAATAGTGATACCGGGGAATGTACCCATCTTCACGGCTTCGCTCATGGCGTCCACGAAAGCGCGGGTGCAGTCGGGATAGATAGTGTGGTCGCCGAAATGGTTGGCGACCATGAGGTGTTTGAGGCCGTAGTTTTCGGCCAGACCTGCGGCAACGGCGAGCATGATACCGTTGCGGAAAGGCACCACAGTGCTGCGCATATTTTCCGAGCTGTAGGCACCTTCGGGTATAGCCTCGGCGCCTGAGAGGAGCGAGCTGTTGAAGTAGCGGGCTATGAAGTCGAGAGGTATCACGAGGTGCTGAATGCGCAGACGGCGGCAGTTTTCGGCGGCGCAAGCTATCTCGCGCGCGTTATGGTTGGAGCCGTAGTTGAAACTGACAGCCAGCTCGATACGGTCGGCATACTCATAGAGCATGGTGGTGGAGTCCATTCCACCGGAGAGAATCAGTATGGAATCTTTTTCGGCTTTCATTGTCTTGCTGTAAGATTGAGGTAGCAAAAGGTTTGCGGGTGGAGAAGAGTTTAGAGCGGACGGCTCAGGGGAGTTTGCGGAATATGTCGAGGCGGCGCTGAGATGCCATAGCCTCATGGTCGGCGTCGCCGCGGTTGGCGAAAGGCCATATGCTTATGCCGCCGCGGGGCATGAAGATACCCCTCACCTCGATGTAGCGGGGGTCCATGAGGTTCCACAGGTCGTTCATGATAATGTTGACCACATCCTCATGGAAATCGCCGTGATTGCGGAAGCTGAAGAGATAGAGCTTGAGACTCTTGCTCTCCACCATTCGTTCGCGGGGGATATAGGAGATATAGATATGGCCAAAATCGGGCTGTCCGGTCTTTGGGCAGAGGGTGGTGAACTCGGGGCAGTCGAAAGTGACCACATATTCGCGGCCGGGATGTTTGTTGACAAACGTCTCGAGCAAGTCGGGATTATAGTCTGTGGGGTAGACGGTGCCCTGATTCCCCAGCAGCGACACGCCTTCAAGTTCTTCAGCGTTTCTCATTGTTCACACAAAATAG
>SFOK01000163.1 GCA_004552395.1 Bacteroidales bacterium | reverse complement strand
CTGCGAAAGTGGGAGAGTAGGTAATCGCCACCCTAAGGAAGGGCTTCAGTCAGCAATGACCGGAGCCCTTCCGCCGTATACGGGGGTAAGGGAGCCGGCTGCGGGGCTTGGGGCCGCGGCCGTAGTCGACAATGAGGGTGATATTCCAGGGCTGTGTGACCTCGGCTTTTTGAGCGGGCTGAGTGGTGGAAGCGGATGAGGGGGCGGAGGCCTCGGAATTCTCTGCGGGGTTTGCGGGTGCAGATGCGGCAGAGGCCTATGGCGGCGCATATTATGGCGGGGACGGCTGTGCGTGAGCCTGTCTTGAAGATGATTGTGGCGCCTGTGGAGAGGAGTGCGGTGACGGCTGTGGCTATGATTACGGGGTCTAATTCGCTTAGTTTCTCTTTGCGGAGGAGCTTTTTTGCGAGGCGGATGAGACTGACTATAAGGTAGATGGCGGGGAGGATGAGAAATGGGTTGACCATGACCATGCGGGTGCTGAAGTATTGGCTGAGTTTGGAGCCCCGGTGGAATGGGGGTGTGCTGAGGAGGAGAGCGAAGCCGAGGGAGAGGCAGAGCAGGGCGGCGAGTAAGCGTCGGTTTCTGTAGCGCAGGAAGATGAGGGGTATAGCGGCGAGGGAAGCGATGGCGCAGGAGGCGTATTCTTCGTGGCACACTCCGGTGAGGAGTCCGAGGATGAAGAGGAGAGTGGAGCGGTGTCGGGCGGGCTTGCTGTCGGGCTGAATTGCGAGGCAGAAGATGGCGTGCGTGAGCTCCATGGGGAGGATATAGTTGAACTGGAAGGTGACGAGGTAGAGCTGGTCGATCCAGGGGAGGAGGAATACGGCGGCGGCTGTGAAGACGGCGACGGCGAGGGGCCGGCGTCCGAAGCCTCCGAGGCGGACGGCAAGGAGCATCATGAGTAGGAAACAGAGGGCAGAGAGGAGTGTGGATACGATGCGTGGGAGTGGGAGGAGGAGTATGTAGAGTTCGTTGGATAGGCGTGCGTTGATGAAGTAGTTTTCGACGAGAGTATCGCTGACGACAGACAAGCTGAAGGGTTCACCGCGGGAGTGTCAGTCGCTGAAGGGTGCGGCGAGCCATAGGTCGTTGCCGATAGCGGGGAAGCATACGAGGCCGATACCGTCGAGCGCGGAGGCTATGATGATGGCGAAGAGGTTGGTCCGGGATATCCCGGCGGATTGGTACGGTGATCTGACTGGGGACATGGGGAATTGTATAGAGTGTCGGAAAGACAGTGCAAATTTACATAGAATTTGAGAAAAGGGAAAAGCGGGGACAAGCTGCCCCGGTGTCACCCTAAAATCGGCCGCGGGCGGCCGACCGGCGACAAGCCTCCGGCTACAGGAACAAAATTTTGGGGAAAGAGTAGGGTCAGAGGAGGGGGGGAGAGCCCGTGCGAGCGGAGGCCGGCCCGGAAGCGAGCGGATGAGGCGAGCGTCAGGAAATTAACTCATTGAATATTAGCTATTTGATGGCGTGGGCGCAAAATATTGCGCCCATTACATTCTTTATCATGGATTAGACGGCGGCGGAAAACTGCTGCAGGTGCGTATAGTACTATTAAAAAATGCTGCCTGAAGCGGCATCTTCGGGCTATGCTGCTTCAGGCAGTTTCTCTCTGCTTTCAGGTTGGGTTACTCTGGCTTTGCGACTTCTTTATTTTCTTCGTCTTCTTCTATATAGTAGCCGGATGATTTGCCGTAGCCGTAATTGCTGCCGTATCTGTTAGCGTAGTAGGTATTCTTGACATCTATGCCGTTAAGTATCACGGCCATATTGGGAAGTTTGGACGATTTGTAGATCTCTTCTATCTCAGGGAGTGCTGATTTGAGCAGAAGTCCGGCACGTACCACGAAGAGTGTGGTGTCGGCATATTTGCCGATAATCATGGTGTCTGAGAGCATGCTGTAGGGCGGACAGTCGAGGAAGATGTAGTCGTAATTCTTTCTGAGTTCTTCGATCATGTTGCCGAATTCTTCGCTGAGAAGCAGCTCTACGGGGTTGGGAGGTATTGCACCGACAGGAACTATATCTATAAGTCCGCTCTTTTTATCTCTGATGGTTACGGTTGCTATGTCGGGTA
>SFOK01000162.1 GCA_004552395.1 Bacteroidales bacterium | reverse complement strand
AACTTATGGATCGCAATAGCCATCACGAAAAGCAATATTCTGTTTATGCTTTTGTTGCCGGCTGCATGCTCTTCTTCGTGAAGCTCATTGCGGTCAAGCCCTGTGATATGATGCAGGTGAGGGGTGATTTTGTCGAGCAGCGCAACAAGAACTACGCCCAATGCGACTCCCAGTACAGGTTGCCACCAGCCGGCTATACCGGCCATATCTACGGATGGAATGATCAGACACACCAATGATGCCGTGAGCATCAAGCCCGCGCAGAAGCCAAGGAAGATGTCGTTCCACCGGTGTGGTATCTTCCTTACCATCAATCCTATTGTGGAACCGAGCAGCGACGCGAGGCCGAGGCCCACCGCGCATAAAAGCATTTGTTCGAAAATCGTCATTGGAAAGTTTGGTTATGTTACCACTCAAACGGGAAACGCTCTATATCCTCCTCTATGAGGTTGGTGCCTTTCTGTACTTCGATGAAGGTGAGCGGCGTAAGTGCCCTCAGTGCGTGCATCTGCATCTTAGGTATGTTCACCACATCGCCCCGGCCCACACTCCGCCGTTCGCCGTCGAGCACTATCTCTCCGGTGCCGTCTATGAATGTCCACACTTCTTCGCGGAATGTATGGCGCTGATAGCTGATCGCCGCGCCGGGATTCAGCGTAAGTTGCTTGGTGAGTGCGCAATAACCGTCGGGGAACTCTATGTTGTCAATTACTTTGTATGAGCCCCACCGGCGTTCCTCAAACATCGGCCGGCGGTTGATAGTGACCACCGACTCTTTCAGGCTGTCGGCTTTCGTCTTGTCGGCCACAAGGATACCGTCGGGCGATGCGGCCACGATCAGATGCTGAGTGCCGTGGCACACAAGAGGTATGTTGAGCTCATTGATGGCGGTGGTCTCTGAGGTGCCGTTGTCGATCACATACCCTATGGTGCTGTGGTCGAGCTCGTTGCTGAGCGTCTCCCATGTACCGAGGTCTTTCCACTGTCCATCGAAGTAGACGGCGCCAAGTCTGCGAGCTTTCTCGGCTACCTCATAGTCGAAGCTGATGCGGGGCAGCTCGGTGTAACGGGCCCGGAACTCGGCGAAACTCTCGGCCGGGATGTAGCGCTCGGCGATGCGGCGCATATAGCCGAGACGGAAACCGAAGGCGCCTCCGTTCCAGAAGGCTCCCATGCGCAGAAGCTCGGCGGCTCGCTCGGAATCGGGTTTCTCTGTAAAAGATTTTACTATCGATGAGTCAGCAGGGTCGGGAACAAGATAGCCGAACTTTGTGGACGGCTCAGTGGGCTTGATACCCATAAGCACAAGCTCGGCGGCATCGGTCTCCACAACCTGTGCCATACGTTTCACAGCCTCGAAATACCCGGTTTCGGTAAATGTGTCGCATGGGAGCACCACCACTATCTCATCGTCGGGCAGGTGCTTCTCTTTTGAAAGATAGGCGCATGCCAGAGCTATGGCCGGAAATGTGTGGCGTCGCTCCGGCTCGGTGACGAGCTGCGTCTCGCGGCCCAGCTGCGAGATTATGGCGTCGTGATGACTTGCAGCGGCCGCCAGCGTGATCTCGGCCTCAAGACCCGATTCGCCGATCTGACGCACCATACGCTGTACCATCGACTCGTGAGAGCCGTCGGTCTTGGGTAATAGTTTGAGAAACTGTTTCGTTCTTGTGCCATTCGACAGCGGCCAAAGCCGTTTGCCGGGACCGCCTGACAGTAATATGATTTGCATAGAGTTGTTTCTTATCTTTGTTAGTAGAGAAAGGGGAGAGGTGTCTTCGCAAAAGGCCGGTCCGGAGGCCGCGAGTTATCGATCCCATAGCTGCGAAAGAGCAGAGCCTGTGGGTCGCGAAAGGGCATAGCTTTGTGGCTTCCTCCGAATCAGTCTGCAAAAATAATCATAATCCGCGACCTTCTCAACTTTTCGCCCCTAAAACAGCCACCTCGCCGCTCCCCGAACACCTTCCCGAACACCTCCGACCCTTCGTCTCTATGCCGCTTTCCCGCCCCCGGGGGATGGCCAGATGCCGACAAAGACAGATTCAGAGCAGCCTGACAGAGTAGTGTAAAAGCCTGATTCATAGAACGGAGATAAAAAAGTTTAAAAAAAGT
>SFOK01000161.1 GCA_004552395.1 Bacteroidales bacterium | reverse complement strand
ATCCTGGAGATGCGAGATAAGACCTTCCTCCAGATTATTTTCGTAGAAAGAAGACGGGGCATTCAAGTCAAGAAATTCAAGTACATAAGGGTCGCGGATTATCTGCCGTGGATTGAAATCCTCGGGATCTTTTACTTTCAGCTCAGCCTTGATGCCTTCCTTGTCGCGACAGGCGAGCAGACGCTTATAGAAGAAGGTATTTATAAGCTTGTCGCCGTAGTCGGATCGTTCCGAGCCGCCCTGCGCTTCTACAATCAGTCGGCCGACATTCCAATAGGCATTGACCATCGCCGCATTGACAGCAATGGCGGCGGAGTTGCGCGCCTTGACTACCTCCGCGCGGATTTCATTGAATATGTTCTGTTCAAAAGGCAATGTTACTATTGTTTCCAAAAGCGCCAGTCAATATGACTCAATTTCTGTCTGTCTCTTAGTCCTGATGTTCGGGGTCGAGGGCGGAGTTTATTTCACGGCGGCAGTCGGCCATGAGGGTCTTGGTGTTAAAGCCCCGCTCATCGGGGAAATAGGGCTTGTGGATCGTGATATGTACAGTGGTAGGCGTCACGTTGTAGGTGTTTCGGGGCATGGCCTTGAAAGCGCCTTCGATGGTTACGGGAACAACAGGGAGACGGAACTCAGCCGCAAGCAGGAAGGCGCCGCGCTTGAATGGGCCCATCTTGCCGTCGTGGGAGCGTGTTCCCTCAGGGAAAATCATGAGCGACATATTGCCGCTGAGGGTTTTCTGCGCGTCGGCGATTGTCTCCTTGATGCCGTGGATATTGCTGTCGTCCACAAAGACGTGGCCGATAGTCTTGCAGGCCTGACCTACAAGGAATATCTTCTCCAGCGACTTCTTCATGAGCCATTTGAAGGGGTGGTTCAGATAGCCGTAGATGGCCCAGATATCGAACGCGCCCTGATGATTGGCCACAAACACGTAGGCCTTACGGCGGTCGATATTCTCGCGTCCGGTCACTTTCACCCTCACGAACCAGAGCAGACAGACACAGCGGGCCCAGAGCCTGGGAGGGTAGTAGCCCGCCCAGCGCTGACAGCCGAAGGCAGCGGCAGCAAGGCAGGTCAGTGAAGTGATTATTGTAAGGACGAGTATGATGGGGCCGGCTATGACCCACTGATAGAATCGGAATATATATATCATAAGTAACTCTTAAAAATTAGTTAATGATAAAACCAATTATGTAACTCAGGATTCTGACACATACTTGCTCGTCTTTTTTGCGCTTTGTCCGGTGGAGCTCAGTCATGTAGCCCGCTACACTCCTTCGCTCCACCGGCCAAATCACACATAAATCCTTCGCAATTATGTATCATCTAATTTTTGCGAGTTACTTAGCTTATTTGAACGTGTCAGGAAGGTCGTTCTCATAGAGGATTACGTCGCCTGATCTGAGAAGGCGGCTCAGATGCGACTGCGCGTCGGCAAACGATTCCGCCAGGATTATCTGACCGTCGCCGAGAATATCTTTCGACTTCACGCCCCGGAGGATAGCATCGCGGTTATATTGCCCAACGATGATTGCAACATCCACATTCTCAGCTATATGTTCGCCGAGGCGGGCGTTGAGTTCCTCCTGGCGGTCGCCAAGTTCGATCATGCCGGGAGTGACCACAATGCGTCGGCCGGTGTTGAAACGACCCAGCACTTCGAGAGCCATACGCGACCCTTCGGGATTGGAATTGAACGCGTCGTCGATGATGATAACACCACCGGGAGTCTTCTTCATGCTCAGACGGTGCTCTACCTGCGCAATACCCTCCACAGCGTAGCGTATGCGGTCCTTGTCCATGCCGAACTGCAGAGCCATAATCACGGCAGCCAGCAGGTTGGATATGTTGCATTCGCCGATAAGACGTGTGAAAAGCTGCAACGAGAAACCGTCGGGGCCCTCGATGCGGAAACGGGTACCCTCAGGACCGTACTCGATGTCGCGGGCCACGTAATCGGCGCCTTCGGGATGTGTCACAGCGTAGCGGATAGCCCTGGTGTTGGTCACCTCGCGGTCGGCGCACTTCTCGAAATCGTTGTTGATGATCACGAATCCGTCGGCAGGTATGGCGTCGGCAAGCTCAAACTTGGTGGACTGCACATTGTCGATGCTCTTGAAGGTCTCCAGAT
>SFOK01000059.1 GCA_004552395.1 Bacteroidales bacterium | reverse complement strand
GAAAATACGCTCCACACCGATACCGTCGGAGATCTTGCGCACTGTGAAACGTTTCTTTTCGCCATCGCCGTTGATGCGGATTACCACACCGCGATACTGTTGGAGACGCTCTTTGTTACCCTCTTTGATACGATAGCTCACTGTGATTGTGTCGCCGGGGTTGAACTCGGGGTGCTTTTTGCCTGTTGCAAAAGCTTCCTCTGCTACTTTAAGTAAATCCATTTTGTCTTTAAGATTTTAAATAATTTGTGAAGGCGGCAGCATAGCAAGTCACTCTGAATTGGCCTCAGCGCACTGATCCGCAGCTGCTTATGCGCTGCGCCGTCCGCTCCCGGGGCCTTTGGACACGCGGTCCTCTCCTGCCAGCGACTGCTCGCTTTTACCCGGCAAAGTTACAAAATTCCTCCGACACCGCCAAACATCCTCCCATTTTCTCTCCAAAAATCCAAAATGTTTTCCTTGTTTGGCTCGCAAGAATTTTCTGATTTTGTATCGTCAATTAGTGTCACAAATGGCACAAATTACCGAACATGATAATCCAAATTGCTAAAGGCTTTGGAGAGAAAGGGCTGACTCCTTTGGGAGAAGTCGGCCCTTATTTTATCAAAATCTTCTGTAATTTTGGGATTTAATCCGAGTCTGCATCGGATCATATCCGATGCAATTCCGGAATCATATCCGTTTCAAGCCAGAGGATTTTCGGGTGATTCGGAGGGATATCCGGACAATTCGGAGGAAGCGGTCAGGCTTTGATAAGCGAATGGCCGGTCATGTCGGAAGGCTGCGGCAGACCCATGATCTGGAGAATCGAGGGTGCCACGTCGGCCAGACGTCCGTTCTCCGCTGTGGCGTTCTTGTCGAATGTCACATAGATGAACGGCACAGGGTTGAGGCTGTGGGCCGTGTTGGGAGTGCCGTCAGCGTTGATGGCATGGTCGGCGTTGCCGTGGTCGGCGATGATGATTGCCTCGTAGCCACATTCGCGGGCTGCGGTGATCACCTTCTCCACACAGCTGTCCACTGTCTCCACAGCTTTCTGAATAGCGGCATAGACGCCTGTGTGTCCCACCATGTCGCCGTTGGCATAGTTAACGACGATAAAGTCATATTTCTCCGATTTGATAGCATCCACGAGCTTCACGGTCACTTCCGGAGCGCTCATCTCGGGCTGCAGATCGTAAGTAGCGACCTTAGGCGACGACACCAGAATACGGTCCTCTCCTTTGAAAGCGGCTTCGCGTCCGCCGTTGAGGAAGAAGGTGACGTGGGCATATTTCTCTGTCTCTGCTATGTGGAGCTGGGTCTTGCCCTGCTTGGATAGCCATTCGGCAAGAGTGTCGTTCACATCCTCTTTGTCGAAAAGGATATGCACGCCCTTGAACGATGAATCGTAGGGTGTCATGCAGTAATACTGCAGCCCGGGGATAGGCTTCATGCCGTCCTCCTCGTGCTGTGTGAGGACCACTGTGAGCTCCTTGGCGCGGTCGTTGCGGTAGTTGAAGAAGATCACGGCATCGCCTTCCTTGATTGTGCCGTCCACATTCTCGTTGACAATAGGCTTTATGAACTCGTCGGTGACGCCTTCGGCATAGCTGTCTTCAACAGCGCCGACCATGTCGGTTACCTTGCGGCCCTCGCCGGCCGTGAGCATATTGTAAGCCTCTTTGAGGCGCTCCCAGCGGTGGTCGCGGTCCATGGCGTAGTAGCGGCCTATGACATCGGCGATCTTGCCGGTGCTTGCGGCGCAGTGCTCTTCGAGTCGGGCCAGGAAGCCGGCACCCGACTTGGGATCAGTGTCGCGGCCGTCCATGAAGCAGTGTATATACACCTCCTCGAGGCCGTAGGTCTTGGCTATGTCGCAGAGGGCAAACAGATGATCGAGCGACGAGTGGACGCCGCCGGTGGAGAGCAGACCCATAAAGTGGATCGGCTTCTTATGATCGCGGGCGTAGGAGAAAGCGCTTATAATCTCTTTGTTGCGCATGATGGAGCCGTCGGCTATAGCGCGGTTGATCTTCACGAGGTCCTGATATACCACGCGGCCGGCGCCGATGTTGAGGTGACCCACTTCGGAGTTGCCCATCTGGCCGTCGGGGAGACCCACATCCTCGCCCGAAGCTTTCAGCTGCGAGTGGGGATATTCAGCGTTAAGGGAGTCGATAAAAGGGGTGGGTGTATTGTAGATGGCGTCGTCCTTCTTATGGTCGCCAATACCCCATCCGTCGAGAATCATTAATAGTGCTTTATGTGCCATTGTATCTGTAGGGGAAAACTTGTTAAGAGAGAATTCTGATGATGAGAGGGAAACTATTTTGGGAAGTATCCGCTTCAGCCTCGCTGCGCGGTAAGAGACGGCGGCATGAGCCGGCCTTGACCCCGGGGCTTGAGGCAGAATGGAGATATAAATTGAAACGCGCCTGAAGCGTATAAGTTCAAAGCGCGTTCAGGCTTCCCGGCCGAAGGCAGACAGGAAGCGGGGAATAATAACGTTTGCGAACCGGAAGCGGAAACTCGGAGCTTCACTGCTCCGGACGCCCTTCAAAAAGATTACTTGCTGGCGATGCGGTCGCTTACAGAAAGATACTTGCGGCCTTTGGCTCGGCGGCGGTTGATGACTTTGCGGCCGTCCTTGGTAGACATGCGCTCGCGGAAGCCGTGCTTGTTGACACGACGGCGATTGGAGGGTTGAAAGGTTCTTTTCATTGTATGTAAAGTTTTATAAATCAGAGATAAATGCACCTTCACAGGCTGACCTGCCCGGCACATCGGCGCCTCCTGGAGGGCCGTTTTCAGCGTGCAAAATTAGCAAACAAATCTCAATTTCCCAAATTATCCGGCTATTTTTACCCGAATAAATCGGGCTCAACCCTATTTTTTGCGATTTTTTTTGTAATTTTGCAGTCCCGGAGCAGCGCGTGAGGCGCTATCGCTCCGGCCAACTAACTGACTATAATTACTATAAGACAGCTATTTATATGATCAACGCTCAAGACATCAAGAACGGCACCTGCATCCGCATGGACAACCGTCGCTACTTCTGCATCGAATTTCTTCACGTGAAACCGGGTAAAGGCAACACCTTCATGCGCACCAAGCTCAAGGATGTGGTCGACGGCCGTGTGATCGAGCGCCGCTTCAACATCGGCGAGAAGCTCGAGGATGTTCGCGTGGAGCGCCGCCCCTATCAGTTCCTTTACAGCGAAGGCGGCGACGATATCTTCATGAACAACGAGACTTTCGAGCAGATCCCCATCGCCAAGGAACTCGTCACAGGCGCCGACTTCATGAAGGAAGGCGACACCGTGGAGGTGGTTTCCGACGCTTCATCCGACACTATCCTCTACGCTGAGATGCCCATGAAGACTGTGGTCAAAATCACTTACACAGAACCCGGCCTCAAAGGCGACACCGCCACCAACACCCTCAAGCCCGCTACAGTAGAGACAGGCGCCACAGTACGTGTGCCCCTCTTCATCAACGAAGGCGAGCTCATAGAGGTCGACACCCGCGACGGTTCATACGTAGGCCGCGTGAAAGCCTGACCGCAATCCCCTTTTCAGCTTCATAAGCAACCACAAGGCCGGGAACCTCATGCAGGCCCCGGCCTTCTTTCATATCAGCCGCTACAAGCCAGCCCGCTGCGGCTGAAGCGCGGCCCTCAGCCGCAACATACCGATTCATTCACCGCTTTTCAGCATTTACGACATGGCGCCGACACCCGATAACCACGACCACGATGACCTCCTCGAAGGCAAAGGCCTTCACAACGGCCGCGACGATAAGGAGATACTCTTTTCTATCGTAGTACCGGTCTACAACCGTCCCCGCGAGGTGAGCGACCTCCTGGAGAGTCTCGCCGCGCAGACCGACAGCGGCTTCGAGGCCGTGATTGTGGAGGACGGCTCGCCCGAGCCTTGCGGTGATGTCTGCCGCCGGTTCGCCGACAGAATAGCGGTGAGCTACCTCTTCAAAGAGAACGAGGGCCGAAGCATTGCCCGCAACTACGGCATGGACCATGCCCGCGGCGACTTCTTCATCTTCGTGGACTCCGACTGTGTGCTCCCGCCCGACTATATAGCCAATCTGCGCAAGGCGCTCCGCGAGAACCCGGCCGACTGTTTCGGCGGACCCGACGCGGCCCACGAGTCCTTTACCGACACGCAGAAGGCTATCAACTATGCCATGACTTCCTTCCTCACAACCGGAGGCATACGCGGCGGCAAGGTGCAGCTCGAGAAGTTCGTGCCCCGCACATTCAACATGGGTTTCTCGCGGCGCGTCTACGAGGCCACCGGCGGCTTCCGCGAGATGTTCAGCGAAGATATCGACATGAGCACCCGCATACGTCTGAAGGGGTTCAGCATAGCGCTGTACCGCGCCGTGAAAGTCTACCATAAGCGCCGCGTCAACTGGAGGAAATTCTGGCGGCAGGTCCATGTGTTCGGTATGTCGCGAATCACACTGAAGCTGCTCTATCCCGACTCGCTCAAGATTGTGCACACCGCGCCGACCGTCTTTGTGGTCGGCTGTGTGGTCATGGTCTTGCTCGCCGTTCTGCTCTCCTGGCTCTGGATCATACCGCTCGCCGTCTACCTGCTGGCCGTCTGGATCTCGGCCATCTGCAGCACCCGCAGCCTGAAGATAGGCACCATGGCCGTGTGGGCCTCGCTGATTCAGCTCTGGGGCTACGGCACCGGCTTTATCCGCGCGTTCATTTGGAAGATACTTCTGCGCCACGGACGCGACGTGCAGCAGGAGATAGAGATGCGTAAAGGTAAATGACGCCATGAAAGAGACACTGCCG
The DNA here is from genome assembly GCA_004552395.1 of Bacteroidales bacterium. GTDB lineage: Bacteria > Bacteroidota > Bacteroidia > Bacteroidales > Muribaculaceae > Lepagella. The sequence goes on along the minus strand of SFOK01000059.1, from coordinate 5,803 downwards.
TCCATAACCGCCGCCGGCTCTGCTTCCGAGGCCGGAAAGCCGACACCCTCAGAGGAGTCCGGGAAACTTGCGCCCTCAGAGGAGTCGAGGAAACTTGCGTCCGCGAAGCCCTACGAGGATGCGCCCACGCCTTTCTTCCTCAAAGTGAAGGATATGGATCCTGACGACACGCCACGCGAGAGGGCCGAGAAATACGGCTGCGGCGTGCTCTCGGTCCCCGACCTGTGGGCCCTGATACTGCGCACCGGTGTGCCCGGCAATCCAATCACACAGCTGTGCAAAGAGATCATGCAGAGCTGCGAGGGTAAGCTCTCGGTGCTTGAGCGCCGCAGTCGCAAAGATCTGCGTTCCATCAAAGGCGTGGGTCTGCTCAAGTCGCTGCAGATAGAGGCCGTGCTCGAGCTGATACGCCGCTATAACCTGGAGACGCCGCTCGAAAAGCCCGTGATACGATCGTCGACCGACATCTTCAATGTGATGCGCAACAAGATAGGCAACCTCGACCACGAGGAGATCTGGGCGCTGATCATGAACCGCAAAGGGGGACTTATCGACTGCCTGCAGCTCTTCAAAGGGGGCACCGACTCATCGATCTTCGATGTAAAAATACTCATGAAAAAGGCTCTTATGGAGGGTGCCTCGGCCATAGCCATCAGCCATAACCATCCGTCGGGCAACCTCAATCCCAGCGCAGCCGACGACAATGTGACGCGCACCACACAGAAAGCCTGCTCCTACTTCTCGATCTCCTTCCTCGACCACGTGATAGTCACCTCCCACAACACCCTCTACTACAGCTACTCCGACCACGGCCGCCTCTGATCCTACCGCCCAAAGCAGTGTATGCTTAGCTCTCTTTTTTTAGCTAAGATAGCTACTCGAGCCATTATAGCTATTATAGCTATTTTTGCTACTATAGCTACTATAGATAAAGCTATCTTAGCTAATATAGCTATTTTGTTGGCTGGAAGGAGGGCGGATTATTTGCCGAGGAGGGGGGTGAGGATCGGGCGGAAGGGACGTTTATCGGGGTTGGTAAAGATGCGGAGGCCGGCGCGATGGAGCATCACGGTGATCTCCCGGCCCATCTCTACGGGGTCGCCGTCGATATGGGCGTGGCCCGGTGCCTCGCGGATGATCTTGAGAGAGGGTGTCTTGAACATACGCACATGGTGCGAGTCGTGGAGCGTGCCGGCGAATATACCTATTCCCATACGCGAATACGAGAGAAGTGAACTCTCGGCCACAATCGTGAGGTCGATAAGGCCGTCGCGGATGCTGGCCGACGGGGCTATGTAGGTGTTGTTCCCGTATTGCGAGGCGTTGCAGCAAGTCAGCAGCAGGGCCTTCCCCTCCCAAGATCCGCCGTCTTCGGTCTCCACACGGTAGAAAGAGGGGCGGAACACGCGGTATTCCTCCATGGCGCTCTGTATGTAAGTGCGCAGGCCGCGGCGTCCTTTGCCCGCGAAACGGTGAGCCACATCGGCGTCGAAGCCCACGCCGAAGGAGCAGAAGAACGGATGGCCGTCGGCCTCGCACCAGTCGCAGTCCTGCGGGTGATCCTTGCGTATTATCTCGAGGGCCTTGATCGGGTCGCAGGGTATGTTGATATGCCGTGCAAGTCCGTTGCCGGATCCTTTGGGGAGTATGCCGAGTATAGTGCGTGTACCTGTGAGGGCGCGTGCCGTCTCGTTGACCGTGCCGTCGCCGCCGCAGGCTATCACGGCATAATCGCCCTCCTCGGCCGCGACTCGTGCCAAAGCCTCGGCGTGGCCCGCATACTCGGTGGGACGCACCGAGAGGTCGAAGCCCACGGCCGTGAGTTCCTCTTCGAGTCGGGGTATGAGTCCGGCGTATTTCTTCACTCCGGATATAGGATTGATAATGAGTGTGATTCTGCGTGACATGGGCTTACCGTTTGTATGAAGTCACTTAAACTCAAAGTTTCAACGACTTCTATTTCGGGAACAAAGTTACGTTTTTTTTCGAAGAAAATGCCCTCGGAGTGTCACAAGTTGCAAAAAAAGCCGTTCTATATAAAGAGCGGATGAAATTCCCCGCCAACTAAATTAACCGAAGAGTCTTTCTCCGCCAACTAAAACTACGGGAGGCGATACTCCCGATCTCTACCAATACTATATGCACATGACACGCATCGCACTATTTATCGCGCTCATACTCTTACCTTACTTATACTCAGCCGCTCTTGAGCCGGCTCCCGCCGACAGTGTCGGGGGCCGGGGCGAGGGCATCGCGACCGACTCGATATCCACGCTCGACGAGTTTGTGGTGGAGACGCGCAAGAAATTAGTGAAGAGCGACGGCGCCACACTGACATACGATGTGGCGGAAGATCCGGAGAAGGACTCCTCCCCTATCATAGAGATTCTGCGCAAGGTGCCGGGAGTGACGATAGATGCCGACGACAATATAAAGGTGAACGGACAGTCGAACTTCAAGGTGCTTATGAACGGCAAGGAGGACCCGATGCTCACGTCGGATCTCAAATCGTCGCTGCGTTCCATTCCGGCATCGACCATACAGCGCATTGAGGTAATAAAGGAGCCGGGCGCCAAATATGACGCCGAAGGCACGGGAGGCATCCTCAACATAGTGACCGTGAGCGGCAAACGTCTTGACGGCTACATGGTCACCTCGAATCTTCGGTTCGGCTCCAGCGGTTTCGACATCTCAGCCAACGCCCGCACGAAAATACACAACGTGACCATGAGTATTCAGCCTTTCTACTCCAACGGACAGATATACCACAAATACCTCACACAAGACTCCGAGCGCGAGAACAAGCTCTCCGAGACAGACCGTCTGCTCAAGAGCCACCGCCGTCTGCGCTGCGACAACTACAATTATACGGGTGTGAATTTCAACGCCTCGTGGGAGCCCGACACGCTGAACCTCTTCACCCTGTCGCTGAATTTTTCCGACAACGGCACCTCGAATCCCTTTGTCCAGACCAACGAGATGTTTGCCGCCGACGGTTCGCTCACCTGGCTCATAAAGCGGCGGACGAAGAGCCGCTACAACGGCACGAGCGCGGGAGGCATGCTTTCGTATCAGCACACGTTAGGACGGCAAGATCATACTATCGTGGCCTCCTACAATTTCGGATATTACGGATCGGACAACTTCACCCTCATCGACGATTACGAGCGCTACAACGCCCCGACCGACTATATCTTCAGCAAGAACGATTCGAAAGGAGATTCGATGCCTCACACCATACAGCTTGACTACACCAACAAGATCAACGGGCACTATACTCTGGAAGCGGGTCTGAAAGGCTACTTCTACACCAACACCTCCAACGACCGCGCCTTCTTCGGACTGAGCGAGGAGGACCTCATCGAGAATCAGGCGCAGCACATGAAGCTGACTCAGTTCCGCGACATCATGGCGGCCTATACGACCGTCTCGGTGAAATACGGCTCGCTGAGCGGCCGCGCCGGTCTGCGCTACGAACACACCCACATGGGTATCCGCTACAAGGTGGCGGGTTACGACAACTTCACGTCGAATCTGAACGACTTCGTGCCGAACGCCTCCGTGTCTTATTCGCTGACGGAAGCCTCCTCGCTTCGCGCCGCATATCAGATGCGTATCTCGCGACCGGGCCTGGGGACCCTCAACCCCTTCGTGAATAATTTCTCACAGGGACAGATCTCCTACGGTAATCCGGATCTGGAGAGCGAGAAGCTCCACAATCTGAGGCTCACCTACTCCAACTACGACCATCCGCTTACCGGCGAAGTGAGCGCCAATTATTACTTCCAGCGCAACGGTATCACCGATATCATTTTCTCGAAAGACGGAGTGATAAACACCACCTACGCCAATGTGGGCAAGGAAAAGGGTTTCTCCGCGGATCTCTCGCTGAACTGGAATCCCACAAGCCGCTTCTCGTGCGATCTCTGGACGAGCGCCACCTACGAGCATCTGAGCGCGGATTCGGAGCTCCTGAGCACGAAGAAGCATTACTGGCAGACATTCTTCTACGCCGGCGCCAATTATACTTTCCCTTGCAAGATACGCGTGTCGCTATGGGGCAATTACTGGACCGCATGGCAGGATCTCCAGAGCAAGGGTGAGAACAGCTATTACTACGGTTTAGGAGTGAGCCGCTCGTTCCTCAAGGATGACGCGCTGACCCTTTCGCTGAGCGCGCAGAACATAGTGCCGGCCGTACGCACCAACGGCTATACGCAGGAGAGCGAGACAGCCCGCGTCTATTCCTCGACACGCCGCCCGTACTGGGGTGTAAATTTGGGGGTCTCCTTCCGTTTCGGCTCGCTCAAACAGGATGTGAAACGCACGGCCAACAAGATAGAGGGTGAATCGGAAGCCTCCGGAAGCTCGAAAGGCAACTGATAACGAAGCCGGCCGACGATAAAAGTATGTCACAGACCTTCGGATGACGCTTCAGGAATTCAACCGCACGGTCGACCCTCTGCTGGGGAAAATGCTCGGTCTGGCCCGACGTCTGCTCCGCGACCCCGACGACGCGGCCGACGCGCTTCAGGAGGCTCTGCTGAAGCTCTGGCGTTCGCAGGCCCCGCTCCCCGACATGGAGAAGCCAGATGCGTACTGCCTGAAAGCGGTCAGGATGCAATGCCTGGATATGCTGGAGCGACGCCGCGAGCTCTCCCGTCTCGATGAAGCCGCCGAACTCCCCTCGGCAGAAGCGCCTCCCGACAGTCCGGCCGGAGAAACCCGGCAATTGCTGCTCAGGATCATAGCCACGCTGCCGGAAGCGCAGCAGCGGATCGTGAGGCTCATAGCTCTGGGCGGACTGACACCCGAAGAGGCCGCGCAGATTACCGGACTGACACCGGCCAATGTGAGACAACTTCTCTCCCGCGGCCGGCGCAAGATTAAGATCTTGTTTAACAAAAATTATTAAACGAGCGCTGAAGAACGATACTCTCAACTCATCAGATAATGGACCTTTCAAGACTGCATACACTCATAGAGAGATATTACGGCGCTACGGTCTCACAGGCCGATACCGACGAGCTGCGCCGTATCTTTGAGACCGCCGGAGCACTGCCTGAGGAGCTTGAGCGCGAGCGCCGTCTCTTCCTGGCTCTGGAAGGAATGAGTATTCAGGCCCCGGAAGCCGAGGTGCCGTTCGCTCTCAGGGCCCGCCTCGATGCGGCTCTCGCAGCCGAAGCAGAAGCTGTTGCTGCTCCCAAGGCGGAAGACTTTGGAGAGGCAAAGCGCAGGCCTTGGCGGCGGTTCGCAGTCGGCATATCCGCTGCGGCTGCTCTGGCTCTGCTCGGCTTCGCAGGCTATCGCATAGTGCTCGAAGATACGCCTCAGAACGCCACACAGCCGCATAGCGTCCGTCTGGCCAAAGAGACGGCAACGCCCTCGGATATAAGCCGCGACTCCATAACCGCAGCGGCCCCGATAGCGTCTGCAGAACCTATGCCCTCGCCTGCCGAACCTATGTCCGCTACGGCACGAAAGTCCGTGGCAAAAGCTGCGCTCAAGCCCAAGGCTAAGCCCGTGGCTGAACCGGAAGCGGAGGCCGGACCCAAAGGCGCCATAGAGGCTGAGGTGAGGCCCGAAGCGGCACTTGTGGCAGATATAACGGATCTCCCGGCCGAAGAGGTTTTTCCGATCTCACCTTTGGATCCGACGGCCGCGGCAGGGACCGAAACAGTGATAGCCCTTACCGACACCGACTTCGGCGACCTTCTGCTCCTGACAACCATTGAGGCGCCCTACCCCGACACAAAGCCCGGTTCGGTCTTAATCGACGACCTCTACCCCGAATCGGATGACC
>SFOK01000058.1 GCA_004552395.1 Bacteroidales bacterium | reverse complement strand
GGCTGAGGCCGGATACGGATCACATTCTCAAATTCCTTCATATTACTTTTGTGATTGATAAAGCTCAGCTGGAAATGGATGCTGCTGTCAAAATAGTTGAGGAAATCACACCAGTTTTCAAAAATAGCATTCTTATCCTCATTCTGTGCCAGCTGATAGTTGATATCATAAAACCGGATACATTTGGAATATGTATTTCCCTGTACCCGGCAGATCCCATCCTTTCCCATCTCTTTGTATCGGATCGTCTTTTGTACCGAAAGCCGCTTTTCTTCTTTTTTCTTTGACTTTTTGGTGCTGTTATTTTTTCTTTTTGACATCTGTCTTTCCTCCCTTCTTTTCTCTGACTGGATTTTTAGAACCGGTTGTTTCCGGATGTTCCGAATTACCCCCGGCTTCGAAAAGGCTACGGATGTCGGTTGTTAAATGTTGTTAAATTTTAAAACCAACCTACCATGCAGAAATACATTTGCAGAGTTTGCGACTGGGTTTACGACCCCGAAATAGGAGATCCCGAGGGAGGTATAGCTCCCGGAACACCTTTTGAAGAACTTCCCGACAGCTGGGTCTGCCCGGTTTGCGGTGTCGGAAAAGAGGATTTCGATCAGATCAACGACTGACCGGCCGTCTCTTTCAGAGTAATGCCGGTATTGCAGCCTTCGTAGGCGTGCCATCCTCCGAGTGCGTTAGTACTACGCGAGGATGACGCGCCATGCCGTCATTTGCATGTCGGAACCCGGTCTGCACCGGAGAATCTGAAGTGTGGTAGAATCCCCCTCAGAAACCGATGCGGTCAGATATGGCGTAGCGCGGCCGCGCCTTTACTTCGGTGAAGATTTTCCCTATATATTCGCCAACCATTCCTATGGCTATCAGTATAAGGCTCCCTAAGAACCACACCGAAAGGATGAGCGAACTCCAGCCGAGCGCAACATGGCCAAACATCCGCGAGAAGATCACATATAATGCTACGGCTATGTCCAGCAACAGAAGCACCACTCCGGTGTAAAAAATCCATCGCATCGGTCGTGCGGAGAAGGATGTGATGCCATCGATCGAGAAAGCGAGCATCTTCTTGAGCGGATATTTCGACTCTCCGGCCACGCGGTGCGCCCGCTCATATGTCACAATCCCCGTCTTCAGACCTATCTGAGGCACTATGCCTCGCAGAAACAGATTCTGCTCGTGATATTCCGACAGCAGGTCAAGCGCTCTGCGCGACATGAGGCGGAAGTCGGCGTGGTCATAGATGGTGTCCACACCCATGGAACGCTGAAGCTTGTAAAATCCTCTGGCCGAATTGCGCTTGAACCAGGTGTCGGTCTGCCGCGACGACCGCACGCCGTAGACTATCTCGTCTCCTTCTCCGGACCATTTCCTCACCATCGCACTGATGACCGACGGCGGGTCCTGAAGGTCGGCGTCGATGCTCACAGCCGCGTCGCAGTCACGCCGGGCCTCCATGAGCCCTGCAAGCAGCGCATACTGATGCCCGCGGTTATGCGCAAGCCTCACGCCCCTCACTCGGCCGGAATGTTCCGAGGAAAGAGCGCATATCTCTGCCCATGTGCCGTCTTGCGACCCGTCGTCGACACACAGCACATAGCTCGCCGGGGAGATCTCACCCTCGGCCGCAAGCTTCTCTGTCACGGCCAACAGCTCGGGCACGGAACGCACCAGCACTCCCTCCTCATTGTAGCAGGGTACCACTATTGCAAGCTTGCGCGTCGTTGAGTCCATACCGCAAAGTTAGAAGAAATTCCGCAAACAGGTAAATTTTTTCAGGCTATTTTTGGGAGGCTCGCCTATATTTTGTAATTTTGTGGTGTGCGCTGAGCCGTGTCGTATCCCTGCGTTGCGGCCTCCCGGCTCTCTGGCGCTGCAATTGTGTAACTCGTACCTTAAATCTTACCTCTTAAGTAAGGTGAAGAATTTGGCTTATAGAAATTTTGACTGGATTTTGCGATGTTTTTTTGATTGTGTGAAGGAGCTTAGAGTGCTCTAAGACTGAACGAAAGCGAGAAAAGCACACAAAAGACTTCAAAATTTCATAAGCAGTTACTTGACTTACTGTTAGAGTTAATATTAACTAATTTCTGAAACTTACTTATGACTCGCATACGGCTTGCGGAAAAGAGCTCGGGCCTGAAAGTGATCGGACATCTCGGCGCCATTATTACTGTCATGGCATGGGGCGTCTCCTTTATTTCCACCAAAGTGCTTATGGTCGACGGAAATCTTACTCCCGTCGAAATGTTCTCTTACAGATTCTTGGCCGCATACATTCTCCTGCTCCTCTTTACCTGTCGCAAATCGCTGCTCTCCCTCAACTGGCGCGACGAACTCACATTCTTTGCCTGCGGTGTCTGCGCATGTTCCCTCTATTTCATCACTGAGAACTTCGCCCTCGAAAACACCACGGCCGCCAACGTCTCCATGCTCGCTTCCACTTCGCCGCTTTTCACCACGGCCCTCATAGCGTTCATTTATAAGCAGAAGATCGGCAGCAGCGCCCTCATAGGATCGCTGATAGCTCTTGTCGGAGTTGGATGCATCATCTTCAACTCGGGCGAAGGCCTCGAACTGCACCCCAAAGGCGACCTTCTCGCCATCTGCGCATCGTTGAGCTGGGCCGTCTACGGACTCATGATCAAACGGGTGCTCCCGCACTACAACGGCTTCTTCATCACCCGAAAAATCTTCTTCTACGGCGTGATCACATCCCTGCCGCTGCTCTTAACTCAATCCGAGCCGCTCCATTACGACGTGCTCTTCGATTTCGCCCATTCGCAGTATATACTCAACTTCCTTTTCCTTGTGCTTATATGCTCGGCAGGTGCCTATGTGATCTGGAACGAAGCTATGAAAATCATAGGCCCCGTCACTACCAACAACTACCTCTACGGTCAGCCCGTCGTGACAATGATTGCGGCCTCAATCTTCCTCAGCGAAGGGATCACACTGCTCGGCTCTTTGGGATGCGTCCTTATCATCGGAGGCCTCGTTGTTACGGACCATCTTCCCAACCGTAGAAAAATCCCCGTCTCCGACTCCGATCCCACCTGACCCGGCCCGTATCCGCCCGGCCCGGCTTTACTGAGCTAAAAATCTGCGGTTTTTAGTGCCCGTCAGGGCAGCGTGTCATTCGTCCGCTTGTATTATCGACACTGCAGGGGCGCAATTTTTTGCGCCCGGGTCGTCATATATCATCCTGAACCTCAATGAAATGCGCATTTACGATTGGACCTGAACCTAAATGAATTGCGTATTTGCGATTGGGCTTGTGCCTCAATGAATTGCCTGCCCGCTGCCTCGGCCCTCGCCGCTTCATCGGCCCTCCCCGAATCTATTCGTGGCTCGGCTCGGCTCCGCGCTCGGCTCCGCGACCGCTTCTCTTCCCCGCATTCGCAAAATTTCATGCTTTTGCCGCAAGATTCAGCGCAGCGTTTACACGCCCGAAACCGCACAAAAAATCGACCCGAAGGGGGAGTCCCCTCCGGGTCGGATTTTTATAGCTTCAGGCTCTTGAGAGAGTCAGCGGCGGTTCAGGCATTCTTTACCTTGTCCACGATAGCCTTGAAAGCTGCGGGATTGTTCACTGCGAGGTCGGCGAGTACCTTACGGTTGATCTCGATGCCGGCTTTGTGAATCAGGCCCATGAGCTTGCTGTAGGAAAGATCCTCAAGACGTGCGGCGGCGTTGATACGCTGAATCCACAGTGCACGGAAATTGTGCTTCTTGTCCTTGCGGTCGCGGTATGCGTAGGTCAGACCCTTCTCCCATGTGTTCTTGGCGACGGTCCAGACGTTACGGCGGCTTCCGTAGTAACCGCGGGTGAGTTTGAGGATTTTCTTTCTTTTCTCTCTTGATGCAACGTGATTTACTGATCTTGGCATTGCTTTGTCATTTTTTGAATGTGAGCGGCATTATTTGCTCTTGCGGAGCTCAACATCCGGTTAATAAAAAAGTGTAAATGATGAGGTTGTAATTTAAGAAAACCGGGACGGCACTGCTTTACTTCATTGCCAGAAGTTCGCGTACCTGATTTACGTTTGTCACGTCTACCAGACCGGTCTTGTCAAGAAGTTTTTTGCGCTTCTTGGTCTTCTTGGTCAGGATGTGGCTGTGATAAGCGTGTTTTCTCTTGATTTTACCTGTTCCGGTAAGAGCGAATCTTTTTTTGGAACCGGAATTAGTCTTAACCTTGGGCATTTTGTTATTAATGATTTAGTTGTTTGTTATTACCTCGGCACACGGTGCCTACGGTCTCTATTTATCGTTCGTTTTTTCGTTCAGATCTCCGAGTCCTCCGGTGAGCGCTTGTCCGCATCCTCACTCGGCGGCTTCGGATTCGGCTTTCGGTGCCTCGCCTTCGGCTTTGGGAGCGGCTGCCTCTGCTTTCGGAGCGGCTTTCGCTTTCGGCTTGCTGCCGCTTTTCAGAGGCGAGAGCATGATGGTCATGCGTTTGCCCTCAAGCACCGGCATCATCTCAACCTTGCCGTACTCCTCCAGATCGTTGGCAAATCGCAGAAGAAGCACTTCACCCTGCTCCTTGAAGAGGATGGAGCGGCCGCGGAAAAATACATATGCCTTCACTTTCGAACCCTCTTTCAGGAACCCCTGGGCATGCTTGAGCTTGAAATTGTAGTCGTGATCGTCGGTCTGAGGTCCGAACCGGATCTCCTTCACAACCACTTTCGTAGCTTTCGCTTTCTGCTCTTTCAGACGTTTCTTCTGCTGATAGAGGAACTTCTGGTAGTCAATGATGCGGCATACGGGCGGCTCGGCTGTCGGCGAGATCTCCACCAGGTCGAGCTCCTGATCGTGAGCCAGACGCATGGCTTTGCCTATGCTGTAGATGCCCGGCTCCACATTGTCGCCAACAAGACGGACTTCGCGCGCGCGAATCCCTTCATTGATCACATACTGATCCTTGCCGTTGCGGTCGCCTCCGCGTTTGCGGTCGCCCGGTCGCGGTCTCGGACCCGGTGAGGGCCGGCGTGGCCCTGTAAAAAGAGGTTTTTTCTCCATTCAGAAGATTTGAGTGATGCATTATGCGGAGCGTAACGTCTTGTTTGCCTGCAGGTTATGCTTACTGCATGGCAAACATGGCATTAATCTCCTCTTTGATTTTGGTTGCAAAGTTAGCAATTTTCATCGATTCTGTGGCATTTTCGCCATATTTTCTTACGCTGACTTCGCCGTTTTCCTCCTCTTTCTCGCCCACGATGAGCAGATAAGGCACCTTCTTCATCACGTTGTCGCGAATCTTCTTGCCTATCTTCTCGTTGCGGTTGTCCACATAGGCGCGGATATCCTGATCGTCAAGCTCGCCGCATACCTTCTCGGCATAGGGCACGAACTTCTCGCTGATCGGAAGGATAGCCACCTGATCGGGCACAAGCCAGAGGGGCAGATTGCCTGCCGTGTGCTCCAGCAGCACAGCCACGAAGCGCTCCATCGAGCCGAACGGCGCACGGTGAATCATCACCGGACGGTGCTTCTGGTTGTCGGCGCCCGTGTACTCCAGGCCGAATCGCTCGGGCAGGTTGTAGTCCACCTGGATAGTGCCGAGCTGCCAGCGTCGGCCTATGGCGTCCTTCACCATGAAGTCAAGCTTCGGCCCGTAGAAGGCTGCCTCGCCTTCAACCTGATGAGCTTTCAGACCCTTCTCCGCACAAGCCTCGATGATGGCCTGCTCGGCGAGGTGCCAGTTCTCGTCGGAACCTATGTATTTCTCTTTGTTCTTCGGGTCTCGGAGCGATATCTGTGCCTCGAAGTTATCGAATTTCAGAGCGTTGAAGATGTAGAGGATAATATCCATCACATTCAGGAACTCACCCTTGATCTGGTCGGCGGCGCAGAAGATGTGGGCGTCGTCCTGTGTAAAGCCGCGCACTCGCGTCAGTCCGTGAAGCTCGCCCGACTGCTCGTAGCGGTACACGGTGCCGAACTCTGCCAGACGCAGCGGCAGCTCGCGGTACGAACGCGGAGCGGCCTTGTAGATCTCGCAGTGGTGAGGACAGTTCATCGGTTTGAGCATATACTCCTCGCCCTCCTCGGGTGTGTGGATAGGCTGGAAAGAGTCCTTGCCGTATTTGGCCCAGTGGCCTGAGGTCACGTAGAGCTGCTTGTTGCCGATATGCGGGGTAATCACCTGCTTGTAGCCGGCTTTCTTCTGTATCTTGCGCAGGAACTGCTCCAGACGGTCGCGCAGCGCGGCGCCTTTGGGGAGCCACAGCGGCAGACCCTGACCCACGGTCGAAGAGAAGGCGAACAGCTCCATCTCCTTGCCGAGCTTGCGGTGGTCGCGCTTTTTTGCCTCCTCAAGGAGTGCCAGATACTCGTCGAGCATCTTCTTCTTGGGGAAGGTGATACCGTACACACGCACAAGCTGGTTGCGCTTCTCGTCGCCGCGCCAGTAGGCACCGGCAAGCGAGAGTATCTTCACTGCCTTGATCGGCGCGGTGTTGGCGATATGCGGACCGCGGCAAAGGTCGGTGAAGTTGCCCTGAGTGTAGGTGGTGATGTGGCCGTCTTCAAGCTCGGAGATAAGCTCGCATTTGTAGGTCTCGCCACGGTCGCCAAACATCTTCATGGCGTCCTCCTTCGAGATATCCTTGCGCACTATCGCCTCCTTCTTGCCGGCCAGCTCGAGCATCTTCTTCTCGATGGCGGCGAAGTCCTCGTCGGTGAGCTTGTGCTCGCCCGGGTCGATATCGTAGTAGAAGCCGTTCTCAATGGCGGGACCGATACCGAATTTCACACCGGGATAAAGCTCCTGAAGAGCTTCAGCCAGAAGGTGAGCTGACGAATGCCAGAAGGCATGCTTGCCTTCCGGATCGTCCCATTTGAAGAGTTCTATCGAACCGTCTTCTGCTATCGGACGGGATATGTCCCAATCCTCGCCGTTGACTTTCGCGGCCAGCACGTCGGCGGCAAACCGCGGGCTGATGCTCTCGGCTACCTGCTGCGGTGTGACGCCGCTCTCAAACTCCTTCACGGAGCCGTCAGGGAATGTTATCTTTATCATTGGTCAATCTGTTATTAATCATCTTCATGCGTCCGCCTCTCGGGTTCTTGGCTGTCTCCGATAGCTCGGATAATCCCGTTTGCAGAACGCCGGTTGGTCCGTTTGATGCGGCCTTGGTTCCTTCGGGCAATCTCGCTTCAAGAGCCTCTCGGACGCTTTATCCCGCAAAATTACAAAAATTAATTCACATAGCAAAATAAAACGCAATCCCTCAAAATTTCAACTCATCGCCGTGTCAACCCGTAGGGGCGCTGCACCCAGCGCCCGCGCCGTCAAATCACTAATTATCAACGTGTTGCTCATCGACGGGCCTGGCGGCGGCTCCAGAAGCTGTCGTCGCTGTAGCCCTGTGCGGTCACTTTCATGCGCACGGCCCCGGTCTCGGGGTCATAGTCGACCACATGATACGAGCTGTAGTCGGGCCGGAAATGGTTGCTCAGCGTGGTGTTGGCGTGGTTCACGGCTATGTCGCGGTATTTCGGGTCGCCGGTCAGCTCTGAAGCGCGGAACAGCAACTCGAGGTTCATCATGTTGTCTATGATGACGGGATATTTCCAGTCCTCGGTGTTGTGGTCCCAGGAGCGTATGCTTTTCACTTATCGCAATAATTTCTCATAATTTCTCTTTTTCTCTTTTTCTCTTTTAGGAGATCGTGTAAATAAGTCGTTGTTAAAGGAGAATTATTCAATAATATTGATTACTTTTGCGAACGAGAAATCACACTGCTTACCTTTCTCTAAGAAAAAGGACTCGTGCCTTAGATGAGAATATAGGGAACCATAATAATTGACTGAATATATGAGAAAGCACTTTTACTTAATGGCTGTCGGGCTGATGATGGCGGCCGGGGCTCAGGCGGCTCCGGTGCTGCCGCAGCAGGCCCTGAAAGCCGCTGAGAGTTTCGCAGCCTCCCATGGCCGCACTCTGCTACCGATCGCGCGAAAGGCTCCCGGCGTTGCCGCCGGTGAAGCGTCGCCGTATTATATCTTCAACGCTAAAGATGGCCGCGGATTCGTGGTCATAGCGGGCGATGACCGTGCCGAGAGTGTGCTGGGCTACACCGACTCGGGTGAGTTCGACTACGCCACAGCGCCGGTGAATCTCAAGTCGTGGCTCGCCTTCTATGCCGACGAGATGGCCCGTCTCGACAAGGCCGAAGCGGCCTCGCGTCCGGCCAAAGGCGCTCCCGATGTGATGCGCCGCGCCTCGTTCGCGCCCATAGAGCCTATGGTCACGACCCGCTGGAACCAGAGCGGCCCGTATTGGAATATGTGTCCCGATGTGAACGGAAGCCGATGTGTGACGGGCTGTCTGAACACCGCCGCGGCTCAGGTGATGAACTATAAGCGTGTGCCGCAGGGAGCCACTACGTCGATACCCGGCTACTCCGGCGACGGCTACACTCTCGGGACACTCGAGCCCACGACCTTCGACTGGTCGCTGATGCACGACACATATCAGGCCGACGACACGAGCGCTTCGGCCATGGAGTGCGCCAAGCTGATGCGTTATCTGGGTCAGGCCAACCAGTCGTCGTACAGCCCCACAGGCACCGGCGCCAACATGGGGTCGATGATCTCATCGTGGCTCAACTATTTCGGTGTGGATCCCGGCGCACAGCTTCTCAACCGCGAGGATTACTGCATAGCCGACTGGGAAGCGGCCGTCTACAACGAGATCGCCAATGACCGTCCGGTGCTCTATGCCGGCCAGGCCACGGGCGGCGGCCACGCGTTTGTGTGCGACGGCTACGACGGAAACGGCTTCTATCATATCAACTGGGGCTGGGGCGGCCTATGCGACGGCTATTTCAAGCTCTCGGTGCTCAATCCCGAGGACAACTCAGGGTGGGGCGCCGCATCCTCGTCGGACGGTTACGCCATGGGTCAGCAGATCATCATCGGTGTGCAGCAGCCCACGGGCATGACCCCGAATAAGGAGCTCCGTCTGGCGTTCACCGACATCCACATGGACGGTACCAACATGATATTCAATGCCTGGAACACACTCTCCGGCGGCACATATACATTCAACGGCGCGCTCGCGTTTCTCAACGACGACGGCTCCGTAGAGGTGATCGGCGGCTCCGAATGGAAAACCGCCGAGCTGCCGATGTACTACGGCTACACCGACATAACGTTCGACATCGGCGACATCGCGCAGTATCTGGAGCCCTCAGCGAGCTATAAGCTGATACCCGTGAGCCGTCAGGATGGTACCGAGACATGGTACCGCGGCAACCCGAACAATTATGTGGAGCTGAAGATCGATGAGAATCAGCAGGCGGAGTATATCACACATCCGGTTGTGGCCGTGAAGGGCTGCTCTTTCGAGTTCCCGAGCGAGCATCAGGCCGGCCAGGTTCAGCAGGTGAAAGTCACCGTAGAGAACGGAGCCGACGAGATCTACAACATGGTCTATCTCTTCGCCAGCCGCCGCAAGAGCATGGGCAATGCCACTAACCGGACGCAGCTCGTGGTGCCCAAGGACGGCAAAGAGACCGTGACGCTCTACTTCACTCCCGACCGCGACGCTGTCTACAGAGTGCAGGTATCGCTCGATGAGGACGGCAATAATGTGATAGGTGAGGCTAAGGTCTTAATCGGCGATCCTCTCCCCGCACCGGAGAACTCCGTGGCAAAGTTCGGTACTGCCGGCTCGGAGGAGTTTCCTCTTGCAGAAGACGAATACACCGATTCCGACCTGCTCTCATACGGCCTGACGGCCTCAGACATAACGAACCACAATATCTATACCGGCTTCAAGGCCACGCTCTACGATGCCGATGAATTTGCCGGCGAGAGTCTTGTGGTGAAAGGGAGCGGCACACTGCCCGATGAATGGAAAGGACGTGTGGCTTCGCTGCGTGTCGATGCCGAAGGCGCGCAGGGCCATGGCGGCGAGTTCAAGATCAGCCACAGCCCGAGCACTTACTGCCTGATGCCCGCCGACAGCAAAACCGACGAGGATACACAGCTCGTGATGGCCGCAGATGCCGAACTTGACGATTACCAGACATGGGTGCTGACCGACACCGGCAACGGAATCTACAACATAGCGCTGAAGGCCGATCCCACCAAGCGTCTCGCCGTGGTGAAGACCTCTTCCTCGGCCTCCGATGACCTCAAGCTCCGGACCGCCGACAACTCGAGCAAGGACCAGCAGTTCGTGATCACCGACTGCGGCGACGGCAACCTGCAGTTAGTGGCCCGCACGACCGGCGATGCAGTAGATGCCTCCGATGAACTCGGAGCGCAGGCCTCGGTACGTTTCAACGGCGGGAATGAGAGTCAGAAGTTCACACTCGCCGTACCGCATGCCATCTCCTCGGCCGCACTCGTGGAGGCCGACGGTTGCTCTATCGCGCAGCAGGGCTCTGTCCTGACAGTGCGCGGCAACGGCACGCTGACCGTCTGCAACCCGGCGGGACAGACACTGATTTCGTGTGCCGTAGAGGGCGAAAGGAGCGTGAATCTGAAACAGCTTCCGGCCGGCATCTATATAGCCCGCCTCGGCGCCGCTACGGCGAAACTGCTTGTGAAATAACAGTATATTCGGAAGGACGGCGACGGTCCGTAAGGCCCGTTTCCGGTCCCGATTCGGAAAGATATATAGGATAAGGAGAGAGGCTGTGTCAAAATAGGCGCAGCCTCTTTTCATAACATGCTGTAAAACATAAAACA
>SFOK01000057.1 GCA_004552395.1 Bacteroidales bacterium | reverse complement strand
AATATCAATTTATCAGAAGGTGAACTGGAGCTGAGTCTGGATTCGGCTGTCGTTCGCGCCACCTATGTTCCACGTCTGCCTGTGTCCCCACAGATACTCAATGCCCCACTGCAGATAGGGGGTTATATTGTAGAAGCAGTTCACCGCCCCATACAGGGCATACTTGTAATTCTGGCCCTCCGGCAGAGCGTTGCAGTATTCGCCCACACCCCAGATGCGGCTCTCCGAGAACATGGCGTTGAACTGCAGTTTGCTTGTGGCGTTTACCGTGCATCCCACATTCAGTCCCATCATCGGGGAAGCCTTCATGCGGCCCGGTTCGTCATCCTTGGGTATGAATGATATCGGTTTGCCCGCTATGTCCTGCAGATAATTGCCGATGCCGTGTCCGTATGCAAGCTGATAATAGAATATGAAAGCGTTGCTCGGACTCAGGTTGCCCGACAGCATTGCTCCCCAGCTCGCCATATGGCGCGTCTTGCCCGCCACATTGTCTCTGTATGCAAAATTGCGGAGAATTCCCGATATCCTTATTCGGTTCCATTGCGAGAAACTGTATTCCACCCATGCCGGTACATCGGGGATAAGCTGCTCGGCGTCGCTGTAGTCAGCCACCTGCGTCCCGTCGAATTTCGGGAAGTCATGTCCCCTGTAGATACCGTTGGAAGCGTAATATGAAGGCATGTCAAGACCTACCGCATACCGGAAGCCTTTGTAGCTCGGCGACGTATAGCTTATCTCGTAGGACACGTTCGACACACATCCCGACGGTCCCTCGGGATCGATCGTCGGAGGCTGGCACGCATAGCAGTCCTGCCACAACGTCAGCTTCTGGCCCAGCGTGAAGTTGCGCCATGTCATGTAGGCACGCAGCAGCATTAGCTTCATGTCGTTGCCGTCAGTGCCCAACTTCACATATGCGCTGATCTCGTTCTTGGTGTTGGCGAGGCCCACAATCTGCATATCGACGGCGCTGTTGAACGGGTTGATGTAGAAATCCCCCTTGTGCCCCTTCACGGCCGGCACGGGAATGGCGCCCGTCACAAAACTGATCCCCGCTCCGGGCTGCTTGTACAGATTGTTGCCTATGTCGTAGCCCATCACCAGATTGATGCTTCCGCCTATCGTCATCATGAACTTATTGTCGCGGGTCTTCACCACAAACGACGGAGCGGGGATCGCCTTGTTCTCTATCGGACGGTGTCTTTTGAGAATCTCTTTTGTCTCGGCGTCCGTCCGCTTGATCTCAAATACGCTGCCTTCGCCGCCTGTCAGCTGCGGAACGGTGTCCTGCGGGTAGGCTTCTACGGCAAGCAATGGTGCGAGCAGCGTCATAATAATCCGTATGTTTCTCATAATAGTGTGTTTTTAATAGTATAGTAGTTTGGAGGCAAACGGTATCCTTCGACCTGAGTGTCAGTATTCCTTTGGAACTTTTATCAGCTTAAGAACACATTTACTCAGAAAAAGGTTGAACCGTATCACCTGAGTTTTTTTGAATTAAGATCGGAAAGCATTTCTCGAAAATCTCCGGATCTATGCGGAATTTATCGGCAGATTTTGTTAATTTTGCAGATTAAGACGGTATCGCTCCGGATTGCCCGGCGCTCTCAACGGCGATCCGTATTCGTGCCTCCCCCGCGGTCCCCGCGCTTTCACCTTACAAGCTTACAGCCTATGAAGGATCTCACTGAAAAAGATATAAAGCAACTCGAAGAATATATCGAGCAGAGCGACACCCGCCAGGCCGCCCTGATGCTCCACGGCGTCCACCCGGCCGACATCGCCGAGCTTTTTCAGGAGCTCAATCTCAAACAGTCGGAGTGGCTCTTCAATCTCATCGACGACAATGAGAAGAAAGCCGATGTCCTCATGGAACTCGACGAGGAGGACCGAAAGAAACTCCTCGAGGGGATGGACTCCGAGCAGATCGGACATTTCATCGACCTCCTCGACACCGACGATGCCGTAGACCTTATCCAGGAACTCGACGAGGAAGACCGCGACGAGGTTATCCAGCATATCGACGACATGGAGCAGGCCGGAAATATCGTGGACCTGCTGCAATACGACGAGGACACAGCCGGCGGTATGATGGGCACCGAGATGATCGTGGTCAACGAGAACTGGTCCATGCCCCAGTGCATCAAGGAAATGCGCCTCCAGGCCGAAAACCTCGACGATATTTATTACGTCTATGTGGTCGACGACGGTGAACGCCTCAAAGGCATCCTCCCCCTCAAGAAGATGATCACCGACCCCTCCGTCTCCAAGATTCGCCGAGTCATGGACCCAGAGCCCGTCTCCG
This sequence comes from Bacteroidales bacterium, assembly GCA_004552395.1. Lineage (GTDB taxonomy): Bacteria > Bacteroidota > Bacteroidia > Bacteroidales > Muribaculaceae > Lepagella. The sequence continues at coordinate 8,437 of SFOK01000057.1, read as the reverse complement.
TCCGCACCGACACTCCGATCGACGACGTGGCGCTCGACTTCGAGAAATACGACCTCGTGGCTATGCCTGTGGTCGACAGTATCGGACGCCTGGTGGGCCAGATAACCGTCGACGATGTCATGGACGAAGTACGCGAGCAGAACGAACGCGACTATCAGTTGGCTTCCGGTCTCTCCAGCGATGTGGATGCCGACGACTCCATACTCGCCCAGACTAAAGCCCGCATCCCCTGGCTCCTCATCGGAATAGGCTCCGGTATTCTCGCATCCCTTATCCTCGCCGGATTCGAGTCGCAGCTCGCAATTTGCACCGCACTTGCACTCTTCATCCCCATAATTGGCGGCACAGGCGGTAATGTCGGTGTGCAGGCCTCCGCTATCGTAGTCCAGGGTCTCGCCAACGGTTCGCTCGAGCTCAGGGAATTCTCCCGGCAGCTCGGAAAAGAGGTCCTTGTCGGCCTCCTCAACGCCACGATTATATCTCTGGTGATATTCGTGTATAATCTGATCACCCTGCCCCATAATTTCGCCGTGACGTTGTCCGTGGCCGTCTCCCTCTTTATCGTCGTCATGTTCGCCACTCTCCTGGGGACCATTGTGCCCCTCACCCTGGAGAAACTCAAGATCAACCCGGCGCTCGCCACCGGCCCTTTCATTCAGATATCCAACGATATAGTCGGACTGGTGATCTACGTCTACATCTCCAAAGCCCTCCTCGGCATCTTCGGGGCCTGACCCGGCAAATAGCATTTTTTAACTCCGCGGGCACAGGTATTCCGATTTTAATTTGTACCTTTGTCTGACTGTGCCGCACCGTAAGTCCGCTTCAGGCATTTACCTTTTTTAACGTGAGTGTGCTTAGAGTCGGCACAACCCTCGCCGTAACTTTGCGGTGTAATTCAGAAACCCTTTAAAGAAAAGTAAACATATAAAGCTATGGCAGCAAAAAAGAAAACAGCCGACAAAGTCGCACGCGTCAGCACACAGGAAGAGAAGCTCGAAGCTCTCAAGATGACCATGGACCATATCAACAAGGACTTCGGCGCGGGCTCCATAATGCGGCTCGGCGATGATGCCGTGGCTAATGTAGAAGTGATCCCCTCCGGCTCCATTGCCCTCGACTATGCCCTCGGCGTGGGCGGTTATCCACGCGGCCGCATCATCGAGATCTACGGCCCCGAGTCCTCAGGTAAGACCACCCTGGCTATCCACGCTATCGCCGAGGCCCAGAAAAACGGCGACACATGCGCCATCATCGACGCGGAGCACGCCTTCGACCGCTTCTACGCCGAGTCGCTCGGTGTCGACACCAACAACCTGCTCATATCCCAGCCCGACAGCGGCGAACAGGCTCTCGCTATCGCCGAGCAGCTCATCAACTCCAACGCCATATCGGTCCTCGTGATCGACTCCGTGGCAGCCCTCACACCCAAAGCCGAGATCGAAGGCGACATGGGCGACAAGAACGTCGGCCTCCACGCTCGCCTCATGTCCCAGGCCATGCGCAAGCTCACCGGCGCTATCTCCCGCACCCGCACCACCTGCATCTTCATCAACCAGCTGCGCGAGAAGATCGGCGTCATGTTCGGCAATCCCGAGACTACCACTGGCGGCAACGCCCTCAAATTCTACGCATCCGTGCGCCTCGACATACGCCCCGCCGGCATGATCAAAGACGGCGACGAGACTTTAGGCCGCCATGTACGCGTCAAAGTTGTAAAGAACAAAGTGGCGCCTCCCTTCCGCAAGGCTGAGTTCGATATCATGTTTGGCGAAGGCATTTCCCGGTCCGGCGAGATCCTCGACCTCGCAACCGAACTCGGTTTCGTCAAGAAATCCGGCTCCTGGTTCGCCTATGAGGGCACAAAGCTCGGTCAGGGACGCGACAATGCAAAAGACGCCATTGCCGACAATCCTGAGCTCGCCGAAGAACTCTCGGCCAAAGTTCGCGAGAAACTGTTCGCCGACAGCGAAGCAGCAAAACTTCTCCACAAACCCGAAGAGACAGAAGAGCTCGAGAAAGCTGCTCCCGACACCGCCGGTGTAGATATGTCCGACTTCGATGCCGACACCGACGCCCTCGAACTCGACATCGACGAATAATCCCCGGCGCTCACTCGCTCCAGACCCCATTCATTCGTCTGGAAATCAACTGTTTACAACAATCAGGCGCACATTTCGTGCGCCCGATTGTTGTATCCGCGAATCCGCCTGCAAATCCCGGGCCTCAAATCTGGCCTGTAGCCTCGAAATAGCGGTGCAGGATCAGTAAAGCTATGATTTTTTCCCGCCCGCTGTCGAGGAACTGCGAATAATACCGGCGTCCCTCCTCGGATATCTCGCCGCACAGAGCCGGATGAGACTCCGCCCATTCGAGCTTCTCCTCGAGGTCCGAAAAATCCGGCGACACCTCTATGTAATGCCGCCCGGCCTCGAGCCGCGAGTGCATGAGCCAATGCTCAACCTGCGGCTTGCTGATAACCGGCACGCAGTTGCTTCCGAGTACCCATCCGAGCGCCGAACCCACATCGTTCCCCTCGGGAACAAGGATATACTTATAGCGGAAATGGGCCGCTATGCTCACTTTTGGCCGCTGATATTGCCGCAGCTCCGGCGAGTGGCCCGTGTCAGCCATATCCATCCCCGGATGGCCGTAATAGCGCTTCACGAGCTCTATGCGTCCCGGCTTCAGCGCTATTTTTCCCCGGAAGAAAAGCGTCGGTTCCTTTTTGGAGAAAGGTATCGCATCGTGCGGATGCGGAAAATGGCGCAGCGTGTTGAGCGGGAATATGATGGCGTTCTCGCTGCCCGGGCAGTCGAGTCGGCGCGCCTTGATTATGGTCGGCACCTGCGGGTTCTCAAACACATCGCCGGCCTTGAAATGCAGCCTCATGCCGGCCGGAAAATACTTCCGCCAACTTCTCAGGTCGTATAGATACACGGAGTGTGCCCCCTCGATTACGGGATGATGCAGCGATACCGACCCTTCCTCGGGCATAAGTAGCTTGCCGTCGGCGGGCAGCGGGAAATAGAAATCCAGTCGGGCGGCTATCGCTTCGGCATCCTGACGGTCCTGCCAGGTGCGCAGAATCCGCTGCAGCTCATGGCGCGCCAAAGCTCCCGGCCGGTTGCTCTTAAGCCATGCTCCGGCGAAATACAGTGCTTTGGGTGTCTTGCCGCTGCGGTAGATCTCTGTGAGGCTCATCCTTGCCGGGGGTTAAGCGGTTGTTTTGTTAAAAAAACCTTTAATTTCTGCGGCCAAACAAAATCCTTCCAACTAAAACCTAAAGCCTAAAATCTACTTGCGAAGGTAAGCCGAAATTGCGGCCGGCATGGACGGTGTGGCGGGGGAGGGGGCGGCTATGTCCACTTTGAGTCCGGCGGCTTCCGCTGCTTTCTGTGTGGCTGGTCCCAGACACGCTATGGTGACTCCCTCCTTCTCCTGGTCGAATTCCGGAAAGTTCTTCTTCAGCGAGTTGATGCCGGCCGGTGTGAAGAACACCAGCATGTCGTAATCCAGTACCTCGTCGGGTGTGAAATCGTTGCTCACTGTCCGGTACATGATAGCTTTCGTGTAGTCCAGCTTGAGCTTGTCGAGCACATCGGTCTTGTCCTTGTGCACATCGGAGATAGGGAAGAGGAAGTGCTCCTTGTGGTGTTTGGTGAAGAATGCGTCGAGCTGTTCGTCGTCGAGCTTGCCCGTCAGACCGAAGAAGATCTTGCGCTTGCGGTACACTATGTAGTTCTGCAGATAGTTGGCTATCGACTCTGTGGTGCAGAAATACTTCATCGTGTCGGGAATCGACACACGTGTCTCCTTGGCAAGACGGAAGAAATTGTCGGCTGCGGCTTTGGACGTCAGGATCACCGCCGTGTAATCGGCTATGTTCACTTTCTGCTGGCGGAATTCCTTCACTGGAAGCGCCTCGATTTTGATGAAGGGACGGAATATTACCTCCAAACCGTACTGCTCGGCAAGGTCAAGATACGGCGACTTGCCGTTGGCGGGTGCGGGTTGAGATACCAATATTTTTTTCATAGCCATCTTGTCGGTGTTGGAATCTGTGTGTCTGTGTGTTCTTTTGATTCAGCAGACTGTATTGGTCTGTTTGTCTGATTTTGTCACCGGAGGGCTGAGTCTTCCCGACGGAAAATCGGCGGCCCGTTCATCCCCCGGCTATCCCCGTGCATACCTGATATGCGAGTGTCCATGTCAGTACCACAGGGGCTATTTCCACGCTGCAAAGGTAATAAAAAAACGGGAGATATGAGGCAGAACCTTTCACAAAAATTCTGAAACCCTTGCAAATAAACAAGATACGTGTCAGAACATAAGCGCATGCACCGGTTATCACAAGGATATATAATATCTTTGAATAGAATATACTCAGCAGTGCAAGCGGGAAAAGCACCATTCCGAGCAATCCCTGCGAGGCGGCCAGACCCCTAAGCCAGTGCCGCGTCGCTTTCGGCCCCCGGAACACTCGCCCGGTGATGAACAGTGTGAGCCACTGCCAGGCGTAAAGTCCGGCTACCACAAGCGTGACTCCGCCCAGTGCCTCATACCACCGCTGCGATGTTCTGAATAGCGGATTATCTATCTCGAATGCTCCGAAAAGTAGCACACCCGCAGAGGCTATGCACAGCAGGTTGAGAAGGATCAGAAACGATGTCTCCCTCACTGTCTCCTGGAACATGTCGTTGGCCGGCTGCTTCGACAGTACGTCGCGCCTTATCCCGCGCAGAAATCGGAAATTGTTGCGGTAGCGCATGCTCACAAGCAGGAACAGCGCCACAAGACCCATGATCACCCACGATGTCGTGGGCGAACCTACGGTGCGCGGCGAGACGGGCATCTGCGGCTCCTGATGTGCCACAAGCATGATACCCTGCCGCGCGGGCGCCGCTTTCGCCTTCGGCACTGTATCGGCCGCCGCCGTGGCCCCGTTCTGCGTGACTGTGCGCGTCCGCTGACTCGCGGCCTGCTGCTGCGTCTTGGCGCTGCTCTCGGCCCTCACGCTCTCCTGATACGCGGCCTCGATGCTCTGCTCCTGCAGTGCCATCTCGGGATCGTGCTGTATGACTGATAGAGAATCCGGCATATCGGATGTTTTTATCGTTGTTGTTTAGAGCTTGTTTAATTAAAAATGTCAACACTGAGGGTCGCCGGGATGATGCAGATGTGGCTTCGCAGACGAAGGAACGTAGCGAGTTACGTGACAGAGCCAAGAAGTCGCAGATGCGCAGCTCAGCGAGTCCAATGCTAATTTTTACAATTATATGCTGACATTTACAATAATTTCATTTTCTGATGAGCCGTATTAACAAGATAAGTTACCTTTGTCCGTCTCTCGTCCGATAAAATCTCCGCGCGTCTCAGTCACGTAGCTCGCTACGCTCCTTCGACTTCCGGAGATTTTATCCGGACGATAGCCGCCCTCAGCGTTAACATTTTTTATTAAACAAGCTCTTACGGTTCTGTTCGCGCTCTCGCCTCGGCCGGACCTTTCTTCCCCCGGCTGCTGACGATTGCCCTCAGAGCCACCCTTCGCTGCGGTACCACGCCACCGTCTTGCTCACACCCTCCTCCAGACTCGTGCGGGGGTCGAATCCGAACCCTTCCCGCGCCTTCGTGGTGTCGGCTTTCCAGTTGCGCTGCCGCATTATATTGTATTTGTCGGGGTTCAGGGTCGAGGGTTTCCCCTGCATCCGACCTATACGCCCCGCTATCGAGGAGACCGCTTTAAGCACCCAGAGAGGTGCCTTCACCGGAACCACACACCGCGTCCCCATAGCCTTCTGCGCTATGGCGCGGAACTCTTTCTGACTGTACGACCGGTTCTCCGACAGCAGATAGAGCGCCGGTGTGGCGGAACGCTCCAAAGCATCGTAGAAAGCCCGTGCCAGGTCCTCCACATATATGAACGTCAGCTCCTGGCGGCGGAATCCCACCGAGAAGTCCACATGACGCTTTATGCTCTTGAACATCAGATAGTAATCTTTTTCGCGCGGTCCGTAGATACCTGTGGCGCGCACTATGATGTGCGGTATCCCGGAGGCCTGGAGTGCAAGCTCGGCTTTCAGCTTCGATGTGCCGTAGCGTGTGTTGGGGTTCGGCACCATATCTTCGCGGAAAGGAGTGTATCCTTTCTCGTCGCCGCGGCCCATAACCGACAGACTGCTTACAAACAGGAACTTTTCCGGCACGGCATCAAGCGCCTTCAGCGCCTTGATGGTCTGATCGAGGTAATCGTGGTTGATACGGTTGAAATCGCTGAAGTTCAAACACTTGGTCGCGCCGAGATTATATATGATGTAATCCCACGGGCTCCCTTTGGCCTCAAGCGTCGCGCCTAAGCTCTTGCGGATGCTCTCGCCGTCGCTGAAATCGATCTCGGCAAACTGCAGACGTTCGTCGACAAGATAGCGGCGCGATGTGCTGTGGCGCACTCCCGCCCACACTTCGTAGCCGCGGCGTAGTCCCTCGTCGGCTATAAAGCCACCGGTGAACCCTCCCGCGCCTATCACCAGCACGGATCTCTTTTTCCGGTCTGTCGTCGTCATCGTCGTCATATATGATGCTCTCTTATATCTTATATCGTCTGTCTCTGCCGCCCCCGAAGGCGCGTCCGGACAGCCAGATTCTATTGCTTTCTCCCGGCCCGTCCTTTCCTCTTCCGCTCTTTCTCCGGCGGCAGCGAGTCGAAATACTGGTCGAGTGTGCGGAACTCGTAGCCCTGTTCTATGAGCCATTCGAGCGACTGCGGCAATGCTGTCTCCAGCCGTGGCCACGATTTCAGTGAGTCGTGGAACACTATCACGGACCCTGTACGGGTGTAGCGCCTCACATTCCTGAACACCCGCCGCGCATCGAGTCGCCACGAATAGTCGCGGGTGATGAGGTCGTACATCACGAGCCGGTATTTGCGGCTCACGGTCCGCGCCTGCGCCGGACGAAGCCATCCGTGCGGCGGCCGGAACAGCCGTGTCTGCAGCATCTCGTTGGCATGCTCTATGTCGCGCAGATACCGCATGCTCGTCACCTTGGCACCCTGCAGATGGTGAAATGTGTGGTTCCCCACGGAGTGCCCCCGGCGTCTGACCTCGGCCAGAAGCTCGGGGTGACGCCCGGCGTTTTCGCCTACCATGAAGAAGGTCGCCTTGATGCCGTAGCGGTCCAGCAAGTCGAGAACCCACGGGGTAACCACCGGTATGGGACCGTCGTCAAACGTCAGGTATACGCATTTGTGCCCTTTCTCGCGCGGGCGGTAAAGACCCTTCGGCAGAAGGAGTCTGAAGAGCTTCGGCGGACGTTCGATCAGCATCGCTTACTCTCTTTTAGGGCTTGCGTCTCACCTCCAGGAGCCGCTTCAGCGGTCCTGAAACAGATCCGGATGACTGTTAACAAAACCGGCAAACTGGCTCTGCGCCTTGTTTATGTCCACACCCTTCGCCGCTATCTCTGCCGAAATCTCCTCTATGGAGCCGCCGGCATCCTCATACATGAGCATATAGTAGTAGAAGAGTGAATCCATCGGTGTGTAGTCGCTGCCGAGGGCTGCGCGCTCCGCTGCCGGCATCTTCTGCAGCTTCGCCACCTCCTCGGCCGCCGACATCATCTCGGCCTTGATATCTTCGGGACTCAGGCCCTCGCCTGAATAATCGCTTTCGTCGACGCCTGATGCTGCGCCTTCGCCGCTTTTAGCCTCCTCGCCTGCGTAGTATTTCTCCAGGCGGGGCAGCATCGAGGTCATGCCCAGACTCTGTATCAGTTTGTTGGCGGCCTCTTTGCCGGCATACTGATAGTAAGCCATGTAGAACTCGTAGTAGAGCGCCAGTATCTGAGTGTTCTCGGGCGAAAGCTGCGTGCCGGGCACTGTGTAGTTGCGCCCGCTCATCGAAGCCTTCATCGAACCGAATTTCTCTATGAGACGCTCGGCGTACTTCACATTCTGTGAGTAGCGTGTCATTCCCTCGCGAAGAACCTTCAGACCCTTGTCCGTCATCTTCTTGTTCTTCGTGAGTCGTCCGATCTCGCAGTAGTCGGTGCCCACAGCGTAGTATTCCGAGAAGTTGAACGGGAAGCTATTGGGCGACAGTTTTGTCATGATCAGGTCGAGCGTCTTGGCCGACCGGTTCAGACTCTGCGTGGCCTTCTTCTCCCACTGGCGCTTGCCGGCGGCGTTCCCTTTGGCGCCCTCATCCTTGGCTTGCTCGAGCTGAAGTGTCGCCTCGTCGAGAAGTCGGGTGGCGAGCTGCGTCATGGTCATGCGCGTGTAGGTCACCATGCGGCCGGCCGTCTCGTCCATATAAGGTTTGCGCCCCTTGGCGTCGGCTCCGCCCCAGCGGTATTTCTCGGTCACTATCTTGTAGGAACGCTCGCTGTCCACAGCGCCGTGGGCCTGGTAAGGCACAAGCTGATAGTTCATGCCGACCAT
>SFOK01000056.1 GCA_004552395.1 Bacteroidales bacterium | reverse complement strand
TCTGGCAAAATCCTCAAAAATCTGTTGCCTGAATAATATCCAACCTCAGAGTTCAAAAAAAAGAGGCTGCGCCGTAAACCTTAATTACGACACAGCCTCATCATTCTTAAAGCCTTTCTTATCCCGAACTCGCGTTATGAGTTATCGCTGCGGAAGGCGCGGCTCTGCAGGTAGTCGGTGAGGATGAGCACGGCGGCTGTCTGATCGGCGAGCTCTTTGCGCCGGCGGTCTTTCTGCTTCACATTCCCGGCTATCATCTCGCGGTGCGCTATAGTGGATGTGAAACGCTCGTCGTACATCTCTACGGGCATCTCGGGCATCTCGGCGGCCAGACGCTTCAGGAACGGCCTTATATAGTTCATGCTCTCCGAGTCGTCGCCGCGCAGAGTGCGCGGATATCCCACCACAATCTTATCCACCTGTTCGCGGCTGCAGTAATCCTTCAGAAACGCCGGAAGGTTGCAGGCGGCCACCGTCGGCAGACCGTTGGCTGCTATCTGCAGCGTGTCGGTCACAGCCACACCGCAGCGCCGCCGTCCGTAGTCTATGCAAAGTATTCTTCCCATCTTGGAGAGTGACTAAGACCCCATCCCACAAAATTTGTTAACGTCAGGGCGGTCGCTTTTCGAGCGATTTTCGCAAGTTGAGGAGGGAGCATAGCGGGCTATGTGACCGACGAGACTTGGCGAAAAGCGCAGGAATGCGGACGGACTTAAATTCGTTTTGTGCAATGGACTCTCATTTATGTTAATTTATGTTTGCTTTCATATTTTGGTAGAATCCGCATTCGGTTATTGAAGTTTCCCCTCCTTGTCTCGCAGCCTTGGTCGATTTTGTCCCTTTGCCTCAGTCACGTAGCCCGCTACGCTCCTGAGTCGGCAGGAACAAACCCGACTCAAGGCTACGACCCTGACGTTAACAAATTCTGTGGGATGGGGGCTTACTTCAATGTCACGGGTACTTTGTAGGGGAGCGAAGCGGAGCTTGTGCCCACCAGAAGCTCGAAGTCGCCGGGCTCGGCGATCCAGCCTGTCTCGCGGTTATCCTTCGAAGCCTTGGCGGGATCGTAGTATTTGAAGGCGTCGGCATCGAGAGTGATCACAGCATTCACGGTCTGTCCGGGCTCCACAGCCACTTTCTTGAAGCCTTTCAGCTCCTTCTCGGGACGGGGCAGAGAGCTCTGCTTGTCGGCCACGTAGATCTGCACGACCTCGCTGCCGGCTGTCTTGCCTGTGTTGGTCACGGGCACAGTCACGGTCACGCCCTCTCCGGCACCGAAGCTCGACTTGTCGACGGTCGGTTTGCCGAGTTTGAAGGTGGTGTAGCTCAGGCCGTAGCCGAAGGGGAACACGGCGTTGATGTCCTTGTAGCGGTAGCCTACGTTCAGTCCCTCGCTGTAGTTCACGATGCCGCCTACGCCGGGATATAGGCTCTTGTCGCCAGTGGCGTGAGCGGGATAATCCTCCAGCTTCTCGGCGAATGTGAAGGGGAGCTTGCCCGAGGGATTCACGCGGCCGAACAGGACGTTGGCCAAAGCGTTGCCGGCCTCGGAGCCCGAGTACCAGCCCTCCACGATAGCGGGCACTTTGGCGCGCCAGGGGGTGGACACGGCGTTGCCGCTCAGGATCACGACTACGGTGTAGGGGTTGGCTTTGACCAAAGCGTCGATCAGCTTGTCCTGCTCGTAGGGGAGGCTGTAGCTTTCGCGGTCCACACCCTCGCAGTCCTGATGCTGGTTCTTGTTGAGACCGCCGATGAAGATCACGGCGTCGGCCTGCTTGGCGGCCTCCACGGCCTGGGCGCGGAGAGCGTCAAGGTCGATGGGACCCTGCTCGGGGAGCTTCACGTCAGGACGGTCCTGAGGCGGCTCCTGAGGCGACTCGTAGCCCTGCACGAATCTGATCTCGGCCTTGTCGCCCACCACATTTCTGATGCCCTGCAGCGGGGAGATCTCGCGGAAAGTCTTGAGCTGCGACGATCCGCCGCCCAGTGTCATGATATGCTCGGCGTTCTCGCCCACCACAAGGATCTTTTTCACCTTGTCAGTGTTGAGCGGGAGGGCAGGGGTCTTCCCTTTCCCTTTCACTGCCGAGTTCTTGAGGAGCACGATGCCTTCTTCGGCGATCTGACGTGCGGCTGCGGCATGTTCCTCAGTGGCGAACGAGCCGTAGGGACGGTTGCGGTCCATGGTGGTGCGCATCGACAGGCGGAGCACACGGCGCACTTTGTCGTCGAGGTCCTTCACGGAGTATTTGCCGCTGCGGAGGCCGTTGAGATAGGGATCGGCCATGTAATAGTCGTCGTAGGCGTTGCTCTTGCCCCAGTTCAGACCGTTGGTCCAGGAGCCGAACTCCATGTCGAGGCCGTTGGCCACCACCTTGTCGGTGTTGTGCACTGCGCCCCAGTCGGAGACAGCCACACCGTCGAAACCCCAGTCACCTTTGAGGATGTCGAGCAGCAGGGTAGTGTTCTCGCAGGCGTGGTCGCCGTTGTATTTGTTGTAGCCGGGCATGATGCTCCAGGTGTCGCCCTCGAGTACAGCGGCCTTGAACGCCGGCAGATAGATCTCGTGGAGAGTGCGGTCGTCGACGCGTACATCCACGTGGTCGCGGTCAAACTCCTGGTTGTTGAGCGCGTAGTGCTTCACGCAGGTAGCCACACCGTTGCTCTGCACGCCCTTGATGTAGGGCACAACCATGCGGGAGGTGAGGTAGGGGTCCTCGCCCATATACTCGAAGTTGCGGCCGTTGAGCGGGGTGCGGTATATGTTCACGCCCGGGCCCAGGAGCACGTTCTTGTTGCGGTAGCGGGCCTCGGAGCCTATGCTCTTGCCGTAGAGGAGAGCCATGTCGGGGTTCCATGTGGCGGCCAGCGCGGTGAGAGCGGGGAAGGCGGTGCAGGAGTCGTTGGTCCAGTTGGCCCAGCTCCACTCGTCCCAAAACACCTCGGCGCGGATTCCGTGAGGGCCGTCGGTCATCCAGTTCTCGGGGATGCCGAGACGCTTCACGCCGGGCGAGCTGAACTTGCTCTGAGCGTGGATTAAGGCCACTTTCTCTTCCAGAGTCATGCGTTTGAGGGCGTCCTCAACGCGCTGCTCTATGGGAAGAGAGTCGTCAAGATAGGGTAGCGGTTTGTCGGCTTTGGCCGTTCCGCCGATCGCAGCTGCAAGAGCCAGCGATAAAAATAGCTTTTTGTACATTTTATTCCTTTTGTGTTTATTGAATTCTTTTTATCCTTTCCGCCCTTTCGCGATCTCTTTCGGCTCTGCCGGACTTTGCGACTTAGGCGGGGACTTTGCGACAAGACCCTTAAGGGCGGATCATTTCTTGCCCAGAAGCATCGCCTTGATGTAGTGGTCGTGGCGAAGCATATTCTCGGCCTTGGCGTTCTCCACATAGTCGTAGAGCGCCTTTTTAGCTGTGGCGGAGTCGATAGCCTTGCGGGCTTCGCGGATCTCGGCGTAGCTGCCGCGCGGTGCCTCGGTGAAGTCCACGATCAGCTGCCAGTTCTCCGGAGTCTTCACACCGGTCATGGAGCTGTCCTCGATCTTCTTGTAGGGCCAGTAGGTGTAGCCTATGTTGTTGTTGCGCATCGTGGTGGCGAATCCCGAGAGCCACTCGTCGGTGTTGTGGCCGAGCTCGCCCATATACATAGGCAGACCGGTCTTGTCGCGGAAGTCGATGTAGCTCTGAATAGCTTTTGCATCCGTGCCGCCGCCGTAGCGATGGCAGGTGTACATGATATTGTCGTCGAATCTCCAGTCGGTGAACGGCTCAAAGTTGCTGTTCCACTGCGGACCGCCGAGCAGGATAATGTGGTTGGGGTCGACCTCGCGGATAGCCTTGGTGGTCTCGATGTAGAGCGGTTCGAGTTTCGAGTTGAGCATGTCGCGCTCCTCGCCTTCCCAGTAGGTGGCGATAGGCTCGTTCATCAGCTCATAGCCCAGGATCACGTCCTCGTCTTTGTAGCGCTCGGCAATCTTCTTCCAGAGATCTATGAACTCCTTCTGCGAACGCTTGTCGACCATGAGGAACGGATAGCCGTAAGAGTCGTCGATATTGTCGCCGGTTTGGCCGCCGGGGCAGTCGTGCATGTCGAGTATAAGGCGCTGATTGTTCTTGCGGGCCCACTCGATCAGGGAGTCGAGCATGGCGAATCCCTCCTCGGCGCTGTTCAGGCCCATGAAAGGATCGTCGGTGAAGAGCTTGTAGTGGAACGGGAAACGGATCGTGTTGCCTCCCTGGTCAGCTATGAACTTGATGTCGGCCTCGGTCACGTAATTGTCGCGGAAAGCCTTCCAGAATTCGGCTGCCTCGGCCGGGCCCACGAGCTCGCATATGGCCTCGTTGATCATGTGGTAGCTGTTGGTCTTCTTGAAGCCGAACATATAACCTTCGGGGTTCACCCAGTTGCCCAGATTTGTGCCGTTGATGTAAAATTTCTTACCTTTGGAGTCGACGATCTCTTTCCCTTTCACTTTGAGGAAATCTTTGCCTGATGCGGGAGCTGCAAATGCGATGCAAGCGAGCAGACATAAGGTGGCGGCTGTGCTTGCCTTTAGCGAACGTGTGAATTTTTTGAGAGTCATGGAAATGATTCTGATTTGAGTTTTTGGTAATAGAAAAAATATAAACTGATAAGAGGCTGACGGGCAGCCCGTGATTTTGGGTTGTTTTCTTTACAAAGTTAATAAAGAAAGGCCCAGAATCCTAATCCCGGCGCCGATAAGTAACTCCCTGCGCAAGTAAACTTCTGATTATAAGCGTTATCGCTTGCAAATTCAGTAAGGCCCCATCCCACAAATATGTTAACGTCAGGGTCGCAGCAGTGCGCCAGATTCCTTCTTGCTGGCTCAGGAGCATAGCGGGCTATGTGACTAAAGCCAAAAGGAGGAAGATGGCGTGCTGCTGCGAGACCTTGTTTTTTCTGATATTTTTCCTTGTCGTGAATCCATTAACATTTTTTCAGAACAGGCTCCGGTTTATATTTAATTTTATTTCTGCCCGGTGGCTTTCCGGCAAATTTCGCCATGTCTTGTCGGTCACATAGCTCGCTATGCTCCCTCCTCAACTTGCGAAATTTGCTCGAAAATCCACCGACCTGACGTTAACATATTTTGTGGGATGGGGTCAAAATTCCAAAAGAAAAATACCGGGAGGCAACTCATGTCGCTTCCCGGTTCTCGGTATTTTTACCGGGTGCGAAAAAAAATTTTTCAGCACCCGGTAAATTTTAGCGGTAGTTATTGGTAATAGAGTCTGAAGGCCCCTCGGTCGTGGCAGCTGACTTTCGGGAGCTTGACTCGCGGTTACTTGTTGGGGGTATCCCAGACTTTGGTAGCCGTGCAGGTAGCGTTCACGTGCTGGTTGCCGCAGATGAAGGTGAACTCACCCTCCTCGAGCCGCCACTTGTTGTCATAGCCCACGAATGCGAGCTCGTCGGCCGGAACAGTCAGACTCACGCGCTTGGTCTCGCCGGGCTTGAGCTCGATGCGGTCGAAGGCGCGCAGACGTTTCACATCAGGTGTGACGGAGGCGATCAGGTCGGAGCTGTAGAGAAGCACGGGCTCTGTGCCGGCCACGTTGCCGGTGTTGGTCACATCCACGCTCACTCTCAGTACGTCGCCCGAAGCGAAGCTGGTGCGGTCTATCTCCATGTTGGAGTACTTGTAGGTGGTGTAGCTGAGGCCGAAACCGAATTCCCACTGCACATCCATCTTGGCATCGTAGTTATAGTTGCCCTGCATGGTGCCCTGGTTCTCCATCGGCTTATAGTCGTAGGTGTGGAACGAGTTGATGTACTTGGGATAAGTGAACGGGAGCTTGGCGCTGAAGTTGGCCTCACCGGCAAGCAGCATGGCCAGGGCGTCACCGCCGTAGTTACCGGGAAGCATCACATCCACAATGGCTTTCACCTCGGGCTCAATCGAGTTGATGATGCGCGGACGGCCTTCGTTCAGGATCAGCACCACGGGCTTGCCTGTGGCGACCATGCGCTTCACGAGCTCAGTCTGGTTGGCCGAGAGGTTCATGTCGTCGGTGTTGCCCGGAGTCTCGCAGTAGGAGTTCTCGCCCACACAGGCCACGATCACGTCGGCGCCGGCCGCTTTGGCCACAGCTGCGTCGAAGTCGGGAGCCAGCTCCTCGTAGTACTGGCCGTCCTCTTTGTAGAGCACGCCCGGAGCGTAGGTCACGTTCTCTGCGCCGAACTTGTTGACAAGTGCCTCATAGATAGTGTTGTACTGTTCGTGATATTTGGTGTCGGCCGAGCCCTGCCATGTGTAGCTCCATCCGCCGTTGAGGCAGCGCATGCTGTTGGCGTTCGGGCCGGTCACGAATATCTTGCTCCCCTTGGCGAGCGGCAGGATACCGCCTTCGTTCTTAAGCAGCACCTCGCTCTGAACGGCCAGCTCTGTGGCTGTTTCGGCATGTTTCTTGCTGCCGAAGTCGGGATATTTCTTGGGGTCGGTGTAAGGTTTCTTCCAGAGGTTGAGGCGCAGCTTGAGGCGGATCACACGGCTTGCGGCGTCGTCGATACGGCTCATAGGCACTTTGCCCTCGTTGACCAGCTCCTTGAGCAGAGTGCAGAACTCCACGTCGTAGGGGGTCATGGCCATGTCGATACCGGCGTTGATGCAGAGCTCGATGGCGCCCTTGTAGTCCTTGGCCAGACGGTCGCGCTTCCAGACATTGTTGATGTCGGCCCAGTCGGTCACGATCATACCGTCCCAGTTGAGCTCATCCTTGAGCCAAGTGGTCAGATACTCGTGGTTGGCATGGAACGGCACGCCGCGGTTCACACCCGAGTTCACCATGATGGAGAGGGCGCCGTTCTCTATGCACTCCTTGAAGGCATAGAAATATTTCTCGCGCATATCCTGGTCGGTGACCGACGAGGGTGTGCGGTCCTTGCCGTTGACTGCCGCGCCGTAAGCCATGAAGTGCTTGGGGCAGGAAGCCACGTGGTACTCGTCGATATGGTTCGGGTCAGTGCCCTGATAGCCCAGCACGAACATCTTGCCCATCTCGCCGTTGACGTAGGGATCTTCGCCGAAGCTCTCCCAGATGCGGGGCCACGCCGAGTTGCGGGCCACATCCAGAGTCGGGTTGTAGACCCAGGGTATGGAGGCTGCGCGGCTCTCGTAAGCCGTGATCTCGGCAGCGCGGCGTGTGAGCTCGCGGTTGAAGCTGGCCGCCATGTTGATCTCCTGGGGGAAGATTGTGCCGCCGGCGGTGTAGGTGGTGCCGTGGTTCTGGTCCACGCCGTATATGTCGGGTATGCCGATATACTTCATGGACTGCTCCTGGATCTTCTTGATGATCTCGTACCAGGTCTGGGGCGACTGGGCGCCACCGTAAGGCACATTGAGGATCGAGCCGACTTTGTAGTCGTCGAGCGCCCATTTCAGGCGCTGGTCGGATATCTGCGGGCCGCCGGGAGCGGTGAAGTCAGTCACCATATCCACTGTGAGCTCACACATCTGACCGATCTTCTCGTCGAGCGTCATTTTACCCACGATCTCCTTGACTTGTTTCTCGATCTTGGCATCGTAGGGGATGGCCGGTTTCACGGCATACGCGCCCGCGGTTCCCAGCATAAGAGCCGCGAGAGCGATACTTTTCTTCATTTTCATAAATGCAAAAATGGTATTTGTGATTTTAATTCGGGTTATTTAAAGGAAAATGGAGGGGAGAGTGCAGGGCTTTCTTCAGCCACAAAATTAGCACTTTATATTCACAACAGCAAATCGGCCGCTAACTTTTCCCAAAAATCAGAACGAAACAAGCGTCAAATCCACCTGCCCGATCCCTACATCGGGCCGTATGTGGCAAATTATTTGCCGTTTAGAAAGATTTTTTATAAATTCGCACTGACAAATCAAGAACTTACTGACTTCCCCTTTTCTACCGGCCGTTAGCCCCGTCCCTTACCCGATAAGCCACGATTTTCTTTTGAGATGAACAGACTGAAATATACTTTCCGAATCATATTCTCGACGCTCGCCGTCGCCCTCTGGTGTGCAGCAGCGCCCTTACCGGCCTCGGCTCAGGACGGTGACACCGCCGATGGCAAGAATAAGGAGCTGCAAAGCCTCTTCCGCAAGCTCGATGCCATGGTGGCCGACCGCGACCGCTACTCCAATCAGAAACAGGCCGACATAGCCAAGCTCAAATCCGCGCTCCGCTCGGCTCCCGACGCCAGCGAACGGTTCCGCATCGCCGCCCGTCTCTACGACGAGTATTCCTACTTCGACTCCGACTCGGCGCTCGTCTATGCCAATCTGGCCGAACGGCTCGCCCACGAGATAGGCTCCGAGCGCACCGACGAGTGGATCATCAAGAAGGCCAATGTCTATTCGGCTGCCGGACTCTTCCCCGAAGCCGAATCCGCCCTTGCCAAGCTGCGCCGCTCCGACCTGAACTCCGACCTCATACCCGAATATTACAGCGCTTACCAATATCTCTACGATCATCATGCCGTCTATGCCGACCAGGACCGCAAGCTCTCCCAGTCGCTCCGTGACCTGGCTCGGATCTACAACGACTCGGTGGGCATGTCGCTCACTCCCGGTCACCCTTACGCTCTCTGGTGGCCCGTCTCGAGCAACCCCGACATGCCGGTCAGCGACGAGGTCTACACAAAGCTGAAAGCCTCTGTGGACAAGTCGGAACTCAACTCCCGCAACGATGCCATCTCGGCCTACTGGCTCTCCCGCGCCGCTCATGTGCGCGGCGACTGGCAGGACGAGCAGAAATATCTGATCTACTCGGCTATGGCCGACATCCGTACCGCCAACTGCGACATAGCCTCGCTCCAGCAGCTCGCCCAGATCCTCTTCGACGAGGGCGACGTGGACCGCGCCTACAACTATGCGGAGTATTGCTCCAACATGGCCTACAAGTACCATAACCGCATCCGCATGGTGAGTCTCTACAACTTCATCAATCAGATTCACAAGAAGTTCCTGGAGCGCCTCCACGAGCAGAGCGACCGAGTCAAGACCTATGTGTGGCTGCTCATCGGGCTGCTTGTGCTGGCTCTGGCTGCCTTGGCCGTCATAGCCTTCCTCATCCGCAAGGCCCACCGCCGCGGCGTGCTGCTCGCGGCCGCCAACCGTCGCCTCAACCAGAAGATCGAGGAACTCAACCGGACCCACGAAGAACTGCAGGAACTTCACGACCGCGAACGCGACCTCAACACGCGCCTCTCCAAGGCCAACGAGGAGCTTCACGATGCCAACGACCTGAAAGAGAAATATATAGTCTACGCCTTCACCATGGCCTCCGACTTTATCAACGACATGGACGCCATCTGCAAGAAGCTGCTCCGCAAGGTGAAGACCAACCAGTTCGGCGAGCTGCGCAACGAGCTCGAGAATCCCAAGTTCGTGGACAACGAGATGAAACAGTTCTACCGCACTTTCGACCGTATGTTCCTCTCGATCTATCCCAACTTCCTCGAGGAGATCAACCGCGGACTCCCTGAGAACGAGCGCGTCGAGCTCAAAGACGGCGAGCTGCCAAACACCAGGATGCGTATCTATGCCCTCCATAAACTCGGCATCACCGAGAGCGCCAAGATAGCCCACATGCTCCGCTGCTCCATCCAGACCGTCTACAACAACCGCCCCAAAACCGCCAACTGACCCGCACCCCCGGTGCCTCTGTTTCGGTATCCGAAAAGCAATTCTGAAAAAATCCCCGGCAGCCTCAAAGCCGGAGAAGTCGCTCCCGGTCCGGCCAAAATTTTATTCAAGAAGGGCTCAAAATATTATCTGGAATCTGTTTCGAGGACATTTTCGAGAGAGCTTATCGCGGCGAATAAACTACTTAGTCGGGAAATCAAACCTCTGATAATCAGCTGCAAGTGACTTTAATTTTTTACTTGCCGACTTTTATTGTGCCGAATCGGGAAAAAATTGCTAACTTTGCCTCCGTTAAAGTTAGAGAATCGAAGTAATTCGTCTGCTCAATTGTTTTCCCGGATGGCTTCGCCCCGGCGTATCTATCGTTTGAGCGCGCAGCTTAAAGCTGAGGCCGACGGCGCGAAAGCCACTACAAACCGAATCAGAAAGGAAAGCATGCCTCATCGGGCTGAACAGCTCCCGCTTCTTCACTGCACGTTTATAACGTGCAAGGCAGCAGGTTCCCGGCGCTGCGCCGCGGATTGTGTTGCGGTTTCAGACTCCTCGTGTATAGCGGATAGCGGATTAGTTACTTCATCTCCTGCTTTGGCAAAAGACCCTGAAAGACTCGACTCGGCAAATGCAGTCAGCCAAAAGCACGGCATCAGTCAGCCAAAGCAACGCAAATGCGGTCAGCTGAAAGAGCGCGGCCGGCAGCTGAAAGAGCGCGGGCTGCAGCTAAAAGGAAGGCAGTAGAAGTCAGATGTAAGGATCCAAAATTAATGTCAGAAATTATTAATTAACATTATACCAATCTAAGAACTCAATTATGAAGAAAATTTTTACTCTCGCACTCGCTGCAGCAGCCGCTACAAGCGCTTTCAACGCTGACGCCGTTCAGGGCCGTCTCAATGTATGGGGTCCTTTCGTAAATGTACCTGAAGACGCTGTAGTTGTTTTCAACGCAATGGATCAGCTCGGTGAGAACGGCAATCTCGACAAGTATCAGCTCTACATCTGGGAATCCACACTTAACATCGAGTCCGGTATGGACGCTACAGTGGGTGAATATCAGAACTTCGTATGTGCCAACGGTAAGGGTTGGGCTGGTCTCGGCGTGA
>SFOK01000160.1 GCA_004552395.1 Bacteroidales bacterium | reverse complement strand
TTTGCTATATACTATAACTGGTCGTAAGCTTCAACTATTTTTTTGAGAGGAGAGAGAACCATGGAAAAAGTCAAGAAAACCGCGAAACTGTTCCTGTGCATTTCCCTCGCGCTGATGCTGCTTTGCGGCATCGTGGTCAGTGCCGTTCAGACCTCCGGCGGCGACGTCGTTATGAAGGAACTGAACATCGAAACCGACAGCGGCTACACCATGTCCGCCTATCTGCTCATCCCCAAGACGGCCACAAAGGACAATCCCGCTCCCGCAATCGTCACCAGTCACGGCTATCTGAACAATAAGGAGATGGCTGACGCTAACTACGTTGAGCTCGCCCGCCGAGGCTTCGTCGTGCTGTCCGTCGACCAGCCCGACCACGGCGATTCCGAGATCACGCCCGACTTCTTCATCCTCGCGCCGGACGGCGTCTATCAGGGCGTCCTCGCGCTCAGCCGCATGCCCTTTGTCGACACCTCCCGTATCGGCGTGACCGGCCACTCCATGGGCTCCTGGTCGGTGAACGCTGCGATCAATGCCGACAACCTGAACGAGACCCCGCTGATCGCCGCCGCTCTCATCCACTGCAACGACCCGCTCTACACCGACAATGACGGCAACTTCGCCAATCCCTACGGCAGCCGCGACGTGGCCGTAATCTCTGCGGTGTACGACGAGTTCTTCGGCACCTCCGTCAGCGCCGACGGCCAGCCCCTCAGCTCTCCCTACTTCATGCAGACCGACACGGCCCAGGCTTTCCTGAACTTCGGTAAGGACAAGTCCGCCTGGGAGACCCGCGAGGCCTACACCGAGTACCGCGAGGATGTGGACGGCAAGGAGACCCTGCGCATCATCTACCGCCCGCCCATCATTCACCCCTGGTCCCACTTCTCCGCCCGTTCCGAGTCCTACATCTGCGACTTCTTCTCCAAGACGCTGAACGCGCCCAATCCCATCCCCGCGACCAATCAGGTCTGGCAGTGGAAGGAAGCCTTCAACTTCGTGGGCGTGATCGGCTTTGCGATGTTCCTTTGCTCTTTCACGACCCTGCTGGTCTTCACGCCGACCTTCGCCTCCCTCCGTGCCGCAGAGCCCGTGCAGGCGATGCCGGTGAAGGATAAGAAGGGCAAGCTCTGGTTCTGGCTCAGCCTGCTGGCAGGCGCCGTGTTCGGCTCCGTCATCTATCTAACTCTGCTCAAGATCGGCAACGCCATGCCGGTCGCTCAGGGCGAGGCCATGGGCCTGGGCCTCTGGTCCACCTGCTGCGGCCTGTTCACCATCCTCAGCATGATCGTCTACTATTTCGCCTACGGCAGGAAAAACGGCCTGGATCTGGCCGAGCGCGGCGTGAAAATGCCGCTGAAGAAGCTGGGTCTGAGCGCGCTGCTGGCGCTGATCGTCGTCACCGTCGGCTATGCCATCGTGTTCGTCGAGGATTACTTCTTCCTTGCCGACTTCCGCCTCTGGACGCTGGCCATCAAGGCCTTTGAGGCGCCGATCCTGCGCTACCTGGCCTATGTGCTGCTGTTCTTCACCTACTACATCGCCATCTCCGTTGCGACCAACAGCTTCAACTACAACACCATCGGCGGCAAGTGCAACGGCATCCTCTGCGGTCTCTTTGCCGCGGCTCCCGCGCTGGTGCTGCCCTGGATCCAGTACGCCACCTATTACAGCACCGGTCACATGATGTGGTTCCAGCGCACGATGGCCGACGCCAACTATCCGATGTTTGTCCTCTGGCTCTTCCCGATCGTGCTGATCCTCTTCGGCTCCACGCTGATCTCCCGCGTAATCTACAAGGCCACGAAGAACCCGTATATTGCCGGCATCATCAATGCGATCATCGTCGGCATCATGACCATCACGAACACCTGCACTGTGTTCACCTGATTTCGATAATGACCTGAATCAAAGGAACTCCTGCCGCCCGTGTACGGGCGGCAGGAGTTCCTTTTAACACGGTATGCGGATGACGATAAAAGAGTATTTTCCTCCCGGCAGCCGGATATTTCCGCGGGCATGCGGTAGAAGGGGCAGAGAAATCTGCGTACTACTGGTCATCAACGCGTAACGAACCGTTCGCGGATCGTGCATTGTGCCTCTACTTCATCCCAAACTTCATAGGCATAGGCAACAACGGCTTTCGAAATGGGGGATTTATCATTCGGCCTGTAATAGAATGGCCGGTTTACATAATTAGACACCTTTTGGTGCAAATACCCTTCTCTGGACACCGTTTGGTGCAACACAGACA
>SFOK01000159.1 GCA_004552395.1 Bacteroidales bacterium | reverse complement strand
AGTTTGGCATAGGTGTCGAGAAAGGCGGGGAAGGACTTGGCTACGCAGGAGATGTCGTCTATGAGGATCGGGGTGTCGGCGCACCAGGAGGCTACGGTGAGGGCCATCGCCATACGGTGGTCGTGCGAGGAGGTATATTCACCGCCCTTGAGGAGGAGACCGTTCAGGAGGCGGCTCTCGACTGATTCCCCGTCGATGGTGAGGGTGTCGCCGGAAGCGGAGGCGCTCACGCCCATCTGGGTCAGCATATTCAGAATCGCGGTGCCGCGGTCGCTTTCCTTGCTTGCCAACCTCTTGAATCCTTGAATATTACAGCGTCCGTGGCAGAAGGCGGCGAGGATGGAGACGATCGGGAACAGGTCCGGGCAGTTGTTGAGGTCGGTGTCGAAGGCGCGGAGCGGGGCTTTCTGGGCGGTGATCAGGCCGCGGTGACCTTGCGGGGCATTGGCCTCCGGAGCGTCTTCATTGTCTGAAGTTTTGTTGGAGGCAGCATCGGTCGCTTCATTTCTGGAAGAGCCGTCGTTTGTGATTCCGTCCTGCGGCCCATCATCAATCTGCGAAAGGCTGGCTCCGGCTTCCATCAGGATGTCCATGATCGAGATGTCGGCTTGAAGGGAGGTTGTGTCGAGACCGGTCAGTTTCACGTCTCCGAACAGCGCTCCGGCCACCAGGAAATTGGCGGCGGCGCTCCAGTCGCCCTCGATGTCGAAAGCGGCCGGGGAATATTTCTGCCCGCCCTTGATCTTGAATGTGATGCCGGTACAGAGGCTCCAGTCCTGAGTCTCAAGGAAATCCTCTCCACCCTCCATCTCGGAGCCGATCTTGATGCCGAAACGGCGAAGCACGTCCGCTGTGATGAACATATACGGGATGCTCTTGGGGTCGTGAATATGCAGGGTAGAGTCTTCCGGGAGGAGCGGCAGAGCCATCAGCAGACCGGAGATCAGCTGCGAGCCGCCTTTGCCGGAAACGCTTGTTTTGCCGGAAAGCAGAGGGCCTTGGACGGTGAGTGGCACGTGGACTTCCGGGGCCGGGTTGAGTGGTCTCAGGACTGTGCCGAAGCCGGCCATGATTTCGGATGCGCCTTTCAGCGGTCTGGTCGGGAGGGTGCCGATGCCGTCAATTTCGATTTGGTTGCCGTTGCCGAGAGCGGCGGCGAGAGGGATCATCAGGCGGGTCAGGAGGCCGGATTCGCCGACGTTGATCTTTTCGGGAATATTCGCTGACGAGCCTATGCCTTCTATGATTAGGGTGTTTCCGGTCGCTGAGCCTGTGGTTCGGCAGAGCTCACCAACCATCGAAGCGACCGGATCGGTTGGTCGCTGAGACTGTCGAAGCGCACCAACTTGCAAAGAACTGCCCTCACTCTCTATCCGAACCTTGGCCCCGAGCGCCTTGGCGACCGCTATCGCCGCCTCGTTGTCCCCGCACGGAGAGTAGCCGCCGAGCCGTGATTCTCCTTCCGCCAATGCCGCGGCGATGATCGCGCGTTGGGCGAAACTCTTTGAGGCCGGCATATTCAGAGGACTGTTGCAGTGAAGAGGCTTCCTGTCTCCATAGACAGCCGTAAGCATCTCCGAATAGCACCATTGACCGGGTGCCGCGGCCTCGTTCTCGTTCAGGGCGGCATAGGTGAACGGGCTGCCTAACTTCAAGCAATCCAAGCGACTAACCTTGCCGATCTCTCCCATCGAGAACGCAACCAATTCCACAGGTCGCTGTGTTTCGGCCGCTGAGTTTGTCGAAGCGACCGATGAATAAAGCGCAAGCACCCTTGCTACATCCTCTCCCGATTTCGCCATAGCCGCGATCTTCACAATCTCCCCGCCGAACTTCCTGCACTTCTCCACTGTGTTCCGAAGCACGTCGTCGGAGGGCGTTCCGGCGAAGAAATGACTCGACCGGATCATCGTCGTGCCGTATTCAGTGCAGGCTCTGCGGAGCCTTTTGCCGACCTCCTTCGGAGCCTCGATCTCCAGATCCAGGAACGCGGCTCCGGCCTCGACAGCGGTGGTGAGTTTCTCCTCGGCCTCTTCCCAAGTTCCGTTTCCGTCGTCAACGACCCGGCAGGTGGCCACGAGAGGGGTGTCCGAGGAAGAGAACAGGCTCTCAATCTCCTCAATGTCAAGCGGACATCTGTCCAGCCTGATTTCCGCCATCTGTATGCGTGGCTCGCTGCCCTCCAGCAGCCCGATTATCTCTTCCAGCGTCCTGTTCTGTATGGTTGTGCAGATCATAATGTCTTATTGATTAATCAT
>SFOK01000158.1 GCA_004552395.1 Bacteroidales bacterium | reverse complement strand
GGCAGCTATTTAAAAATCAGGCGACCCGTCCGGATCGCCCGATGATTTATGCCGCTTTGGGAGGATGTCGTTTTTGATGCGGTATCCCGAACTCGCGTTATTATCTCTCCTCCCTCTCTGTCAGGCTGCGCTCGGCTCATTACCAAAATCCGGAGAATATTACAGTTTTTAGTAATAGAATTGGCCATTACTCTAATTACCTGCTTATTAGGAAGAAGATCTGAGGACATAAAAAACAGAGGCGGTCGGTTGATGTTCCGGCCGTCTCTGTGAAGGCGTTATTTGCCGCGTTTCCGAGAGAGGAAGCGTTTCCGCTTGCGGAAGATTTCCGCTTAGGATGGGATCTCCTTTGCGGAGGGCCTCCGGATGTGGAAGCGTCGGCGGCTGTGCTGGGCGTCACCGCGATGAGGGCGACTGCCGGCACATGGTCAGACGTCAGTCTTCATTGTCTCGAAGCGCTTTGCCGCGCGCTTTGCTTTGCGAGGAACTCATGTCGCGTTCCTCCTGAAGGTCAATCTCTTTCCCTTCATCGTCGATCACTCTGTACTGCAGGTAAGCGAGCGATTCGTCGGGGATAATCTTGAATTTGCGGCCGTATTTGCGGCGCCATTTTGAGAAGAGGGAAATGAGTCCCTTCTTGATGTATGCGTCCACAAAGGGATGCACATACATTTTGAATTTGTTTATACCGAGGCGGTTCACGAGCCAGTCAAGCTTCTGGTCGAGCGTGTCGGTGAAGAGGAGCGACGGCTGTATGGTGCCTTTGCCAAGACACGAGGGGCACTCCTCCTGTGTCGGGATGTCGAGCACGGGGCGCACTCTCTGGCGAGTGATCTGCATGAGGCCGAATTTGCTCAGCGGCAGGATGTTGTGGCGTGCGCGGTCATTGGCCATGATCTGGCGCATATGGTCGTAGAGGGCCTGGCGATGCTCGGCGGTGTTCATGTCGATAAAGTCTATGACAATGATGCCGCCCATGTCGCGCAGCCGGAGTTGACGTGCGATCTCGTCGGCCGCTTTCAGGTTCACATCCAGCGCGTTGGTCTCCTGATCGTTCGACGCCTTGGAGCGGTTGCCCGAGTTGACGTCGATCACATGGAGAGCCTCCGTATGCTCAATGATGAGGTAAGCTCCGCTCTTGAAGCTCACCGTCTTGCCGAAACTGCTTTTGATCTGCCTTGTGATGCCGAAATTGTCGAAGATGGGTATCTCCTTGGCATAGAGCTTCACAATATCCTTCTTCTCGGGGGCTATGAGCGCCACATAATTCTGGATCTGAGTGAAGGTCTCGGCATCGTTGACCCAAATATTCTCGAAAGAGGTATTGAAAATGTCGCGGAGCATTCCTACAGCGCGCGATTCCTCTTCGTAAATAAGGGCCGGGGGCTCGGAGGTCTGCATTTTGGCTACAGCCTCTTCCCAAGCTTTATAGAGAGTGCGCATCTCGTTGTTGAGCTCAGCCACTTTCTTTCCTTCGGCTGAAGTGCGCACTATCACGCCGAAGCCTTTGGGCCGGATCGAATCGATGAGGCGGCGCAGACGGATCTTCTCCTCGGCGCTTTTGATCTTCTGCGAGACAGAGATCTTGTCGGCAAAGGGGATGAGGATCATGTAGCGGCCGGTGAGAGAGAGCTCGGTGGTGAGGCGCGGTCCTTTGGAGGAGATAGGCTCTTTGGCTATCTGCACCACAAGCTGCTGGCCTGCGGTGAGCTGATCGGCGATGCTGCCTTGCTTGGGGATGTCGTCCTCGCGCTTGATTGAGGATATGGCAGGTACCTTGCGTTTGTCGGCAAGGGCGGCCTCCATGTACTTCTTGTAAGTGGCGTACTGGGGGCCTAGGTCGAGATAATGAAGAAAAGCGTCTTTCTCGTAGCCCACTTTCACGAATGCTGCGTTGAGACCGGGCATAAGCTTGTGGACTTTGGCCAGATAGAGGTCGCCCACCGCGTAAGCGATGTTGCGGGCCTCCTTCTGGAGCGACACGAGGCGGGAATCTTCCAGCAGTGCTGTGGAAATCTCCTTTTCCCTCACGTCGACAATAAGCTCGCTTTTCATTTTAAATGTGAATAAAAAATAGTTGAATCAGATTCGCAAGCTAAACAAAAGAACAAACTTTGAGGAGGAATCCCCCTATAGCGGGGAAATCGCGCCGCAAGTTTGTTCTTTTGCGAAAGAAGCGTCTGAATAAGATTTCGACAGCTCCCCGGAGCGGCGCCCTGCAAGGGGCGTTCCGGACGAGTTATTTCTTCTTATGACGATTCTTTCTCAATCTTTTCTTA
>SFOK01000055.1 GCA_004552395.1 Bacteroidales bacterium | reverse complement strand
GCGGGTGGCGCCGCTAAAAGACCTTGCAAAGTTACTCATTTTTTCTGAAATCTGCCTCAAAATCCGTCAGATTTTTCTCCGAGGTGCGGAGTCAAGAGTCTCTGAGGGGTGGGCAGATGTGATCCGGGACAGCTTACGGGCGGGGAGAGTTGGCGTAGTTCTGAGGATTAAGCTCTAAGAACTTGAAGCTGACGGTGTAGAGCGCGTTGGGATCGGCTCCTTTCTGTACGAACTGGTTCACTGCCTCGGGCACGAACAGGTCGCTGAGTGTGCCGAGGAGCTCGTATGTGCCACCCTCCTTGAATGTCTCGACAACTTTGGCGAGCGCTGGCGAATAGGAAGATGCTTCGCTGATGTTCATGGTCACGGTGCCTTCCTGACCGAAGACTTTGCCTTTGTTGTCGCGTATCGATGTTGTGGCGAGCACGGAGTCTGTTTTCTTGAGAGCCGCACCGGTTCCGGGGGTAACCTCCTTCACATAGACGCCGTTGCGGTTGCTGAAGCCGAGTGTCTTGGCTTCCTTGGGGAGGTTGGCTGCCGCTTTCTTCACGGCTGCGGCTGTGGCCTGGCTTGCCTTGGCCTGGCGTTTGGCCTCGAGACCTGTGGTGAGGTTGGCGAAATCTGTCTCATACTGCTCGCCTTTCTTGGCTGCGTCTTTGAGGGGCTTGCCGTCTTTGTCGAAGAGGGAAGCGAAGCCGCTTGCCACAGCGTCGGGCGTGATCTTCAGGTCGTAGTCTTTAGCCTCGATGTTGAGAGACGTAATGGCGCGCATGGCGTCGACAAAGCCGCGGTTATAAGCCTCATCGCCCTCTTTGTAAGCTTTCAGGCCTGCGTTGAAGCCTTCGGCGTAGGCTTTCATGTTCTTCTCTGATTTGAGGAGTGTGTCGGTCTGCTGAGCCGCGATAACATCGGCTGCTGTGAGGCCGCCGGCGAGGAAACCGACAGAATCAGCTGTTGAAGCGTTTGTGAGGCTTACCTGCTTGCCTCCTCCTTTTCCGCAGCTTACCACTGCGAGGCCGCAAAGTGCGATAGCGGCCATAGTCTTGAATTTCATATACTTATATTATATTGATATTCTGAGCAAAGGCTCCCTGCGCGAGCGCGGGAGTCTGCCGTATTGATATCGGTGCTGAAAAGCGTTGAGGAGCGGGGGAGCGGTGCGTCAGGCTGTCACGGAATCGGGCTGCTGCGCGGTGGCGGCTGCGGGAGCCACTGATGTGGAGTCGGTGCCGGAGATAGAGGTGTCATCGTTGGCGTTGATGTCGTTGATGACAGTCTCCGATTCGGGGACAACGACTTCTATGGTCTCACCTACCGGTGTGCCGTCGGCGTGACGTCCCTTGCACGAACAGAATGTCGCACATAAAATAACGCTGCCTAATATTAAGTATTGTATCTTACGGTTCATTTTTTGCAGATTTAGATAAGCAGATACAAGCTTACGGAACCTGCTCCGGCGCTGCGACCGGGCCGATTCCATAAGCTTTGTGACGGTGTAAATATTTTATTCTCAGGACGTATTATGCTCCGATGCTCACAAGCTCGACATCGAAGATGAGGGTGGCATTAGGCGGAATGGTGCCCGGAACACCCTGTGCTCCGTAGCCGAGATTGGCCGGGATCACAAACTGATATACATCGCCCGGAACCATGAGCTGCACGCCCTCGGTCCAGCCCGGTATCACACGGTTGAGGGGAAATCCTATGGGCTGACCGCCGTGGTTGTCGGTGCTGTCGAATACCTTGCCGTTCTCGAGCTTGCCGGTGTATTTCACGTTGACATAGTCGGTGGCTTTGGGGTGCTGTGTGCCATTGCCCTTCTTGATCACCTTATACTTGAGGCCTGAGGAAGTGGTTGTGTATCCGTCTTTTGAGGATCCGGGGGCCTCGGCAGTCACCACCTCGGGCTCCAGAGTATTGTCGATCTCCAGCGAGCCGTCGGGCTCCTCAGTCACCTCGATTTCCTGCACATCCATGTCCTGGAAGCCGGTGGATTCAGCGTTGGCGGAATCCTTGGCGCGGTCCTTTGAACAGGAAGCTACGATCATGCCGATGCCCGCGAGAGCTGCGGCAGCTAAATAGAATATCTTCTTCATGGCTCAGGTTATTTCTTGATCACCTTGATGAGTTCAACTTCAAAGATAAGAGTGGAATGAGGCGGGATGGCATTGGGTACTCCCTGAGCTCCGTAAGCCAGATCGCTCGGGATGAAGAAGGTGTATTTGGCTCCCTCCTTCATGAGCTGCACGCCCTCGGTCCAACCCGGAATCACGCGATTGAGCGGGAAAGTGGCCGGCTCGCCGCGGCTCACAGAGCTGTCGAAAACCGTGCCGTCGAGGAGCTTGCCCGTGTAGTGTACCGTCACCTCGTCTGTGGCTGTGGGCTGAGCGCCTTCGCCCTCTTTCTCAACCACATACTGCAGACCCGAGGCTGTCTCTTTCACTTCCGGTTTCTTCTTGTTATCCTGCAGGAACTGCTCGCCGGCTGCCTTGGCTTTGGTCTCGAGCTCTTTCTGAAGATTGGTGAGATACTCATTGAGAGTCTTTTGTGCCTCTTCGGGTTGCATCTTGAGCTCAGAGCCTTCAAAAACGCCCTTCACGGCGTCGGTAAAACTTTCGATGTCAAGCTCCTTGACACCCATGCCGCGGAGCTGCTGGCCCATGGCTATGCCCCACGCGTAACTTAATTTGTCCATATCGTTGGTAATAATTTAAATTCAGTGGTCAGGAGGTTTTGTCGCCTCATTCTACATTATAACGCGCGGCCCTCAATAAAAGTTTCTCGCAGCCCTCGGCGCCCTTTTCTAACTTTTTATTTGGCTGCTTAAAGAGAGGCGGTTTCGAAAAGTTCGGACCTGATCCGGATAATGTTTTTGAAAAAAATAGGGCAGGATAGGGCGCGGTTCAAAAAAAAGTTGTAACTTTGCAGCGGTTTTTGAGGCCGCTCGGCTCATCGCCGGGGACCCGAAGCCGTGGTGCCTCAGCAGGCGAAAGCAGATAATCCGTTTGTTTTCAGAAGTTTGCGAGGTGTCATAAACTCTCGGGGTGTAGCACAGTTGGTTAGCGCGCTACGTTCGGGACGTAGAGGTCGGGCGTTCGAGTCGCCTCACCCCGACAGAGTTTTAAGTTCAAGCCTGTGGATCGATTCCGATTCGCAGGCTTTTTTCGGCTCCGGACGCAAGCGGCGCAGGCGGTCCGGACTTCGGCGTGTATTTCCGGCGCGATACTCTGAGCGGGCTGTTGCCTATGTCGCGGGAAATTACTAATTTTGTGCCCAAATATTGCCCGGCGTGTGCTATCGGGCGATTCTCACAGGAAGGCGGCGCAGAGCGTCCGGCTCCCGGCAGGCAAGCGGGGCAGAGTGTCCGATTGCCGGGTGAGGATCGTTGCGGCAAGGAGCGCAGTCCGGAGCAAATTACCATCTACTAATTTCTACAGCGTGGATACTAAATACATTTTCGTGACAGGCGGCGTCGTCTCATCACTCGGTAAAGGAATCATTTCATCTTCTCTGGCCCGGCTCCTCCTCTCGAGAGGCTACAGAGTCACCATCCAGAAGTTTGACCCCTACATCAACATCGACCCCGGCACACTCAATCCTTACGAGCACGGCGAGTGCTATGTGACAGTCGACGGCCATGAGGCCGACCTCGACCTGGGACATTACGAGCGTTTCACTAATATCCACACCACCCGCGCCAACAATATAACCACGGGCCGCGTTTATCAGAGCGTGATCGACAAGGAGCGCCGCGGCGATTATCTCGGCAAGACAGTGCAGATCATACCTCACATCACCGACGAGATAAAGCGCAACGTGAAACTGCTGGGCAACACCGGCAAGTTCGACTTCGTGATCACGGAGATAGGCGGTACGGTCGGCGACATAGAGTCCACACCGTTCCTGGAGGCTGTGCGTCAGCTCCGCTGGGAGCTCGGCCAGAACTCGCTCTGCGTGCATCTCACCTACGTGCCTTACCTGCGCGCGGCCAAAGAGCTCAAGACCAAGCCGACGCAGCACTCCGTCAAGCAGCTGCAGCAGGTCGGCATCCAGCCCGACATACTCGTGCTCCGCACCGAGCTCGAGATACCCGCCGGGATGCGCCGCAAAGTGGCCCAGTTCTGCAACGTATCGCCCGAGGCGGTGATCCAGTCCATCGATGTGCCCACGATCTATCAGGTGCCTCTGATGATGCACGACCAGCACCTCGACGAGATAGTGCTCCGCAAGATGGGCATCGAGCCGCAGGGCGAGCCCAACCTTGAGAAATGGAATATCTTCCTCGATAAGATTAAGTCGGCCGAGAAGGAGGTCAAGATCGGTCTCGTCGGCAAATATGTAGAGCTTCAGGACGCTTACAAGTCGATCAACGAGTCGCTCTTCCAGGCCGCAGTCTACAACGACCGCAAGCTCAAGCTCACATATATCCACTCCGAGAAGCTAACCGAAGCCGACGTGAATGAGAAGCTCTCCGGCATGGACGGCGTCATCATTGCTCCCGGCTTCGGCCAGCGCGGCATCGAGGGCAAGTTCACGGCCCTGAAATGGTGCCGCGAGCACGATGTGCCCACCTTCGGTATCTGTCTGGGCATGCAGTGCATGGTCATAGAGTTCGCCCGCAATGTCATGGGCCTCGAGGATGCCAACTCCACCGAGATGGACACCAAGACCAAGAACAATGTCATAGACCTGATGGAGGAGCAGAAGAGCATCAGCAACATGGGCGGCACCATGCGACTGGGCGCCTACGACTGCCAGCTCCTGCCCCAGTCGAAAGTGGCCAAGGCCTACGGCACCACACTGGTGAGCGAACGCCACCGCCACCGCTTCGAGTTCAACGAGGAATACCGCAGCCGCTTCGAGGCCGCCGGCCTCAAATGTGTGGGCGAAAATCCGGCCACACATCTTGTGGAAGTGGTTGAGATACCGGAGAAACGCTGGTATGTGGGCACACAGTATCATCCCGAGTATCAGAGCACGGTTCTGCAGCCCAATCCTCTCTTTATCGACTTCGTCCGCGCCGCAATCGATTATGCCGGCGAGAAGGAAGCCGCAGCCAAGAAATAATGTAAAACCCGCATAAACACCCTTACCTTTGGATAAGAATACACTCACAGGCGTACTGCTCATAGCGGCAGTTTTCCTGATCTTCATGTGGCTGTCGCCTAAAGACGACCAAGATACACAGACACCCGAAGAAACCGGGCAGATAGATGCCGCCAAGGCGGAAGCGAAGGCCGAACTCGGCCCCGACACACTCTCGCTCCAGCAGCTCGGCTGGATCAAGCAGGGCGTCAGGGAGAGCGGCGAAACAGTGGCTCTTCCCTCAGGCCGCCAGGCTATCGCAGCCCGGGGCGAAGGATATAACCTTGTGCTCGACGGCGATTCGCTCAGCGGCACGGTAAAAGCCGGCGGCATGGATATCGATGTGAACCGCATCGTGGCCCGCGACACCACCCTCGCGCCTTCGCAGCGCATAGCCGCAGTGGATAAGCTCACCAAGACTCTCGACAAAATCAACAGCTACGGCAAGCTGTCGCGCTTCGCCACCGGCAAAGACTCCGTAGTCTCTCTCAAGAGCGGCCTCGTCAGTCTGCGTTTCTCCGCCAAGGGAGGCCGCCTCTCATACGCCGAGCTGCTCAACTATAAGAGCGAATATCATCCCGACGAGACTAAGAAGGACGCTCACGATGTGGTGCTCTTCGACGGCGTCACCAACAAGCTCGACTTCGTGATCCCCGGCTACGAGAAGATCTCCACGGCCGACCTCTACTTCACTCCCGAAGTGAAAGGCAACTCAGTGCTCATGAAGCTCGAGTTCCCCGGCGGCGCATACTGGGGCATACGCTACACCCTGGAGCGGAAAGACTCCTACCTGCTCCGTATCGACATAGAGCAGAAAGGTATGGCAGGCGTTCTCGCCACCAACAGCCGCGAGCTCGGAGTAGTATGGCGCCAGGCTCTTCTGCGCCAGGAGAAAGGACGCATGTTCGAAGAACGCAACTCGTCGATCTACTATAAGTTCCTGGGCGGCAATGTGGAGGAACTCAACGCCAACGCCGACGACGCTCAGGACCGGCAGCAGAAAGTACACTGGATAGCCTTCAAGAACCAGTTCTTCTCCTCTGTGCTCATAGCCGACAAGAGCTTCTCGAGCGCCGACTTCACATCCGTGGTGCTCAAGGACGACTACTTCCTGAAATTCTTCTCGGCCGATGCCACAGTCAACAACTACGACTGGAGCGCCGAGCATCCCGCCGGTTTCACGCTCTTCCTCGGTCCCAACCAGTATCAGCTCCTCTCGGGTCTCGACAAGCAGGTCAAGACCGACGAAGACCTTCACCTGACCAAACTCATACCTCTGGGCTGGAGCATGTTCCGCTGGATCAACACCTGCTTCGTGATTCCGGTGTTCCATTTCCTCGGCAGCTTCGGCTGGAACTACGGCATAGTGATTTTGGTGCTCACGATCCTCATCAAGATCATCCTCTTCCCGCTGTCATACAAGAGCTATAAGTCGCAGGCCAAGATGCGCATCCTCGCGCCCGAGGTGAAAGCCATCAACGCGCAGTATCCCGGCAAGGAAAACGCCATGATACGCCAGCAGAAGACCATGGCCCTCTACAGCAAAGCCGGAGCGTCGCCCCTCTCGGGCTGTCTCCCCATGCTGCTGCAGATGCCTATCCTCTTCGCCATGTTCAGCTTCTTCCCCTCGTGCATCGACCTGCGAGGCGAGAGCTTCCTCTGGGCCCACGACCTGGCCGCGCCCGACGCCATCATCTCCTGGAATGTGAACATACCTCTGGTGACGGAATATTTCGGTAACCATATCTCACTGTTCTGTCTGCTCATGACGGTGACCAACATTATCTACACCCGTATCACCATGTCGACACAGGCCGACACCGGAGGCGGGATGAAATGGATGATGTACCTGATGCCCGTATTCTTCCTCATCTTCTTCAACAACTACGCCGCAGGCCTCTCGTACTACTATTTCCTCTCGCTGCTCATCACAATCATACAGACTTATGTGATCCGCCGCTTCGTGGTCAAGGAAGAGGATGTGCGCCGTCAGATGGCAGAGAACGCCAAGAAGCCCCGCAAGAAGAGCGGCTTCATGGCACGCCTCGAAGAAGCACAGAAAAAGCAGCAGGCACAGATGCGCGAAATGCAGCGTCAGCAGGCCCGCCGCCGCAAATAGTCAGAATTCCGGCGCGAAGCCGGGGCCGCAGAAACTATCCCTTTTAGAGCTATTAAGAGTTACTTAAGGTCTTTGAAGCCCCGCAGGGCCTTGGAGACCTTAATCGCTTATCAGCTTGCACCTGATTTAGCTAAGACAGCGGCGATAGCTGAAATGGCTGACTTAGAGTATTATAGGCTAATTTATGGAAAGAGAAGAAAGCCACAGCCACCTATCCGGATTCCTCACGCGGCAGCAGTGCACACTCATGCGCGGCGTGGCCATAATCTGTATTATACTCCACAATTACATCCACAATCTCGACCTCTCTCTGGAGGAGAATGAGTTCCGGTTCTACGCTCTCAAGAGCCGGCTCTTCACCGATATGCTCGCGCAGTTCGGACCGAGAGACTGGATGCAGATCATCTCATATCTGGGCCATTACGGTGTGCCCGTCTTTATCTTCCTGAGCGGCTTCGGTCTGGTGAAGAAGTACGAGTCGCCGCGGGCGCCTCAGCCGTCGGCGGCGCGCTTCATTCGTTTCAACTATCTGAAGTTGCTGCAGCTCATGCTCCCTGTGGCCATAATCACCCTCTGTCTTCATCCGCTGCTAACTCCCGACCAACGGATCACACCGGCCATAGTCGCGGGGCAGCTCACGATGCTCGGCAACCTTGTGCCCAACCTCTCGCCCCTCATCGGTCCGTACTGGTTCTTCGGCGCCATCTTCGAGCTGTACATCGTCTACTGGCTGCTGCTGCGCAAGCGAGGCAACGCGGTGCTCATCGTCTTCATGGTGATCTGTCTCGTGCCCGCCTTCTTCATCACTTCCCACAAGTACGGCATGCAATATTACCATATTAATTTCCCGGCGCAGATGCTCCCCTTCGGCCTGGGTATACTCATGGCCCGCACCCGTGTCTCCCGATTCTTTGCCGAGCTCTCGCTGCTGAAATCCGCTGTCTGTTTTCTGCTCACATTCCTTATTTTCGTCGAACTCGAGCTGTGGAGGTGGACCTGGCCGATAGCACCAGTTGCGCTGCTTCTCAGTTCGCTTTTCGGTCTCAAGCTGCTCTGGGCCGCCAAAGGAGTGCGCGAAGCCCTCGTGTGGGTGGGAGGTATATCCGCCTATATTTTCGCCATACATTCCGTGGTAAGGGACGTGTTCTACCTATTCGGCGAGGAACAGTCGCAGCTGATGGCGCTCCTCTATTTTACGGCAGTGATTCTGGCCGGATGGGGCATGAGCCTGACTATGCGCAAGGTCCCCTCACCCAAGCTGATGCCTGCTGCGGCAGCCGGTTCCTGATGCCTGCTACTGCAGCCGGTTCCTGATGACTGCTACTGCAGCCGGTTCCTGACGCTTCCCTTCCCTTCTTATCTGACTGCTTTGCCGGCGACGTCCACCGGCACACAGCTGCGGCGCAGCATACGGTGCCCCAGGCGGCAGCGTAGACAGTCGCGGGCATCGCAGTATCTCTTGCGTATCTGAATAAGCCCCTGACTCTCCTCGGCTGTCGAAGCCCTGACGCCCGCGTCAGCCCAGTCGCGCACGAGCCGGTTCTTCTCAGCTGGAAGAGCTTCCAGAAGCTCCTGAGCCTGCTCGACCGTTTCCACATCGCCTGTATAATATCCGTAGGCCATATAGACCGGTACCACAGCGTTGATTATGATCACGTCGGCAGCCTCGCGGCTCAGTGTCGAGGCCGGACGGCGGCTCACCTTTCCGAACCCGGTGTGAATGCTCCAATATCCCTCCAGACTAAGTGTGAACAGCTCCCTGAGCGCGTCGATATCCTTTCCGGCGCTCAGTATCTTGCTCAGCAGACTGCGCGAATTGCGCAGCAGAAGCGCTAAGAGAGCTATCCTGCGGTACGGCGAATTGGCCGGTCTGACGCGTCCGGTGAGCCACAGAGCCTCGGGCATCGGCCGCATGGAGTATTTCCTTTTCAGGAACTCATATTCCCGCTGCAGTGAGGCCTGATATTCATCAGCCGCATCGCCTGCAAGCAGATTAGCCTGTCCGTAGAGGATAGCCTCGAGCTGCCTCAGATCGTCGCTGTGGCCCTCGCAGGCCATCAGGTCGAGCGAGAGGGCCAGACGCTCCAGAGGCTCCGAATTCACACCGAAACCGAGGCTGCGGGCCACAGCGCACAATACCGCTTTGCTCCAGTCGCCTCCGGTTGTGCGCACCGTCTTTATCACCGCGTCGCGTTTCTCCTGCATCCGCTGACGGCAGGCCGAAACAATGACATCGTCCAAATAAATCCTGTCCACAGAGCTGAGCATGAGCGCACACGGCATCGCCGGTGGATTCTTGCTGCTCTCCGTCAGCCGACGGTAGCAGGCCTGCATCGTCGGAGTGAGAGGGAATATGAGCTGAGGTATGGGCGAGCCGTCGCTGCGGACAGGGCTGGCGTCATCGTCAGCCACCACATGGAGGATGATATTGTCGTAGGCCGGGTCCCTGTGGTGACCGTGGCGCCACCAGTCCGAAGCCTTAAGATGCAGCTCAACATTGCCGGCCCATTCGCATCCATCCATCACTATCTTGGCGTTGAAGAAGTCGGGGCCCGAACCGGTGTTGAGCGTTCCCGGATCGAGAATACGCACCGCTCTGCCGTCAGTCAGGTGCTGTTCCTCACTGCCGTACATCCGCCATTGCCATGCGTATTGCAGGATCTTTTCCATGCTTCTCTTCTGCTTGCGAGTCCGGTGGGTAGAATGGTGGCACTCCGCTCCATAGCGGTTCCCTCGCGAATCCCACTGCAAAGATAGCATAAATACTGCAGCAAAAGGCCCCTTGAGCCTGTTTTATAAAAAATTACATGTAGAAAACTTCGCTGGAGCCTTAGCTGACTGAATCCATCTTCCGCCTCATTTCGCGGGAGTCGATTGATTACTGATTCAGCCTTCGGAATATTTCGTAATCCTAACCTAAATTATTAATATGAAATAAATGAGTATAAAGGGGCATTAAGATTTGGTGCCAAAATTCTGTTTACAGTCTTCTAATCGGCCAAAAGAGCGAATTTTAAGCTCAGCCTGATATTGGTCAAAAGCAGAACAAAGCCCAAACCAACCCGATAGAAAAGGCTCAACATTAACAAATTGCAAAATTTCGACCGTGCTAAACTTCCTACTTTTCACTTATGATTCAAATTTTCACCACTGTCTTAAAAGTGATTTGAGAGAGATTGTTAAAAAATCTTAAACCCACATAATTTGTTACTATTTTATTTGCAGAATTCCTCCTTTTATGATTAACTTTGAAGTGTGTTTTTCATAGTATTAAATTAAGATTAAGGTTTCGGTCTATCTCCTTGTGAAAAGAGATAGACTTTTTTATTTTATATACATTTCTCCTCCGCGATTCTGCAATCTCCATACCATTTTATTTAGAATAATTTGGAGTTGAGAAAATCAATTATTAACTTTGGTGCAAAATATTCTTTGCAAGTGTAAATAACTCTTTACTATATATAATAACATCTAAAAACTTTGCAAAAGTTCAAGTCCATACAGTTACATATATATCAAATAACACATTATGAAGAAGATTTCAATAATATTGCTGACTGTTCTATGCGGATTATGCATGGCATCCTGCACTACTGAAGACGAGCAAAGACTGAGATAGATCAGGACTTTTTAGCAACGTTGGAAAAGAGAGGTACCTCTATATTCTATAAAAGCGTGAAATGCGATGTAATGTAGGGATATTCAGTTAATGGCGGTGCCGGAGGTCAGCTAAAGTCGCTCAGGCAGCAAAAATTGCCTGAGGATACTCCTGCAATGACTGAATATTCGATTCTCGGTGAGTTTTGACTCAAAAAAAAGCCTGATGAATATATCT
>SFOK01000007.1 GCA_004552395.1 Bacteroidales bacterium | reverse complement strand
CGATTTCAGCAGCAAAGGTACAACAAATAATTTGCAACCCGATTGCAAATTCGCCCGGTGACCGGGAATTCAAGCGCGTACCGGGCGCTGAGCCGGGCATTGAGGGAGTGAGGCGGGGAGTGTGTTTGGAAATTAGCGGCTTTTTTTGTAATTTTGCGCCTTGAAAAAGAGTACTCACAACATAACAGAAGGAGGCTTCGAAGCAGCGAAAGCCTTGCGTGCACTATGCAGAACATCAGAAATATTGCAATTATAGCACACGTCGATCACGGCAAGACCACACTGGTCGACAAGATGCTGCTTGCGGGACATCTGTTTCGCGACAACCAGACGACAGGAGAACTGATACTTGACAACAACGACCTCGAGAGAGAGCGCGGTATCACAATTCTCTCCAAGAATGTCTCGATCAATTACAAAGGCACCAAGATCAACATCATAGACACCCCGGGGCACGCCGACTTCGGCGGCGAGGTGGAGCGTGTGCTCAACATGGCCGACGGCTGTCTGCTGCTCGTCGACGCCTTCGAGGGCCCTATGCCCCAGACCCGTTTCGTGCTTCAGAAGGCTATAGAGATGGGCCTCAAGCCTGTGGTGGTGATCAACAAAGTGGACAAGCCGAACTGCCGTCCCGACGAAGTGAACGAGATGGTGTTCGACCTTATGTTCAACCTGAACGCTACCGAGGATCAGCTCGATTTCCCGACCATCTACGGCTCCGCCAAGAACGGATGGATGGCCAAGGACTGGCGCAAGCCGACCGAGGATATCACGGCTGTGCTCGATGCCATCATAGATTATATACCGGCCCCGAAAGAGCTTGAGGGCGACACACAGATGCTGATCACATCGCTCGACTATTCGAGCTATGTGGGCCGTATCGCAGTGGGCCGTGTTCACCGCGGCACGATCCGCGAGGGTCAGGAGATAGCCCTCTGCAAGAAGGACGGCTCCGTGGAGAAGCAGAAAGTGAAGGAGCTGCATACCTTCGAGGGCATGGGCCGCAAGAAGGTCTGCGAGGTAAGCAGTGGCGATATATGCGCCATCGTGGGTCTGGAAGGATTCGAGATCGGCGATACGATCTCAATTGTGGAGAATCCCGAGCCGCTTCCCCGCATAGCCATCGACGAGCCCACCATGTCGATGCTTTTCACCATCAATGATTCGCCCTTCTTCGGCAAGGACGGCAAGTATGTGACCTCGCGCCATATCTACGACCGCCTCATGCGCGAGCTCGACCGCAACCTGGCTCTGCGTGTGGCCAAGACCGACCGCGAGGATGCCTGGATCGTCTACGGTCGCGGTGTGCTGCATCTCTCTATCCTAATAGAGACCATGCGCCGCGAGGGGTACGAGCTGCAGGTGGGTCAGCCGCAGGTCATCATCAAGGAGATAGACGGCGAGAAGTGCGAGCCTATTGAGACTCTTACTATCAATGTGCCCGAGGAATACAGCTCCAAGGTTGTGGACCTCGTGACACGCCGTCGCGGCGAGATAGTCTCGATGGACACGCAGAATGACCGCATCAACATTGAATTCCAAATACCTTCGCGCGGCATCATCGGCCTGCGCAACAATGTGCTCACCGGCACGGCCGGAGAGGCGATTATGGCTCACAGATTCCTCAACTTTCAACCCTGGAAGGGCGACATAGAGCGCCGCACTAACGGTTCGCTGATAGCCATAGAGAGCGGCAAGGCTTATGCCTACGCCATCGACAAGCTGCAGGACCGCGGCCGCTTCTTCATCTTCCCGCAGGAGGATGTGTATGCCGGCCAGGTAGTGGGCGAGAACGCCAAAGACAACGATATACCGGTGAATGTCACCAAGTCGAAGAAGCTCACCAATATGCGTGCCTCGGGAGCCGACGACAAGGCCCGTATCGTGCCGCCTGTGGTGTTCTCACTTGAGGAGGCGTTGGAATATATCAAGGAGGATGAATATGTGGAGGTTACGCCGCATCATCTCCGTCTGCGCAAGATCATCCTCGACGATCTGGAGCGCAAGCGTGCCAACCGCCAGTAAGATATCGTTCGCCTGAATGGCATTTGCGAATCAACGACCTCTCTACTACGATCATATTTTCAAAAAGCGCTTGTCCTAACCGGGCAGGCGCTTTTTATAAGGCGGCTTCGATTTTCCGGGGAACAGAGGCTACAGTCTCGTCCCCGGCGATGAGAAAATTTAAGGGAAAGAGTCCAAGTAACCCTTTTGCAACGGTTCGGAGTTATTTTTAATAAAAAGGCCGAAATCGAGTTTTGGGCGCTTTTCCCTTAACTTTTTTTGTTCGACGAGGTCAAATAAGACAAATAAACGTCAAAAAAGTGTTTTAAAACATACTTTTTTAGCGATTTTGTTGTGATTATTAAAATTTTTGACTAATTTTGTCGGCAGTAAAGAAAGGATAAAACATTTAGGACATAAAATTTTAAGCAAATGAACATCGAAACAATTGGCACATGGGCCGGGGAAGTTTACAAAGCTCTGGACGCCACCGACACAAAAGTTCTCACACTCAAGCTTCTCAAGAAGGCCACCAAGCTGAAGAAAGATGAGCTTATGGCAGCTCTTGGTTGGCTCGGCCGCGAGGGCAAGGTTGTGCTCGCGCAGACCGATGAGGATATTACCGTTGCATTGGTCTAATCTCCGCTGACACGGCCTGGGTAACAGGCTCTGAAATGACTGTCCGTCAGCCGTTAGCGGAACTTATAGAATCCGGCTCTTTTCGCGAAGGACCGGCTTTTTTTGTGTCCGGTCGGGGGCCGGCTGCGGAGGAATATGCGCGCGAAGGCTCCGGAAGCCCTTTTGCAAAATTCGCGAAAAATAGCTAACTTTGTAAGGAAAAGCCCGTTGCGTCTTGTCGCGGCGGATTCCACGGTATAGCAGCTCAACAGATGGAGGATAATTTCGACGATATAACTAACAGAGAGTTAGCAGAGGAGGAGGAAAATGTGCAGTCAGGCGAGGAGAGGCCCGTGTCCGACGACGGCGCCCCCAAACTGCCCGAGTCTACGGATGACCGCTCCTACACATGGCCGGGCAGCGATAAGCGCACGCTGCTCTCGGGCATGTACCAGGACTGGTTTCTGGAGTATGCCAGCTACGTGATTCTGCAGCGAGCCGTCCCGCATATCGAAGACGGCCTGAAGCCCGTGCAGCGCCGCATACTTCACTCCATGTATACGCTCGACGACGGTCGTTTCAACAAGGTGGCCAACATTGTGGGCAACACCATGCAGTATCACCCTCACGGCGACGCTTCAATAGCCGGCGCGCTCGTGCAGCTCGGCCAGAAAGAGTTGCTCGTGGACACGCAGGGTAACTGGGGCAACATACTCACCGGCGACAGCGCGGCTGCTTCGCGATACATCGAGGCGCGTCTGTCGGAGTTTGCACTGGAGGCAGTCTACAGTCCGAAGGTGACCGAGTGGACGCCGAGCTACGACGGCCGCAAGAAGGAGCCGCTCATCCTTCCCGTGAAATTCCCGCTTCTTCTGGCGCAGGGTGTGGAGGGTATAGCCGTGGGTCTGAGTTCCAAGATCCTGCCTCATAATTTCAACGAGATAGCCTCGGCGGCAGTGAGCTATTTGAAAGGGGAGGAGTTTCAGCTCTATCCCGACTTCCAGACCGGCGGCCTTCTCGATGTGAGCCGCTACAACGACGGCGCGCGCGGAGGCTCCGTGAAGGTACGCGCCAAGATAGAGAAGATCGACAGCAAGACGCTGGCCATCACCGAGCTGCCGTTCGGCAAGACCACCGGCACTCTGATAGCCTCAATACTTGCGGCGCAGGAGAAGGGGAAGATCAAGATACGCCATGTGGATGACAACACGGCCGAGAAAGCCAACATACTCGTGCATCTGCAGCCCGGCACCTCATCGGACAAGGCTATCGACGCGCTCTATGCCTTCACCGACTGCGAGGTGAGCATATCGCCTATCTGCTGTGTGATCAGCGACAACAAGCCGCACTTCCTCACCGTCTCCGACCTGCTCCGCTACAGCACCGACCACACGCGGCAGATCCTCCGCCGCGAGCTCGAGATAAAGCTGCACGAGACCCGCGAGGAGCAGTTCTACCTCTCGTTGGAGAAGATCTTCATAGAGAACCGCATCTACAAGGACAAGCCTCTGGAGCAGGCGCCCGACATGGACGCGGCAGTGGAACATATCGACAAGCGGCTCGACCCGTGGAAGCCGCAGTTCTACCGCGCCGTGACGCGCGATGACATCATGCGCCTGTGGGAGATCAAGATGGGGCGTATCCTAAAATTCAACGCCGACAAAGCCACGGCGCGCATCGAGGCCCTCAACGCCCAGATCGAGCAGCTCCTCCACGACATAGAGCATATCACCGAGTTCACCATAACATGGTTCGAGCATCTGCGGTCCAAATACGGCGAGCATTACCCGCGCCGCACCGTGATCCGCGGCTTTGACTCTATCGAGGCCGTGAAGGTGGCCGAAGCCAACAAGCGCCTGTATTTCGACCGTGAAGGCGGCTTCGCCGGCACGGCCCTGAAGGACGCCGAGTTCGTATGCAACTGCTCCGACCTCGACGACATAATAGTCTTCTACAAGGACGGCCGCTACAAGGTGATGAAGGTGGCCGACAAGTTCTATGTGGACAAGAATGTGATCCATATCGGAGTGTTCAAGCGCCGCGACGAGCGCACCATCTACAATGTAGTGTACCGCAACGGCAAAGGTGGCCCTTACTATAAGAAGCGTTTCGCTCTGAAGAGCCTCACCCGCGACCGCGAGTACAATCTCACCAAGCGTCTGCCCGGCTCCAAGGTGGTCTGGTTCTCGGCCAATCCGAACGGCGAGGCGGAGGTGCTCCGCGTCACCCTCAAGCCGAAAGCCCGCCTGAAGAACCTGCAGCTCGAGGTTGACTTTTCAACCCTGGAGCCGAAGGGTAAGGACACGCTCGGCAACCTCGTAACAAAGAACGAGATAGCCCGTATATCGCTGAAGGAAAAAGGCACAAGCACGCTCGGCGGCCGCATGGTATGGTTCGATCCCGATGTGCTCCGTATCAACTACGAGGGACGCGGACAGCTCTTGGGTGAGTTCCACGGCGACGAACAGGTGCTCGTGATCACCCGCACGGGCGAATACTACACCACCTCATACAGCGACACTAATCACTACGACGACAATATCTCCCGCATACTGAAATTCGACACGCAGACCGTCTGGACGGCTGCCCTCACCGACGCTTCGCAGCAGGGCTATCCCTATGTGAAACGCTTCCGCTTCGAGTCCACAGCCAAGCCTCAGCGCTTCGTGGGCGACGACGAGAATTCGCGGCTCATACTGCTCACCGACACGCCTTTCCCGCGCCTGGAGGTCACCTTCGGCGGCCGCGACGAGGGACGTCCCTCCGTGGAGATCGATGCTGAGGAGTTCGTGGCGGTGAAAGGTTTCCGCGCCAAGGGCAAACGCATAGCCAACATGGAGCTCGGAAGCATCACCGAGCTCGAGCCTCTGCGAGTGCCTGATGTCGAAACGGCCGAGGATGAGGATGAAACAGAGTGCGGGAAAACCGTGACAGCCGAGGAGG
The DNA here is from genome assembly GCA_004552395.1 of Bacteroidales bacterium. GTDB lineage: Bacteria > Bacteroidota > Bacteroidia > Bacteroidales > Muribaculaceae > Lepagella. The sequence goes on along the minus strand of SFOK01000007.1, from coordinate 30,399 downwards.
AGGTAGTGAGCCGGGTTGATGTGCTCGACGAGCTCACCGGGCAGAAACAGCTCTTCTCCGACTCAGACGGCGGCGACGAACCGGCCGACGAAACAACTGACGACGACAACAAAGATGCGTAAGCTGCTGACAGTCATATTGCTGCTCCTGTCGCTGCGACTCGCAGCGCAAGACACTGTGCCTGCGCCCGCAGTCTGTCCGCTCACATCGACATACGGCGTGGAGATAGGCGCCGCACGCAATTTCAACACTTACCTCTCACCGATACGCCACACCGGCACCCACATGGGTGTCTACGGCCAGTGGGGACGAGCCATAGGCTTCGACCCCGAGCGATGGTTCGGCATGGGCTCGGCCCGCTACGGCATGGACTTCTGCCAGAACCCGCAGGGCACCTCCTCGATGACCAACATAGACCTGACCGGCGACTGGGCGCTCTACCGCAAGCTGCGCCCGCTTCCCGGCCTCGTGGCGGCCTTCGGTGCCGGTGCCGAGCTGGATGCCGGCTTGCTCTACCTGCCCCGCAATTCCAACAATCCCGTGGCCGCGAGAGTCTCCCTGAGCCTGACGCTCAACGCCTACGGAGCCTACGACCTGCGCATCGGCCGTCTGCCGGTGCGGATCATCGACCAGGTGTCACTGCCGTCGCTGAGCGTCTTCTTCTCGCCTCAGTACGGCGAGAGTTACTACGAGATATACCTTGGCGACCACTCCGGCCTGGCCCGCTGCGGCTGGTGGGGCAATCACTTCGCGATAGCCAACACACTTGCCGCCGAGTTCAGCGTGTTCAGCGTCCGCTGGCGCCTGAGCTACCGTTTCGACCTCCGCTCAAGCTATGTGAGCCATATCAACACACGGCTCGTGAGCCACAGCATAGGCATCGGCATCACCACCGATTGGCTCAACATCACCCGAGGCCACAACGCGTCGGCCCGACTCATCCCCATGATTGACCCATGAAGAAGCTCCTGGCCATATTCTTACTCTGCCTGCTCCTGACGGCGTGCCACCCCTACGAGCAGCAACCCGACACACCCGCCGGCAACCTGGAGGCGCTCTGGAAAATCATTGACGAGAAATATTGCTACCTCGATCAGAAAGGCGTCGACTGGGAGAGCACGCGCGGCGTATATCTCGCCCGCGTCACACCCGACATGACGAGTCGCGAACTCTTCGACCTATGCTCCGAGATGCTCGATCTGCTGCGCGACGGCCACGTGAACCTCTCCTCTCCCTTCGCCACAAGTTTCTACCGCCGCTGGTGGAGCGACTACCCACAGGATTTCAACCTTCGCTGTCTTCAGGAATCGTATCTGGAGTTCGATTACGTCACCCTTAAGTCGATGATCTACAAGCGTATGCCGGGCGATGTGGGGTATATCCACATATCCTCGTTCGCTTCGCCGATAGGGGAGAACGACCTGGACTGGATCCTGTATTACTTCAAGGATTGCCGCGCCCTGGTGATCGACATACGCGACAACGGCGGCGGCCTGCTCACCAATGTGGAGCGCATCGTGGGGCGCCTCATCACCTCCGACCTTCTCGCCGGGTATATCCGCCACAAGACCGGCCCCGGCCACGACGATTTCTCCGAGCCGTATCCCGTAGTCTACAAGCCGGCCGAGAAAGGCCGCGTCATGTGGGATAAGCCCGTGGTGCTCGTCACTAACCGCAGCTGCTTCAGCGCGGCCAACGATTTCACTTCGGTGATGCGCTGCCTTCCGCAGACCATCCAGGTGGGTGCCCGCACAGGCGGAGGCGCCGGACTCCCGTTCAGCGCCACGCTCCCCAACGGTTGGAGCATAAGGTTCTCAGCCTGCCCCATGACAGACCCGCAAGGCAATGATATTGAGGACGGTATCGACCCGACACCCGGCTACGAAGCCCATTCTCCCGATGATGAGCTTGCCGCCGGCAAAGACGCTATTCTGGACCTCGCCCTGAGCGTGGCCCGCTCGCTCTAATCCCGCGTCCCGGCCAGATATATCTGGAAATCGGATATTTTGCTATGATTGTTTCCGTGTTCAGATAAGCCAAACTGCTCGAATCTGCAAATTCTGACCCCTCCAAACTGCACAAATCTGCAAGTTTCAGACCGTTTTAAGCGTAGGATTCACAAGAAAAAGTTTGCGGCGTGCGCGCGTCACAGCCGTGTAGAGCCATCGGTAGAACTCCATGTCCATTGTCTCGGGCTGTATTCCGCCCAGGTCCACAAAAAGATTCTCCCACTGTCCGCCCTGAGCCTTGTGGCAGGTGAGGCAGTAGGCGTATTTCACCTGCAGCGCGTTCATGTACGGGTCGCGGCGTGTGGCCGCCAATGCTCGAGTAAACTCCAGTCCCTCAGCCTCTTTCTCTGCCAATATGGCGTTGTATAGCTTTGTGAGCGCCTCGCCGGAAAGGGAGGCCGTGTCGTCCGAAAGCGTGTCGAGAATCAGCTTGGCGTCGAGAGAGATGCCGGCCGAGGGCAGTTCCGCCTCCACATCGGCAAAGCGGGAGCCGTAGCGGTCCTCGATGCCGCGGATACGCTTCACGTGGATTATCTCGCCGTTTGCTATGAATCCGAGCTCCTTTATCTTCCGCGCGTAGTGATAATTGTTTTTCACCACCACGAGCCGTTCGCCTATCTGCAGCTCCGATTCGGCGTAAAGCACCGTGGCGCGTATGCCGCGGTTGAAGACTCCGGCGCGGAAGTTGCTGCGCGTTATCACCATGGTGCCGTCCTCGCCGGTCTCGGAGTAGCTGTCGGCCACGAGCTCCTGCAGATATTCCGAGCTCACGGACTTCACGTCGCAGAAGCCGCTGACGCGTAGCTGCGGCGACGGCAGCTCGGGCAGAGCCATGGCGCGGCGCAGCCACGTGGCGTTGTAGAGTATTCCGCTCCGCTGGGCCTGGCGTGCCGGTGCATCGAGCAGGTGAGTGAAGATCTCCATGCCGAAGCCGCGCAGATAATCCTCGCTCAGCGCGTGGCTCACGGTCTGCCCCACGGGCGGCAGCTGTGCCGTGTCGCCTATGAAGACCACGTTGTCCCCTTCGCGCGAATAGATATGGCGGAGCAGAAGCGTAAGAAGCTGGCTCTGAGAGTCCTGCTGTATCATGGAGGCCTCGTCTACGATGAAAAGCGTGTCCTCGTCGTCGTTGGGAGCGTTGAAGAGTGCTGTGCCGGCGCTCCCGGGCTCGTAGAGGTCGCCGCGGAACAGGCGCTTGTGGATGGTGTGTGCGGGCATGCCGGCATAGGAGGAGAAGACCTTCGCGGCACGTCCCGTCGGCGCCAGGAGCACGAACTTGAGCCCGCACTCGCGCAGCGCTTTCACGAACGCGGCCGTGAGCGACGTCTTGCCCGTCCCGGCGTATCCGCGCAGTATGAACGCCTGCAACCGGCGCCTCTCCAGTGCGAACGCGCTCAGCTTCTCGAGCAGCGCGCGCTGCCCGGGCATAGGCTCGTAGTCGAGGTTGTCGAGGGCCTTACGCAGGAGTATCTCCGAGTCGTTCTTCCGGCCTGATTCGGCTGCCATGGCTAATCTGTTGTTTCGGGTGAATCAGGCCGGCAGAGAGCCTCTTTCGCGCCCTCAGCGCCGTCCTCTTTCGGCTCCTCTGCCGCGGTAGCGCTCTCGTCGGATGGCTCCTCGAAGATGGAGAAATTCACGCTCCCGTAGGTCAGGTGACGCCGGAAGCAGGGGAGGGCCGAGAAATCGTGGTTGCGGTTATGTTCTATCACCACAACGGTGCCTGGCCGGAGCATGCGGCTTCCCAGGATCAGACCGGGAATTTCGGCGAACTGCGGGTGATTGTAGGGCGGGTCGGCGAAGATGAAATCGAACGTCTCGCGGCAGGTGGCCACGTAGCGGAACACATCGCCTTTCACTATCCGCAGCCCTTCGTCGCCGAGCTTCATCTTGACGGAGCGTATGAAATCGGCCTGGACGCGGGCTGTCTCCACGGCCGTCACCTCGCGGCATCCGCGCGAGAGAAATTCAAGCGATATGGCGCCTGTGCCGGCGAAAAGGTCGAGTGCCGTAAGGCCGTCGAAGTCGCGCATATTCTCGAGCACGTTGAATATGTTTTCGCGGGCAAAGTCGGTGGTGGGGCGGGCGGTTATGTTCTTGGGGACGTCGAAGCGCCGGCGTCCGTATTTCCCTCTTATGATTCTCATGGCTGTTCCTCTTTAAATTGTGCGGCATGCTCAGGGAGCTTCGGAGCGCGGGTATGCGGCGAAGGTTCTCAGCTGAGCGCTGATGCGAGCGACACTCCGGCGCGGCAAATCTCCTTGACGCGCGTAGGCACCACTGCCACAGACACATAGCTCACAAACCGACGCAGCACAGGCACCACGGCACGACGCGTCTGCTCGTCGCCGCTCACTCGAATCTCTCCTTTGCGGGCGTCGAATCCCAGACCCCGCCATGCGCTGAGCAGGGCGTAGGCCGCGTCCTCGGGCTCGCGGAAGCTGCGTGAGGCGGCAAGACGAAGGGATCCGTCGGCGAAGGCCACGGTATCGACGTTTTGCCCGTGCAGGTCAGCCCAGAGTATCTCGCCCCCTTCGGAACGCGCCGAGGGTGCAAGGCGCCCGAGCAGAGGTGTGAGGGCATGGCGGAAATCCTCAGTGGCGAAGCACCGGTGCAGAAAGCCGTTCATCCCCGAGGGGAGCGTGTAGGCGAGCAGGTAATCATCGATGCCGGGTATCTTATCGCAGAATGTCTCCTTACCTTTCGAGAGGTCGAAACGGCTCATTATCTCGTCGGCATCGTCGGCGAGCTCAGCCGGTATGAGCTGTGTGTATTCGGGGCGCAGAAGCACCGTCACGCGGTTCTCGTCGAAGAGTTCGGGCGTGTCGTATACAGCGTCCTCCAGACGTTTCTCGCAGTCCTGAGGCTCACAGCGCCATTGCTTGGCGGCGAGCTTCTGCCATGCCGTCCCCTCGCCGTCGGGACGTATCCACGCCTCGAATCCAGCAGGTCCGGCTTCCACGGTCAGTCGTCTGTCGGTAGACTCGTTCATTTCTTCTTGCGGGAATTGCGTATGATGTCCTGAAGCAGTGAGCCGCTGCCTGTGCTGTCGGAAGGTGATGCTGTGCTCCCTTTGGTATTTCCTTTAGTATTGGTGCCGGTTGCGGGCTGACTGCTTGCGGCCGGTGCCTCGCCTGTATAGTCGCACTGGAAACCGACGCAGATACCTTCGTACTGATTCAGAAGGTCTGATGCCGTCTTGGCCATCTGCGATTTGGAGATCACGGCAAGACCCTTCATCAGCTTCTGTATCTTGTCGGCATCGAACATTATCTTGACGCTCCGGCGGCTGCTGAGCGGGTTTTGCACCATCTCCACGTATGTGTCGAATGTGCCTAAGTTCAGTAATCCCAGCGCTTTGAAATTCACGGTGAAATTTCCTGAGCTATTTTTCTTGTCGTTGACTTTGATTGTTCCTTTCAGCGTCGCTTTTGTTGTCTGAAGGGTAAACGCTCCGTCGTCGGTCACAGTGATTGTGGAGTTGAGCAGGCCGTACTGTTTCAGATACGGGTCTATCTTGCTCTCGGCCACCGACGCCGCGGCGCTACCGCCCGCACGCTGCAGGAAACTGTCGCTGCGGAAGGTCACGGCAGAACCCGTCGTCTTCCACACTCCGGCTATATCGGCCACGGTGAGGTCTGACTTGGTGAACACTCCGTCGAGGATTCCCGACGCCACATCCTCCACATTCACTCCTTCGAGGGCGCTGCCGATTTTGCCCAGCGCGTCCTTGAGATCAAACGGCCGGGCGGTAGCTGCGGCGCCGGCAATCAGCAGTGCGCAGACAGCTGTTCTCATTCTGTAGTGTCTCATATCGGTAATTTTGACCTCTTTCGCGGCTGAAAGTTTAGAGCTTGTTTAATAAAAAATGTTAACGCTGAGGGCGGCTATCGTCCGGATAAAATCGCCGGAAGTCGAAGGAGCGTAGATCAGTTCAGATTCTCGGGCTTGGCCGATACCTGCTGATGTGCGTACTCTTCCGAGGTGGCGGCTTCGGGCGCGTCGCTGAACGACGACTTGTGGTGAAGCTCGCGGTCTATGTCCTGGAACACTGAGTTGTTGCTCACGTACTCGGGCACTATCTCCTTCATCGTGAGCACCATATCGTGGATGTTGCCGTTTTCGGCAAGCTCTATCAGGTCCTCGAACCGGCGGGCCACCTCGTCGAAATTATATTTCCTCACCTTGGCTATCATGATCTTGTCATTGCCTGTGGGGATAGTGGTCTCCTTGTCGTTGAGCAGCTCCTCGTAGAGCTTTTCGCCGGGACGCAGACCTGTCTCTATTATCTTGATGTCCTCGTGCGGACGCAGACCTGCGAGTAGTATCATGCGGCACGCAAGGTCGTAGATCTTCACCGGTTTGCCCATGTCGAAGAGGAATATCTCGCCGCCGTTGCCCATGCAGCCGGCCTCGAGCACGAGCGAACAAGCCTCCTGTATGGTCATGAAATAGCGGATTATCTCCTTGTGGGTCACCGTGAGCGGTCCTCCGTTTTCTATCTGTTTGCGGAAGAGAGGTATCACGGAGCCGTTCGACCCGAGCACATTGCCGAAGCGAGTGGTGATGAAGCGTGTGCAGTTGTCGTCGCCGCGACGTTTGCGCGCGCTGTTGAAGAGCGACTGCACGTAGATCTCTGCCAATCGTTTCGATGCGCCCATGATGTTGGTCGGATTCACGGCCTTGTCGGTCGAAATCATCACGAATTTCTCCACACCGTACTGTAGCGAGAGGTCCGCAAGGTTCTTCGTACCCTTCACGTTGGTGAGGATCGCCTCCGACGGGTTCGACTCCATCATCGGCACATGCTTATAGGCCGCCGCGTGATATACGAACCGCGGACGGAAACGCAGGAACACCTGCTCCAGGCGCTTGCGGTTCTGCACATCGGCCACGAAGAGCACTATCTTGTTGTTCGGGAAATTCTTCTGCATCTCAAGCTGCATCTCGTGCATCGGTGTCTCGGCCTGGTCTAAGAGCACTATCTCGCTCGCGCCCAGACGTGCTATCTGGCGCACTATTTCCGAGCCGATCGAGCCGGCAGCGCCTGTCACCAACACCACGTTGCGGCTCACAGCCTCGCGTATGTGAGGATTGTCGTTCTTGATCACGGGGCGACCGAGCAGATCCTCGATCTTCACGTTGCGCACGTGCGCCGAGATATCGGCCTGATCCTGCTGCTCGTTGTTGAGATTGAACTCGTCTATCTGGTTGAGTATGCACAGCTTGATGTGGCGGCTTATGAAATGGTCCGAGAAGCCGGAGCGCATCAGGTCCAGATGATTCTGAAGGAAGATGAGGGTGCGGCAGTGGTAGCGTTCGAATACTTCGCCCACGGTCTCGGGATCAAACGTCTCCACTGTAAGGCCGTTGACCTTCTTTATCGAGTTGTCGGCGTTGAGCGAAAGGAGCGCCACAGGGTTGAAATGCCCGTCCGATTCCGATTTCAGAGTGTTGGCGAGCGAAAGGGAATTGATGGCCGAGCCAAGCACTATCACCGGCTCGCGGCGCTGGCGGTAATTCGACAGCTCCCGGTAGACATATTTCACGGTGATGTGCGCCAGCATCTCGATGCAGAGCACGAGCCCGCAGATTATCACCACAGGGAGTATCCCGACCAAAAGTGTGTGAGATGACGCAAAATAGGCATACGCGCAACTCATTGCCAGAATCAGCGTGCCCGACGCTGCCACATACTTCATGGCCTTGAACAGGTCGTCGGTCACCGAAAAACGCACAATGCTGCGGAAATTGCCGGTCAGCAGGTTCATCAGTACGAAGCTCCCGACCACAAGAAGATAGCTCATCTGGCGCACCGATGCTCCCGGCGCGAACTGATCCGCCGGTAGAAGGAAAATCATCAGTGATATAAACGCCACGATTGCGGCATCTGCTATGAAAGCTATCCAACGCGGTGTGGGCGCCGAGTGAAGAGCGCTTACCACACGATTGCTCGATAGACTTTCAAGTATTTTTCTATTCATGGGTTATGGATATGATGCGAAAACTCAGATATGGCTCTGTACGACACCGTTGCGTACGGAACATTCTCACGGTAAGAGGATAATTCTTCCGTCCCGGCATCCTGCCCGGCCGAAAGGTGGGCTGTCGCATTTCTGCTCGGTTGCAACAGCGGGCTTATTCATTACGCAAAAGTACAAAAAAAACTTGACTCCCGCAAATAGTCTGATTTTATGCGACATATTATGCGATATCACCCTGCTCGGTGAGGCCGCCTCTTACCCTCAGAATCTGATCTTCGCTGTCAGTGTCAAAGAGAAATCGGGCGACTTGTGCGGAATCGGCGAAGGAGTGGGAAGCAGAGTCGGCGCTAACGTCACATTGTGCTTTTTCATGTAAGGGGTGGTGAAAAGCAAACCGGCCGCCGTGCCTATCCCCGCACCCGCAAGTACCTGCCAGAAATTGTGTTTCTTGCAGTAGATGCGTCCCCAGCTCGTGTAGGCCGCAAGTGCGTAGCACACGGCGCCGGACTGCCATCCGTAGCGCCGCAGCAGGAATGAGGCCGTCAGAAATGTTGTCGCGGCGTGAAGCGAAGGCATGCCGCGGTCGTCGGAATGGTCGGGACGCTCGGAGTGAACCACCTCTTTGAGCAGATAGCTTGTCCCGAGCACTCCCGCTGTCTCAAGCGATGCGCGCAGCAGGCCGTCCCAGTCCTTCTTGGCCACTATCAGACACGCCGCCGCCACGGGCAGTCCTATCGAGATCACATCCGTCGATAGCCCCACAGCCTTCTGGCTTCCGCCCTGAGGGTAATAGAACTCCCTGGCCCGGGCTGGCATCGCCATAGCCACCGCCAAAGCTATCAGTAGGGCACTTCTCAGGATATGCCGTATATGTTTCGCAGGATTCATACGGTATAAAAACACCTCTGCGGCCCGATTGGTTTGCCGAACAGGCCGAGCCGCCCCCGTCTGGCGCTAATAATCGTAGCTCAGCGAGAGCTGGTCGAGCAGCAGCATCGAACCCGTGCCGCCGGTGAAGTAATCGCCGTATTTCGATGCCGACGAAACCACAAGCAGATACTTAGGCTTGCGGTTCGTGGCGTAATATTCAAACCGTATCTCGAAAGTCTGATAGCCGTTCGTGTCGGATCCGCGCACAAGCTCTCCGTAGGCTATCACGCCCGGATCATGTTTGTTGAAGAGACGGCGGTTCTTCGGGTTGGTGCGTATCTCCCAGGGCTGATCCCAGTCGCCGAGCGCTACCCATATGTGACACGAATCCGGGCGCCCTATAAGGCTCTTCCACTCGTCGTTGGCATAGTTGATCGGCTCGCTGTGGTAGGAATAATAGCCTTTCAGCTTTGTGGGCCTGCAATCCCACGGACGTCCGAAATGCAGTATGCCGTTCGTGCCGTCCACTTTCACGAACTCGCCGGCGTAGAGCGATCCGGCCGCCAACTTGCCTATGCCGGCTATGCCCACAAACCTGGTCTCGAGCTGAGCCGCGCGCCCCGATCCTGTCGAGGTGTTCTCTGTGGGCGTCACATTGCTCTGTCCCAGTGTGGCCGCGCCTTTGTTGCCGGTGTCCCAGAAACGCGTGCCGTTCTCTGCCCACGGGCACCATACCTTGCCGTCGAGCCACCAGCTGTCCAGATCGGCATCGGGCAGGTCGCGCCCGGCCTCTGTGGTCACGGTGATCTCGTTGCCGAAATTATTGTCGCTCCGGGCCCTTACGGTGTACTGTGTCAGAGGCTGAAGATGAGGTATATAGCATGAGAACGTGCCTGTGCCGTGCGTCACATACTGCTCGGGCACGTCGATCCATTCGGCCGAATCGGTCCGCCGGTACTGGAAGCCGTTCTGCGCGTCGTCGGGCGCCGTGCCGTATATCCACACCACATTCACCCACGCGTCGGCTTGCGTCGTGGTCACAATCGCTTCGGTGGTGTCCACATACACGGTCCAGTCCTCCGTTTCGCCGAACGCTGTCACGGATATGTGGATCGGCTTCGAGGCGTCGATATAGTCGCCGGCGCTCAGGTCGGGCACCATCCGCGTGATGTTGGCCGGCCCGAGCTTGATGCCGGTCAGTTGCAGATGCGACTTGTCGGCACTCGTCGGCACATACAGTATGATGCGCCGGCCGATCTCGTCTATGTATGTCTCGCCAATCTGGCCGTTCACTGTGAAGTAACGCTCTATGGTCTGCTTGGCCGAGAGGATCCATTCGTAGCTCTGATATTTGCTGAGCACCACCTTGACGGGTGAGCTCAGGTCGTAGCTCCCCTCGAGCAGATTCACCGATGTCTCGGCCCCTTCGGTGTAGGTGAAATCGTCGAAACGGACCTTCTTGATGTTAACCTCTTCGCCGAGGTTAAGCTCCACGGTCAGCGTCTTGGTGTCGATTACGGCGGGCGAGATCTCGCCTTCGGCCGATATGGTGAGTATGTTTTGGGCTATCCGGGGGTAAGGTATGTCGTTCTTGATGCACCCTGCTGACAGGAGCAGCGGCATCAGCAGAAGGAGTAGGTATGTGTGTCTTGGTCGGATCATTGCTCTCTGTTGTTGACGGCCCGGCGCGGTGCCTCAGAAATGCACGGCCAGTCCGAAATTGATGTTGAAGATATTGAAGCGGAAGTTGGCGCCCGATGTGAAGCGGTTGCCGGTCTCGGGCTCTACAGGTTCCTCGCCCTCGGCCACTTCCGTGGTGGTGCGCTGCCGCTCGTTGCGTATCGAATAGCCGAACACTCCGAAGCTCACGTCGAAGCTGACCTGCTCCATGATGAACACTGTCAGACCGGGCGAGAACACAAGATGCGCGTCCATGTAAGTGGTCCGGGTGGTCTTGGGCTGCCCGCCATACAGTCGGCGGAACGTCGAATTGCCCGACGAGAAGGCAAGCTCTGCTTCGTTGAAGATGCCGAAGCGGCCGCTGCGCGCCAGACCTATGTATTGCCGCAGCGTCAGCGCCGCGGTGTATTTCTCATTGCGGTAGCCGGCGTCCTCTATCGAGAAGTTCAGATCGTCGTCAAAGTCCACGTTGAGCGACCCTAAGTTCGCCTTCGCGCGCGTGTAGCCGAAGCGCAATCCTACGGTCAGGTTGTTGCGTATCGCGTAGCTCATGTAGGGCTTTATGGAGTAGGCGCTCACACTGAAGTCGGCGTTGTCCACAAGGTCAAGCAGTTTGGAGTCCTCGGTGTCGAACTCGCCGTATGAGGCCGTGGCGCCTATCGACCATTCTCCTTTCGGTATGAAGATATAGTTGAACAGGCCGCGGTCATACCGCCCCAGGTTGCGCTCCTTCAGGACAGGGCTTATCGTGTCGCCTTGCACTATCACGCGCTCGTCGGGGTCCGGATGATAGTCGTCGTTCACTATCATGGCGTATCCTTTCAGCACTTTCTCCACTCCGGGAGCCAGCGAGTCGGGCACGTAGATATAACGCCCTGGTGTGGTGTTGCCCCCGGCGTTGCCTACCTCGAAAACGGTGTCCATCCGCAGTGTGCTCCCGGCGCTGCCGCGAGCCGGCTTACCTTCAAACCGCGTCCCTTTTACAGTCACATATACTGTGTCGAGCCGCAGCTCTGTCTTCGGCCCCATGAGCCCGTTTGAGACGCCGGTTTGCGATCTTTGGGCGGATTCTCCGGCCGCCCTCAGCGCGGTTGCCGGAGTCAGGGCGTGGCTCACCTGAAAGAGGGCCGATATAAAGAGTGTTAAAAGTGCGATTCTTTTCATCTTGTTTGGTCTCTTACAGGTAGAAATTCATTCCGAACGTTATCGAAAACAGGTTTATGCGGAAGTTCGCCCCTTTCGAGTGGCGGTGGCTCTCGTAGATCCGGTCGTTGATCTGCTTGGTATGCGTATAGTTGAAGCCGAGCACCCCCACATTCACCTCAAGTGCGGAATAGTTGTTGAGGAATATCACTATGCCGGGCGCCAGACCCACATTCATGTGGAAATTCGTCTCGTAGGCTCCGGTGATCTCGGTGCTCTTCCCTTTCATCAGCTTCGACTGGCCGCCGCCCAACTCGAGCTGCACCTCGTTGAAGAAACCGAAACGCTTGCTGCGCCCAAGCGAGAAGTAATTGCGGTAGATTCCCATCACTGAGTAGTTGTGGCTCAGACGGTACAGATTCTCCACCGAGTAACTCGTCTCGGAGTCGAGCACTATGTCGCCCTGCTCCAGCTTGGTCAGGTTGCGCGAATACACGAACTTGCCGCCGGCGCCCATGTCGTCCTTGAACACATACAGCAGCATCGGCGCCACCTTGAACGAGTACGTGTCGCCCGACAGATTCTCCAGTATGAAGAACTGATAGTCGTTCTGGTTCGTCTGCGAATAGTTCACACTCACGCCGGTGACCCACTGCCCCTTGGGCACGAAGACCACCGACTCCAGATCGCGTTTGAACTCCTCTTGCGCGCCGCAGGGTATGGTGCCCAAAGCCGCGCAGAGAAGCAGAATGTATTTGAGAAATCTCGACATCAGTAGGTTGCCTGTGTTTGTTGCGGCCGGGCCTCTTCCCGGCCTGTGGTTTCATCTCTCGTCCCGGAAGCGCTCCGGAAAATGGTTTCCCGAGGCGGGTATCAGCCGCCTCGGGAATATTAGTGTGGATCAATAGACAAGTTCCAGATCGTCGATTACCATCACACTCTCTGAGGAGCCGGAGAAATAATCGCCATATTTCGATGCCGAAGCCACGATCACAAGGTGTGTCGGACGGCTCAGAAGCTCGCGCGCCTTGTTGTATTCGAGTGTGATCTCGAACTCTTTCAGGGCGCTGCTTGTGCCGTAATCCGAATTCAGATCGAGTGCGCCGTAAGCTATCACATACGATGCGTTCGGGTCGAAGAGCTCTTTGGTCTTGGTCTTCACAGGTACGCTCTGTGTGGTAAGTGCCACATAGACTGTGCCCACATCGGTCTGGCCCTCGCTGACGCCGGCTCCCGATTCGGCATAGTCCACTGTGCCGGGATGATAGTAGAGGTAACCTCTGAGCTTCACGGGGCGTGAGCCGTTGTAAGTGCGACCGAAGGTCAGCTCGCCGTTGGTGCCCACGGTCTTGTCGTATGTGCCGGCGAAGAGGTTTCCTGCAGCAAACTTACCGATCGTACCCATGCCCACGAACTGTGAGCTCAGGCGGACTGCCTGACTGCCGCCATGTTTGGGCGCCTCCACAGGCTCGGTCACATTCTTCTTCATCGAGATAGAACCGTGGTTACCTGAATCCCAGAACTCTACATTGCCTGTAGCCGAAGGTATCCATGCGCCTTTGTCGTTCTTGCTCCAGCTTTCGAAGCCGGCGTTGGGCAGTGTGAAGACGCTCTCTGTGGTTATCGTGGCTATCTGCGGATTCTCATAGCCGTCGCAAACGGCCTGATACTCATAGCGTGTGCCGGGCTCCAGACCGGTCACCTGAGCGGAGTAGGCGCGCGATGCGGCGCGGCGGCCGGGACGCTCCATAACGGCGGCCACGAACTGCCAGTCGGCACCGCTGCCGGCCTTGCGATAGCGGAAGCCGGGGTTGGTCACGTCATCTTTCATGATCTCGCCGTGGAAAGTGGCGTGTGTGGCGTAAACCTCTGTCCAGCTGGACTCTTTCACTACCACCGAAGCGTCGCTCACCATGATGTGGAGAGTGCGGTTGCGGGTCTTGCCTGCAAGGTCGGTGGCGGTGAGCTTAAGCTCATATTCGCCGTTGGCCAGATTGTTGAACACCTTGTCTTCCATCACGATACGCGCTTTAGCCTTTCCGTCGGCCACTGTGTATGCGCAGGTCACACCCGCGTTCTCCAAATTTGTGCGCGCCTGATCGGTCATGGTGATGAAGTCGAAGTCACCCTGCGGGAAACCGAAAGCTGCAGGTGTCGGGGTGCTCACAAGAAGGCTGCTCAGTCCGTCGAACGCCTCCACATAGAGCGAACGCTTCACGAACGATCCCTGCTCGCCGGCCAGTGTCTGGTCTATGTCGAAACCTACGCCGGAGATTGCCGGTGCGCCGGTAAGCTCGATAGTATCCTCGATAAGAAGCTCGGTGTCGTCCACAGTCACTGTGATCACGCCGCCGCCCTGGGTTGTGGAAGAAGGTGTGTAGCGGATGTTGAGCACATACTCATGCGCGCGCTCCACATTCTCTATCACACCGCTCTTGGTGAAGTCTTTGCCATCCTCGGTCTTGCCGGTGATGGTCCATTTCAGGTCCTTGTCGGCGTTGGGAAGCATGAAATAGCCGTGGGCCGTCTTGGCGTTCTCCTCGTTGAATTCGAGCGATCCGCGGCTGTGGCTCACTGTCACTTTGTAGTCCTTGAGCGCCTCGGCTATGATGGGCTCGGGGTTGATCGAGGCCACCACATTGGCTATCTTGCAGTTGAGCACCACATTCTTCACATCACCCTTCGTGATGGTGAAAGGCTCGTAAGCCTTGTAGAATTTGGCGTCGAAGCTGGCCGATACGGAGTCGCCCGTCCAGGCCTCGGCCACATAGCTGCCGGCCTTAAGATAAAGGTCGGAAGGCACATTGTCGAGCCCTTCGTATTTGTAGAGCAGGCCTTTCGAGCCGCTCACATATACCGTACACTTGTCGGCCAAAGCCTGCTGGTCGCTCTCGGCGCGGGTGAGGGTGGAGTTAACCACCATCTTCATTTTCAGCACGCCTTCACCCTCATACAGCGGCTCGTCGGCCGAGCAGGAGGAGAGGATTGCTCCCATAGCTGCTCCCATTCCGAGCAGTAGAATTGAAAATTGTTTTTTCATTTCTTAATCTCCTGTGCTTTAAAGGGTTATAAATGTAAGTGTCTTGGTAGTCACACCGTTGGCATCGCCCACTTTCAGTATGAAGTTGTGAGTGCCGGGGCCAAGGCCGCTGAGAAGCGGCAGGAAGTCGGTCAGGACCATCGGCGCCGGATCGGTCTGGCCTCCCACATTGACGGGGAAACCGAGGCCGGCGAGGGCCGTGGCGAATTGGCCGGGGTTAACAAGGTCGAGATGGCTGGTAAGTCCCACACCCTGAAGCTCTTCCGGTGTCAGTGTGTTGGAGTCGATATCCACTGTGAACGATGTCAGACCGCCTGCTGCCGAGCTGTGGACGGTCACCACAGCCACCATGCCGTCGGTCACTGTGTTCGGTGTCTCGAAGCTCAGGCCTGGTGTCAGCGTCAGTGTCGGTTTCTCGCCTTGATCGGGGTTGTCGGGATTATCCGGGTTGTCGGGGTCCTCGCCGGGACGGTCCGGATCCAGAGGATCGTCGGGCACATCGAGGTCGATGGTCAGGTTCACATCCTCCACGTATGAGTCCACATAGACGCCCGGTGTGATTGTGCCGGTCTGCTCGGGCACGTCGGGCTCCACACCTTTCAGCGTGTAAGTGATCTTGTAGTGGTTGCCGGGAGCCACTTCGGTGTATGTGCGGAAGTTCTCCTCGTAGTTCTCGTCGACTGTGCCCGTGAAGGTGGCCACCATAGTGGCGGAGTTGCCCTCTTTCCCTATGTATTTGAAGTAGCCGGAACGGGTCTCGGAGGGAGTGAACTCGAGGCGTCCGTTGTCGCAGGCCACCACAGTCACTTTCACATCGTCGCCGAGCACGGCGCGAAGTTTGTCGTCGAAAATCACAGTCACTTTCACGTTGCTCAACTTGCAGACAACCGGATCCACGGTCGTGATGTCATCCTCTGTGATCGAGAATGTCTGAGTGCCCTCGAAGTAGGGCTTATCCCAGTCGGCGTCGGGGTTCTCGGGCGAGTTCACTTTCACTGTGTAGTTGCCCACGGGCAGTGAGAGCACCTCGGGAAGGTCTGCGTATGTGCCGGACCAGGCGACATCCCCGCTGCGGTCGTCGGTTATGGTCACCAGGAAGGTATTCACATCCACGGCGGCGGCTTTCACCACCTCCTCGTTCTTTACCTCCACGAGCATCTTGCGGAAGTTGGCTGTACCGCTACCCTGGCCGTCGGGTCCGGTAAACGGATCCTCTTTGTCGCACGAGCTGAAGACCCCGCAGAGCGCCAGCAGCAGCAGTGATGTTATGTTGAATATGCGTTTCATCTTGTCTTTCTGTTACTTATACTTGAAACCTTGTAAGTAAGTCGAAGAAATTAGCTTATAGAAATTTTGATTGAAGTTTGAGATGATTTTTTTGATTGAGTGAAGGAGCTTAGCGTGTTCTAAGCAACTGAACGAAAGCGAAAAAAGCACTCAAAAGGCTTCAAAATTTCATAAGCAGTTATTTGACTTATGTTTAAAGTTAATATTAACTAATTTCTGAGAATTACTTAAGATAAATACTTGAATACCTTGCAGGATTAATACTTGAAGGTGATGTTGTCCACTGTCAGCTTGCTGCCGATGTAGCGCGCGTCCTTATAGCCCTGGAAGGCTCCCATAGAGCCGACCACATCGTTCTTGGCGGGGCTCGACGCCGTGGAACTCATAAAGATCACGTAGGCGTGGGTGGCTTTCAGCGAGGTGTTGGTGTAGGTTAGAGGTATGGTCAGTGTGGTGAACGCACTCTTTGCGTCGCCGGAGTGGTACACGTATCTGGCCAATTCGGTGGTCTTGCCGCCGTTGCGGTTCTCGATCACAACCACAACCTCGAACTGCTCGCCGCTGCAAGGCTCATACTTGTAGTCGAACTGAAGCGATGTGGGGCGCGAGGTGAACGGGCGGCCGTAGCTGAAGGTCTCCTTGTCGGAGTTCTCGTCGTAGCTGTAGGTGCCCATGAAGAGCATGCCGGCGTCCACTTTGTTGCAGTTGCCTCCCAATCGTGTGAAGGTGTTGGCTGCTGTCTTGGCGTAGCCTTCGGAGCAGATCTCGGCTGCCTGACCGCTGCCGTTGGCCACTCCGTAAGTGCCCGAGTATGCGTTGTAATATGTTGAGTTATAGCCGAAGTCGTTTGCTGTCAGAGCGTTTCGCGTGGCCCAGTAGCTGTTGTTGGCCGAGCCTACGAAATACTGGTAGATGGTCTGGCCGCCTGCAACAGAAGATCCTCTCGTCCATCCGGAGTCGTGGCCCCAGTTGTCCATGTTGGCGTCCTGAGGTTGGAGTGCCGCCTCTGTCGTGAAGGAGAGGGAGGGATAGTTCTCCTCATATTGGCCTGTCTCTGTGGCTTTAACCTTGTAGTTGGAGCCGGGGGTCAGGCCGGTAAAGGTCACCTTGCCTGTGCTCTCGTCGACAGTGGCCTGAGCTGTGGCCCAGCTGCCGCCGTCTTTGCTCACATAGAATTTCAGCGAGCTGTAGGCTATGTCGGCCTTCTTTGTGATGCCGCAGATGGTCTTGGTAGCCCAGGTATCGCCGGGAGTCGTGGTCAGAGCCACACCGCTGCGTACCAGGATACCGGAGTCGGTCACTGTGCCTTTGTATTTGAGGCGGATCTTCACATCATCCTCTGTGTCGGGTATCTCGAACTTGATATTGTAAGCCTCAGACGCACGGGTAGTTGCGGTGATGCTCTTGATAGCGCAGGCTTTCCAGACACCGTAAGCGTCGATGCTCTCCACTGTGATGTTCTTCTGCGGGTTGGAGCCGTTGTAATCCACTTTGACAGTGGCTTCGGTGTCGCCAAGGAAGATGCCTGTGGTGGAGAGAAGGTCGAGAACCACAGCCTCGGTCTGCACGATGCAGGTCACGGGCAGGTTCACCTTGCTCAGCTTGTCCTTCACCACAAGCGAGAACTTGTGGGTGCCGGCCCCTTTGATGTTGGCCACAAGCTTGCTGAAGTCCACCTTTGCCATCTTGTCGGGCTTGGTGAAGAGGCCGTTCACCTCGAGGCCAAGCTGCTGAAGGAGAGTCTTCTGCGCCTCGGTGGCTGCCATCAGGTCGATCTCGGCCGGCATGCCGAGACGTATCAGCTCGGGCGACTCGGTGGTCAGAGTGGCCGAAGCCAGACCTCCCTGAGCGTTGACCACGAAGTAGGTCGGCTCGTCGGGCTCGGAGCCCTCTATGACTGTGAGGGGCCGGTCCGGTGTGAAGCCGTGGGCCACGACCTTAGGCTCGGGCGAGAGCAGCAGGTCGTCGGTCAGGTCTATGACCACATCCTCTGTGGTGAGCGAGTCGTCGAAGTTGACCACAAGCTGGGCGTCGCCGGTCTGGCCGCCGTTTACATCGAGCGTGAGGTGATAGTGGTGGCGGGCCTGTGTGTCGATCTTGGCGGCTTCCAGTGTGGCGCTCACACCGTTCTGCTTCACTATGTTGACTGTGACGGTGCACTGGCCGGGATTGAGGAAGGCCGGGCGGCTCTCGTCCGGTATGAAGGTGATGAAGTCACCTCCGGCCGAGTGCAGCTGAGTCGAGTACGATTTGAAATAGTGGATAAAATCTTCAGTATAATCCACACTGACCATACAGTTGGCCAGTGTCGCCGTGACTGACGGGTTGGCGGTCTCCTCTTCAAGCACATTGAAGTTGGTGGAGCCGTAGAAATAGGGTCGTTCGAATCCCTCTTCGCCCTCGGTGCCGTAGGAAGCCTCGAGTGTGTAGGCTCCGATAGTGAAAGCCTTGTCGGTAGGGAAGAGGTCTACTGATTCCCAGGAACTGCTGAAGCTCCCGTCCACTTTGTTGAGGGTGAGCTTGAGCTGGTTTGCCTCAGGCACGGGATAACCTTCGCCATCGCGCGTGCCGACCACATCGGTTACTCCCGGGTCGGCGCTCACTTTGGGTACGATTCGCCCCTGGCCTTCCCCCATGTTCCAGGGGTTGTCGTCGTGGCAAGCGGTGAGGGAGAGAAGCCCTCCGGCTGCCAGAAGCAATGGTTTTAAGTGTTTCATACGCTGTGTTTTATGTTGCAGCCTCGCCGGTTTTCTCCGGTTCGGCTTAGCGGTTTTGCTGCTATGACATGGCTGCTGCCCGGCGCCGTTCCGGCGGCCCTGCATCTGCCTACGGCTCAGGTCCTCGGGATCCCCGGCTTTGGGGTCTGCTATAGGCGCGGACTTACTTAGCCAAATAATTGCAAAGTTACGAAAAAAATTGTTAACCGATAGCATATGCCGAAAAATTCCCCAATTTTCCCGTCTAATCGGTGCTAATCGGTGGCGGCGGACTTCTCATTCACGCGCTTTTTTTGTAACTTTGCGGTCCAAAAGAGTTTTTTTGTTAAACAAGCTCTAAAGAGATGAGTATAAACGAGACACAAGACGAGATTATAGAGGAGTTCGAGGGGCTCACCGACTGGATGGACCGCTACGCATATATCATAGAGCTGGGAGGCACCCTTCCCCCTCTCCCGGAAAGCGAGAAAACGCCCGAGAATCTGATCGAGGGCTGCCAGAGCCGCGTATGGATCGTGGCTGAGGAGAAGGACGGCAAGGTGATCTTCCGCGCCGACTCCGACGCGCTGATTGTCAAGGGTATAGTGGCCCTGCTGCTCCGCGTCCTCTCCGACCGCACGCCCGACGAGATCCTTGGCGCCGACCTCTATTTCATAGACAGCATAGGGCTGAAGGAACACCTCTCGCCCACACGAAGCAACGGTCTGGTATCCATGGTGAAGCAGATGCGCCTCTACGCCGCCGCTTTCCGCGCAATCGACCAAGCCGGTGGAAAACCCGCATAAATATACGGTGGAAAATAAGAATACCTCTCAGGGTAGTGCCGAGGGGCAGGCGAGGCCTTCGGTGGAGCTGAAGCCGGAGTTCTGCGACCTGATGCGCCGCCAGCTCGGAGATGAGGCCGAGCCGCTGCTTGGTGCTCTCTCCGCTTCCGCCCCGGCCACGGGCGTGAGGCTCAACCCGCGCAAGGTCGCGGAGTGCGAGCGGCTGTCGTCCGACACAGTTAGTGAGCGGCTCTTCCCGGGCGCGGAGAGGATCGACCGCTGCGAAGAAGGGCTGCTGCTGCCTGAACGCCCGGCCTTCACTTTCATGCCGGAGCTGCACGCCGGAGTCTTCTACGTGCAGGACCCGGCGTCGATGATACTCACCGAGACGGCCCGTTTCGCCTCCCGCGAGCTGAGCGGCGAAGGCGAAAGCGGCGAAGCCCTCCTCTGGCTCGACGCATGCGCGGCCCCCGGCGGCAAGACCACAGCCATACTCGCCGGCCTCTCCGAAGATTCCTTCGTCGTGGCCAACGAGTTCGTGGCGCAGCGGGCCAACATCCTCCTCGAGAATGTGGAGAAGTGGGGCTACGGCAACGCGGCCGTGACCTGCGGCGACACGGCCGCCTTCCGCAAGCTGCGCGGTGTGTTCGACGTCGTCTCCGTGGATGCTCCCTGCTCCGGCGAAGGGATGATGCGCAAGGATGAGGAGGCGCGCCGCCAGTGGAGCGAACAGCTCGTGCGCGACTGCGCGGCCCTTCAGCGCGAGATCCTCGACAATGTGTGGACGGCTCTGCGTCCCGGCGGCCTGCTCGTCTACAGCACATGCACGTTCAACCTCGCCGAGGACGAGGACCGGATCCGCTACCTTATAGATACCTACGGCGCCGAACCCGTCGACACTCTTTTCAACGAACGTTTTGGTATCCCGGGCGCCCTCAAAGAAGGCGAAGCCGAAGATATCCCGGCGCTGAGGTTCATGCCGCACATCACCGTCGGCGAGGGTCTCTTCTTAGCTGTGGTGAGAAAACCGACAGACCCGGGAGCCGCCGCCGAGCGGATCGACCACAAGGACCGCGCCGGCCGCAAGGAGCGTCCCGCGAAAAACAACGCGAAGAATAAAGGCAAAGGCCGCGGACAGAGCTTCCCGGAGGACCTGAGCCGCATAGCGGCCGTGCTCCCGGAAGGGTATACACTCGCCGCGTATGGCGACAGGTTCCGTTTCCTGCCTGCGGGTCGTGAACAGCTCGTCGCGACTCTCGCTTCAGCGACCCGCCTCTTGGGCGCCGGCATAGAGGCCGGCCAGGTGAAAGGACGCGACTTCATACCCGATCAGGCGCTGGCCCTTGGCGCCGGACTCCCGCGCCTCTCCGAGATATATCCCGAAGTGGAGCTGACGCGCGACGAAGCTCTGTCGTATCTGCGGCGCGAAGCCGAGCTACTCCCCGAGGCCTGTCGCCGTGCCGGACTCGACCGCAAAGGTTATTTCATGGTCACCTACCGCGGCCTGCGACTCGGATTTGCGAAATTCTTGGGTAACCGCGCCAACAATCTCTACCCGGCTCAGTGGCGCATCCGTACCCCCGGGAGCTAAAAGACCCGAATACTTTCCTAAAATTTCTAAGGTAGCTGATAATTTCTAAGTTAGCAAAAATCAGTCGGCGGTGTGAGCTTGCTCGTTCACTCCCTCTTTAAAGCCGACTCCTTACGCTCTATGCCGAGGCCGAAGAGCGCGAAGTCATAGCGCGTAGGGTCCTCGGGCAGTAGCTCGCGGAGACGGCCGGTGAGCTCCTCCACAGCCTTGCGGTCGTTGCTTCGGCGGAGCAGCAGACCCGTCTCGCGGCTTATGCGTCCCACATGCACATCGAGCGGTATATACAATTGCGAGGGCGAGATCGACCGCCAGACACCCAAGTCGACGGGCGAGTCGCGGCGCACGAGCCACCGGAACGCCATGTTGAACCGTTTGAGCGGCGTGGTGCCCATACGCGAGGGTATGCACTGCGGACATGCCCCCTCGCCGTCCGCGAGCATGATCTGCTGCAACCGGGCGGCGAACTCCCACGCCGGGGCCTCGCAGCGGCTCACACCCTCGGCCTCCATGAACGCCTCGAGCGTCGGATAGCGGCTGTAGATCTTGCGCAGCGCCTCGAGCAGACGGCTCAGGTCGCGCACAAAGAGGGTGCGGTGCAGGTTCAAGGCCGGGTCGAGATCGCGCCAGCCGCTCTCCTTCACCCACCGGTGCGGCTGCATATCCATGATCTCCAAGAGCCTGCGGGCGTCGCGCAGTATCATGCGGCGGTTCCCCCAGGCCATCAGGGCCGTGCAGAGCGCCGTTATCTCTATGTCGGGCAGCGAGCTGAAGAGGCGCGGAAACTGCACCGGATCATCGGCTATGAACTCGGGTGTCTCTATGCGGGCGGCAGCCTCGTCGAGCAGATTCTTTATCGATTGCATATCTATGCGCGTGTATACCGGATCGAAAAAGGGAGATTAAAAACGGAGATCGAAGCCGGCCATCACGGTGGCGCGGGGCATCGGGAAGCCGTAGTTCACCTCATAGCGTGTGGCGGTCAGGTTCTCGCCCTTCACGAAGACCTCGAGAGGCAGCTTGACAGGTACCGAGCAGCCGACAAGGGCGCCGAGAAGGGCATAGCTCTGCTCGTTCTTCTCCGTGGCCAGGTCCCAGATACCGGTCACGTCCAGGGCGAAATGCCAGCGGCCGGGCGTGTAGTCGGCCTCGCCGAACAGCTTGTTGCGCGGAGCTCCCACGATACGTGTGTCGGTGTGCAGATAAGCATAGTTGGCTGTGAGGGTCCAGTCTGCGGCGGCGGCGAACGTAGCATCGATCTCGAAGCCCTTGTTGATGAACCGGCCTGTGTTCACATTGAGTGGCTTGCCGTCGCGGCGAACGGTCTGTATCATATTGTCGCCGTGGATATAATAGAGTGCGAGGCCAAGGTCAAGTCGTCCGTTGAGAAGCTGCTGACGAAGCTCCACCTCATAGTTGTCCATGCGCTCGGGCTCCAGGTCCGGGTTGTGAGGCGGGTACATATACAGCTCGCGAATGTTGGGCGAGCGGAAGCCGCGGGCGTAGTTGAACTTGAGCCGCGAGCCCTGCAGCGGACGCAGTATGAAGCCGGCTTGAGGCACCCACTGATTGCCGAACTGGCTCGAGTGCTCGAGCCTTACGCCGGCGTTGAGACTGAGGCGCTGCTGCCAGAGTGCCTGCTGCATCATAAGGTAGCCGGCTATCTCGTTGACATGCCTGTCGACGATCGGCGACTCCTCCTTCGTGGACTTGTCGGTGTTGTGGGCGTTGCCTCCCCAGTGCTTGAAGTCTATGCCGGCGCTCAGGTCGACGTCGGCCCAGGGATGGAGCGTCTCGTAGAGCGTCACCCCCATATTGTAATCGTGGGAATGGAACAGGTAAGTGCGCGGCACGCCGCCCGATAGTCCGTCGTCGATCGTGTGGTCGCCCCGGTTCCAGTAAGCCTGCAGGCCGCCTGAGGCGAAGTCGTAGCGGTTCTTGACGAAGAGGGCGGTGGTGTAGCGAACCTGACGGGCCCACATGCCGAGCGGTTTCTCCTGATATATGTCGCCGGGGTTGTCGGCCTTCGTTTCTGTGATCATGAAGTTGGCGCCGGCCTCCCAGTGCGGGTTGAAGCCGTAGCTCACCGCGGCGTACTGGTTTGCGAGCCAATAGCCCATTCCGCGGCGCGAACCGTCGCTGCGCTCGTAGCTCGCGGCGGCGAGGGCACGCAGACCCCCTTTGTGCCACGACCCCCTCAGACCGTACTTCATCGTGCCGTAGCTGCCGGCCTGGGCACGCAGATTACCCGCGAAACCCTCCTCTGCGGGGCGGCGGGTTATCAGGTTCACCGATCCGCCCATGGCCCCGGAGCCGTAGAGCAGCGACGACGGACCGGAGACCACCTCCACGCGCTCTATATCGTTGGTTACATATGTGTCGGGCAGGGAGTGACCGAATATGCCGGCCCACTGCGGCTGACCGTCGATCATAAACAGGACCTTGCCTATGCCGCCCACGCCGCGTATCGCCACAGACCCGGCCGAGCCGCCGCTCACGCCGTAGCCCGCCATGCCGCGCTCGGTCACGAACATGCCCGGCACACGGTTCTGAAGCACGGGGAGCACGTTCGTCTCTGTGCTGTTGGCTATCGTGCGCTCGCCCACCACTCTGACGTCGAGCGGCAGCAGAGGCACCGGTGCCTTGGCGGCACTCTCCACCACCACCAACTCGTCGAGCACCCTCACCGTATCGGCCGGATTGGCCGATGCCGATTCGGTAGTTGCGGTGGCTGTTGATGTCGTGGTCGCGGCGGCCGGAGTAGCCGAAGCAATGGCGGTGGAGAAGAGGATTGCTGTAAGTGCGGTATAGCGGTTTCTCATATTTGCGTATATTTCGATCTGTTTCGCAAAATTAAGGGAATCGGAGCACAGTCGCAAGAGTGCGGGGAAATATTGGCAAAATCCGCAGCAAAATAGGTAAGCGCCGCCGCAGAGCAGCAGCCGCCGCGGATGTCCAAAAAAATTGGGAAAATAAAAAAAGGAAATTTTTATTTGGAATAGAGGAACTATTTTTGATCTTCCCCTTCATCACGCTACTGACAATAACCGACTGACCCGACATGGCATTAAGGAACAAGGTCTTAACCGGCTCTCGACTATGAGAAACCGTTCGACTATATGAAACAAACGAAATGACCGCACTGCCAAGCGGTCCGTGCCTCACGGCAAGCGCCGATCGCTTGACCTACATCCTTTTACTGACGAATTATCTAATAACAATAATCAAATAATCAATTTACCAAACAATAAGAAAATTAGCACTTCTGTTGGCTACTGGAAAAGGCGCGCTTGATTGACCCCTTCGGGCACGCGGGACTGACCCCTTCGGGCAAAATAAAATTGACCCCTTCGGGCGAAATAAAGAGGGAGGCTGTGTCAAAATTGGCGCAGCCTCTTGGTATAATGGCCCGAGCAATTCGCCTTCGGCCCACTCCGGGCCCTCTCATAATAATATGCGGCAAAATCCGTTGATTATTCGGGTAATACCTTTTCCACCAAAACATTCAATTCATAAACAGCAGATATGTTAACCAAGAAAACTATTATCACTCTGTTCGCAGCGGGTGCCGCGCTTTGCGCCACAGCAAAGCCGAAGGCGCCGGCCGATATGGACAGTTTCATCGACAATCTGATGTCTAAGATGACCCTCGAGGAGAAGATCGGTCAGCTCAACCTCCCGGTGTCGGGTATCCTCACGGGCGACGCCAAGAGCGAGAATGTGGCCGAGAATATCCGCGGCGGTCACACGGGCGGCGTGTTTGGCGTCAAAGGCGCTGCCGAGATACGCAAACTCCAGGACATCGCCGTGAAGGAATCGCGTCTCGGTATTCCGCTGGTCTTCGGCCTCGATGTGATCCACGGCTATCAGACAACCTTCCCCATACCTCTGGCGCAGGCGTCGAGCTGGGACATGAGCGCCATTGAGCGTATGGCTCAGATCGCCGGCGACGAGGCTTCCTCCTCCGGTATCAACTGGGTTTACTCGCCGATGGTCGATGTCTGCCGCGACCCGCGCTGGGGACGTATCGCCGAGGGCCCGGGCGAGGACCCTTACCTCGGTGCCGAGATCGCCAAGGCTATGGTCCGCGGTTTCCAGGGCGAGGATCTCAAGGATAAGAACACCGTGATGGCGTGTGTGAAGCATTTCGCTCTCTACGGCGCTCCCGACGGCGGCCGCGACTACAATACTGTGGACATGAGCCGTCAGCGCCTGCTCAACGAATATATTCTCCCTTACAAGGCAGCTGCCGAGGCCGGCGCGGGTTCGTTCATGGCTTCTTTCAACACGTTTGAGAATATCCCCGCCACTGCCAACAGCTACCTGCTCACTGACCTGCTCCGCAAGCAGTGGGGCTTCGACGGCATGGTGGTGTCGGACTATACCGGTGTGCTCGAGATGATTTCTCACGGCATCGGCGACTATCAGACGGTGGCCGCTCGCGCGCTGAAGGCCGGCACGGACATGGATATGGTTTCGGAGGCTTACAAGAACACGCTGGCCAAGTCGCTCGAGGAGGGCAAGGTGAGCATGGAGGATATTGACCGTGCCGTGCGCCGTGTGCTCGAGATGAAGTATAGGCTGGGTCTCTTCGACGACCCGTATCGCTACACCGACACCAAGCGCGAGGCCGCTACGGTCTACAAGCCCGCCTACCGCGAGGAGGCCCGCCGGCTCGCAGCCGAGTGCATGGTGCTCCTGGAGAACAAGGACGGTGTGCTCCCGCTCAAGGGCGCGGAGAAAATAGCTCTCATTGGCCCGCTCGGCAACTCGGCCGCCAACATGCCGGGTATGTGGAGCGTGCCTGACGCCGACCGCAAGCCGGTGAGTCTCTATGAGGGTATGAAGGAGGTATTCGGCGACAAGGTGCGTTACGCCAAGGGCTGCGACGCTCTCGCCGATGCGGAACTGGAGAAGAAGGTGTCGCCGGGTCAGAACCCGGAGCGCACCGGGCAGTCAGCCGCAGAGATGAAGGCTGAGGCCCTGAAGCTTGCCGCCGAGAGCGACGTGATCGTGGCTGCCATGGGCGAGCTCTCGGAGATGACAGGAGAGGGCGCAAGTCGTGCCAATATCGTGGTGCCCGAGCCGCAGGAGGAGCTTCTCAAGGCTCTGAAGGAGACCGGCAAGCCGATCGTACTCGTGCTCTTCACAGGCCGTCCGCTCGTGCTGACCTGGGAGAAGGATAATCTGGACGCGATTCTGAATGTCTGGTTCGCAGGCTCCGAGGCCGGCGGCGCTATCGCCGACGTGCTCGCAGGCAAGGTGAACCCGAGCGGCAAACTCCCCGTCAGCTTCCCGTATCATGTGGGCCAGATCCCGGTGCACTACAACAGCATGATGACAGGCCGTCCCATGCCCGAGGGCGTGAGCTACATCAAATACCGCTCCAACTATCAGGACATACCCAACCAGCCGCTCTATCCGTTCGGCTACGGCAAGAGCTACACCGAGTTCGAGATCTCGCCCGTGGCACTCTCGTCATCGGAGATGGCTCCCGACGGCACGGTCACAGCCTCAGTGACGGTGACCAACAAAGGCGCCGTGGAGGGCAAGGAGACTGTTCAGCTCTATATCCGCGACACAGTCGCCGAGTCGACACGTCCCGTCAAGGAGCTGAAAGGCTTCGAGAAGGTGACACTGAAGCCGGGCGAGAGCAAGGAGGTGACCTTCACCGTGACTCCCGACATGCTGAAGTACTACAACCACGACCTGGAGTATGTGCTCGAGCCGGGTGAGTTCGAGATCATGGCCGGTCCCGACTCGCAGAATCTCAGCAAAGCCCTCCTGACCGTAAAATAACTCTCCACCTCTCGGATTTCAGCCTCCGGATTTCAGGCTTCTGACCTCTTTTTCAGGCCCTCAGGCTAAGGGCCTGAAAAACACTTGAATTAAATTTTTCAAAAAATTTGTCGGCTCGCGGAATTTTTAGTAATTTTGCGAGCCGATTATATCCAAATCACTAAGAGAAGGCCGCGGAAGTGAGCGTTTTGGCCGACGCAAACTCTCAGAGCCTCAAACAGTTAAGACAAACAAACAAGAAATTAAAGTGGATTCTTTAAGTTACAAGACCGTCCCCGCCACTCCTGCAACGATCGACAAAGAGTGGGTTGTAGTGGACGCAACAGACCAGGTACTTGGCCGCCTTTGCGCTAAGGTCGCAAAGATTCTGCGCGGCAAGTACAAAGCTAATTACACTCCGTACATGGATTGCGGCGATAACGTAATCATAATCAACGCCGACAAGGTCCGTATGACGGGCAAGAAATTCACCGACCGCGTGTATCTGCGCTATACCGGCTATCCCGGCGGTCAGCGCGAGACCACTCCCGAGGTGCTCATGCTCAAGTCCCAGAAGAGCAGCTTTAAGCCCGGCAAACACCCCCTCTTCATGAAGGTGGTGAAGGGCATGCTCCCCAAAAACCGTCTCGGTGCACGTCTGCTGGGCAATCTCTACGTCTACAACGGCGAGAGCTTCCCGCAGACTGACCTCAATCCTAAGAAAATCGACATCAACAAACTGAAATAAGAAGGATGGAAACAATCAATGCACTTGGCCGCCGCAAGGCCGCTGTCGCACGCGTTTACGTCACTGAGGGTAACGGCGTAATCACTATCAACAAACGTGCGCTTGACACTTATTTCCCCTCTTCGATACTTCAGTATGTGGTGCTCCAGCCGCTCAACCTGCTCGGCGTCGCCGGCAACTACGACGTGAAGGTCAACCTTCGCGGCGGCGGCTACAAGGGCCAGGCCGAGGCTCTCCGTCTCGCCATAGCCCGCGCGCTCGTCAAGATCAACCCCGAAGACAAGAAGACTCTCCGCTCCGAGGGTTTCATGACACGCGACTCCCGCGAGGTAGAGCGTAAGAAACCGGGTCGTCCCAAAGCACGCAAGCGCTTCCAGTTCAGTAAGCGTTAATGCTCCCCGAAGCAATCTGACAAGAGTTTAGTATCTAAACCGCCGAGATGGACACGTTCCCTACCCGGTGGTTGTAAACACCAAAAGAACGTAAACAACCTCAAAAACAAACAATGGCAACACCCACATTTGACCAGCTCCTGGAGGCAGGCTGCCACTTCGGCCACCTCAAAAGAAAATGGAACCCCGCCATGGCTCCCTACATTTTCATGGAGCGCAATGGAATCCACATCATAGACCTCTACAAGACAGCCGCCAAGGCTGAAGAGGCCGCCAATGCTCTCAAGCAGATCGCTAAGAGCGGCAAGAAAGTGCTCTTCGTAGCCACTAAGAAACAGGCCAAGGAAGTGATCGCAACAAAGGCCGCAAGCGTAGGTATGCCCTACGTTATCGAGCGCTGGCCCGGCGGCATGCTCACCAACTTCCCCACCATCCGCAAGGCTGTGAAGAAGATGGATACAATCGACAAGATGTCGAAGGACGGTACTTTCGACAACCTGTCGAAGCGCGAGAAACTGCAGATCACACGTCAGCGCGCCAAGCTCGAGAAGACTCTCGGCTCTATCGCTTCGCTGAACCGTCTGCCGAGCGCTCTTTTCGTTGTCGACGTGATGAAAGAACACATCGCCGTGGCAGAGGCCAATCGTCTCGGTATCCCCGTGTTCGCTATGGTCGACACCAACTCGGATCCCTCGAACATTGACTTCGTGATCCCCGCCAACGATGACGCTTCCAAGAGCATCGAGCTTATCCTCGACACCGTATGCTCAGCTATGGCTGAGGGCCTCGAGGAGCGCAAGGTGGAGAACGTGGACAAAGGCAATGAGGAGGGTGAGGCCGCTGCCGAAGCTCCCGCTCCGGGCAAGCGCCGCCGCGTTCGCCGCAACGAGGCTGCTGCCGAAGCTCCCGCTGAGGCTCCCGCAGCCGAGGCTGCTGCCGAGGCTCCCGCTGAGGCCGACGAGAAACCCGCCGAGGCTTAAAAACCTCTCGGGCCAACCCCGCCGAGGCTTAACGGGCTCTTGGGCAAACCCCGCCAAGGCTTAACAACCTCTCGGGCGAAACCCGCCGAGGCTTAACGGGCTCTCGGGTATTTAACCCACACACTCTCTAATTTTCTAAAAAGTAACAATGGCAGTATCAATTGAAGATATAAAGAAACTGCGCCACATGACCGGCGCAGGTCTCTCCGACTGCAAGAAGGCTCTCGAGGAGACAGGCAGCGACATCCAGGCCGCTATCGAGATTATACGCAAGAAGGGCCAGGCCGTAGCCGCCAAGCGCGAGGACCGTCAGGCATCCGAAGGTTGCGTTTTCTCGGGCGTGAACGGTAACTTCGCCGCTATCGTAGCCCTGAAATGCGAGACTGACTTCGTGGCTAAAAACGAGTCGTTCCGCACTCTGGCCAAAACTCTGCTCAACGCAGCTCTCGACAAACAGCCCAAGGATATGGACGCTCTCAAGGCTCTCGCTCTCGAGGACGGCCGCACCGTAGCTGACCACATCACTGATGAGATCGGCAAGACGGGCGAGAAGATGGAGCTCGGCGCTTACGAGTGGATCGAGGCTCCCAGCGTGGCCGCTTACGATCACCTCGGCAACAAGCTAGCCACTATCGTGGGCCTCAACAAGGTTGTGGAGAACGCACAGGTAGGCAAGGAGGTTGCCATGCAGGTAGCCGCCATGAACCCTGTGGCTGCAACACGCGCTCAGGTGCCGCAGGCTACAGTAGACGAGGAGTACAAAGTCGCTGTGGAGAAGACCAAAGAGGAGCAGGTGAAGAAGGCTGTGGAGGCCGCTATCCGCAAGGCCGGTCTCAACCCGAACCACTTCGACTCTGAGGACCACATTGAGTCCAACATCACCAAAGGCTGGATCACGGCTGAGGAGGCCGAGAAGGGCCGTGCTATCGCCAAGGAGACAGCTGAGAAGAAAGCTGCTTCTCTTCCTGAGGCAATGATCCAGAAGATCGCCGAAGGCCGTATCAACAAGTTCTATAAGGAAAGCGTCCTCATGGAGCAGGGCTTCGTTCGCGAAGACGGCAAGGTGACTGTGGGCCAGTATCTTGAGTCAGTTGACAAGGGCCTGGAGGTTGTGACCTTCAAGCGCGTCAACCTCAACGAGGACTAATCCCTTCCCCAAGGAGAATTCCGAGGTTTTGAACTTCAAGGGCTATAATTGAACATAAATCGTCCGCTCCCGGCTCAGCCGAACTTTGAGAGCGGATAAATCCGAATAGCAGGCGCGAGGAATCCGTTTCCCCGCGCCTGCCATGTTTATTTGCCGAGATTTAGATCCGGTTTCGACCGGGATTCGACCGGGATTTTGGCGCGATTATCGGAGTAATCGGAATTATCGGAATCATCGGAATTATCGGAGGGGCGGGGAGAGGATGAATGAGGGGG
>SFOK01000054.1 GCA_004552395.1 Bacteroidales bacterium | reverse complement strand
TCTCGGTCCCGCTACAAGGAAGTCATCGTAAGATACGGTGGCTTTTCTTTTTTTAGGCGGGAGCGTTTGCAGGCTGCGGGTTTGGTCGCAGGGGCGGCCGCGCAGGCAACGAGCAGCGGTCATCGGGCTAAAAGAGCTATCATAGCTGAATCAGCTTTGCAGCTGATCCGGATAAGTCGGAAATTTTCAGGAAATTTTGTGGGGGAATGCGTTATCGGCGGATCGATTCTTCGATCTGCGAGATAGTGTCGACCAGGGCCGGTTCCACATCGAGGCGGTCGCGGATGGCGTCGACACCGTAACTTACCGTGGTGTGCGAGCGCGCGAGCTTGCGGCCTATCGACGATGCTGATAGGTCTGTAAGCTTGTCGGCCAGATACATCACGACCTGACGCGCCTCGGCCACATCTTTGACGCGGTTCTTCTTGAAAATCACGTCGGGGTCGAGGTTATAGTAGGCGGCGGTGTTCTCCACTATCATGTCGAAGTTGATGCGCTTGGTGTTGACCTTCACCGACGATGCTATCACTGCTTTGGCCAGCTCGGGCGTGATCTCCTGATTGAGGATCGTGGCGCGTGTGAGCAGGGAGAGCACTATCCCTTCAAGCTCGCGTATCGATGTGGTGACACTGGCTGCTATCAGGTCGATCACTTCCTCGGAGAGCGAGAGGCCGTTGCGCGCGGCTTTATGGTGCAGTATCTTCTTGCGCAGAGCCAGGTCGGGCGCGGGAAGCTCCTCGATCACACCCCACTTGAAACGGTTCAGCAGGCGGTCCATCATACCGTCGAGAGCCACGGGCGGCCGGTCGCTGGTCATGATGAGTAATCGTCCGCGCTGATGCAGATAGTTGAAAATGGGGAAGAAGGCGTTCTGTATGCCGGGCTTGCCGGAGAGTTCCTGTATGTCGTCGATGAGCAGCACGTGGATCTGCTCGTAGAAGTTGATGAAGTCGCCCACTTTCTTCTCGCGTATCGCCTTGCCGTACTGGTTCTCGAAGATGCGCGAGGTGATGTAGAGCACGCGGGCCTGCGGGTAGCGTTCCTTCACCCGTATGCCTATGCTCTGGATGAGATGTGTCTTACCCACACCGGTGGCTCCGTAGAGGAAGAAGGGGTTGAAATCTGTCTTATCGGGATGGTTGCCTATGTATTCGGCTATGGTGAAGGGGAGCTTGTTGCTCTCGCCCACACAATAGTTCTCGAAGTTGTAGGTGGGATTGAGCTGGGGCTCGATCTTGCGGCGGTTCACTCCCTCATGAAACGGATTCGGCGCTATCTGGTCCTGCGTGTTGACGGGGTTCTTGAGCGATGCGCTCGGGCGGGAGCTGGCTATGGTCACGGCCGAGGAGGGGTCGGAGGTGACGTTGTAGGTATAGTCGATTGTGACGCCGGGGCCGTAGACTCTGTTGATCGTCGACTCGAGCAGTGTGTAGAACTTGTCCTCAAACTGGTCCACAAAGAGATCCGAAGGGACCGCAAGGCATAGTCGGCCGTCGGAGAAACTGCGCGATTCCACCGGGGCGAACCATATCTTGTATAGTTCGTCGGTGAGGTTGTCGCGCAATATGGTTCGACAGTCGTTCCAGAGTGATATGTGGTCCTTTTGAGTCACTGGTTCGTTTCTTTTGGCGCCGTGTGTGAGCACTGTGCAAGGTTAGTCAAAGGGCAAGCGTTGCTACTGCGGTTCCGTCAGTCGCCGCAGAGTGGATAGTCGGGGAAGCGAGTCGCTGTCCCGGCGGTGCTAACTATAGACCTTAGGGGGAGAACTCCTTTTTTCACAGGACTTGGGCCTGTGCCTTTGTGTAGGAAAGGTTTACAAAGTTGGCAAAAATTATTGTCAAAAAAAAGAGGATAAGAATTTGGATTTAAAGATTTGCCGTTTGAGGACTGATTGATAGCTTTTTACCTTTTCTGACCTTCCGGGAAGCTCCTGAACGTAGCTAAACGTCAGATTGATAGGAGAGTAACTGTCTGAACTGTCATGGAGTCGCTACGGCACACGAGCTGTTAATCTGTTATGGAAGTGCGTTTTATAATCCCGGGGAGAGTTCTGTTTATTTAGAACGAATCCAAATAACCGACGCTCTCCCTTCGGATGGTTTACGGCGCTTCGGGGGCTGTTTCAGCCTTGATGATTTCGCTGCCTGGCGTCAGAACACTTTCACGTTGATATAGCGCTTCGGGTTAGTCTTTATGTCGTTGATAAGCGAGTCGATATCGGCCGTGACGCGGTTGAGGTGATAGTAGAGCGACGGGTCCTTGAGGAGTTTTCCGAGTGTGCCTTCGCCTGAGTTGAGGTCGCGCGAGAGCTTATTGAGGTTCCCGGTCAGTTCGTTGACGTTCTGCATTGTGCCGTTGAGGGGGAGCTGTTTGAGCTGGTTGGTGACCACCATCAGGTCTTTGGTTATGCTGTTGATGTTGGTGGCAACTTCACCGGCTGTGCCCATGACCTGAGGCACCTGGCTACTGAGTGACTTGTTGAGAGCCGAAGCGAGGGCCGAGAAGTCGCCCGTTATCTTTTCGAGATTGTCCACTGAGTTCTCAAGGCCCTGTTTGCCTGAAAGATAGGCTATGTTTTGCGCGGTGGTATTGAGACTCACCACAAGCGAATCGATGTGTGGGATAAGTGTGGTGACCATAGGCATGACGTCTTGCCCCACAGCGTCGAGCATACCTTTCTCGGTGCCGCTCGGGATCATTCCGCCCGGCTCTATCATACGCTCGCTCTTGCCGGGTATGATCACGATCGAGGGTGTGCCGAGCAGTGATGTGGTGATGATCGCCTTGGAGTCCACGGGCACACGCAGTTTCTTGTCGAGGGCCACTGATACCTTGATGGCCGAATGGTGCTCGTAGTTGAAATCGATTTTGCGCACTTCGCCAACCTTGTAGCCGTCGATTGTGACCGCTGCGGCTGTCTCCAGGCCGCGGATATTATCGTACTCCACGGTGTAATAATTGCCTGGTTTGAATAGGTTTATCCCTTTCAGATAGTTGATGCCGAAGTAGAGGATAACAAGAGCCACAAGCACGCAAATGCCGATGATGAACTCTCGTGAGAATAACTTTTTCATTATGGTCTGTCGTTATTTTTTTCTTATTTAGTTTGCGGTGGGAGAGGTAATGGACCGCGGGATTGCCATTAATCAGCACTATAGGGCGACACAGGATTAAGGGCTGTTAGCTGATCCTTTTGCCGGGGAAACCCTCAGGTAGCGGCAGAGGGCTGAGGCTATTTCTGACTCGTCACTATGAAAGCGTCGGGAATCAGTTTCTTAACCTCCTCGAGCATGCCGCGGATCTCTGTCTCGCTGGTTGTTTCGCCGTAAGTATATTTGTAGAGGTCTCCCTTCTTGGTGCAGTCTATCGGCTTTAAGCCGCAGAAGCGGGGACTGCTCTGTTTGAGGTGACTCTCGGATGAGAGGATCTGTATCTTATAGACGGTCACGCGTTTGTCGAGGCGAACCGGACTCGCGGAGGTGCCGCGTTTCTTGGTCTCTTTTTTGCGTGGAGACGCTTGCTTGGCCGTTACGTGTTTTGCCTGAGCTGCTGCAGTGGCTGTGCCTTCGACTTTTACCTTCTTTGTTTCAGTTTTAACTGAAGAGGCATAGGAGGTTTTTGCCGGAGTCTGCGCGTCATTCTTGCCGGAACGGGCCGATGAAACGGCAGTGCCGGTCATGGAGTGGCGGGGATCTTTATTTTTCGAATCCTTACGCTTTTTATCTTTTTTCTTTTTGCTCTTTTTGTCTTTGGATTTTGTGTTCTTGTCGTCGTCGGACTGGGCCTCCGGTTGTTGAACGAGAACAGGTTCATCAGCGATCACGTAGCTGCGTTCTTCGCTGATCACCGCCACTTCATATTCGCGGTTTTCGGATTTCTCGCGGGCTTTGCTTCCGCGTCGGCGTCGCGGAGCTGATGCGGTGTCCGTCCGCTTCTGGGTGGTGTTGAATGTCGCTTCGCGTCGGGAAGGAGTCTCGAGTGTGGTTACAGATGCAAGG
This sequence comes from Bacteroidales bacterium, assembly GCA_004552395.1. Classification (GTDB taxonomy): domain Bacteria; phylum Bacteroidota; class Bacteroidia; order Bacteroidales; family Muribaculaceae; genus Lepagella. The sequence continues at coordinate 7,276 of SFOK01000054.1, read as the reverse complement.
TTGGCATCGTAGTCGCCAGAAGCTTCGGCTTTCTGTTGCTGACGGCCGGTACTTCTTGATGAAGAATTGTTGTCGTTTTTGGAACGTTCGCTTTTATCCTTACTCTTTTTGTTTTTTGAAGATTTGCCGGAGTCCTTTTTCTCGGAGGATTTGGAATTTTTCTTTGAAGTCCGTACCTCCTGTTTCTTCGGTGAGCTGGCTTTTGTCGTGGCTGGTTTGGAAGCTGCCAAAGCTCGTTGGCCGGTTGTGTTTGTCGTCTTGGGACGCTGCGAACTCAGACTCGCGAAGTAGTTGTCAACAGCTTTGCCTATAGCCCGGGCCATCTTCTCCTGGCCGTTTTCGGAGCCTATGAAACTTGCCACATCGGGGTTGGTGATGAAGTCGAGCTCCACAAGTACGGAAGGCATCGAAGTGGCCCACAGCACCCAAAAACCGGCCTGCTTCACACCGCGGTCTTTGCGCCCCGCTTCGGAGGCCATCTGTTTCTGCACAGCCTCGGCGAACTTCACGCTCTGCGCCATATTCGCTTTCTGAGCCATCTCGAAAATGATGTACGATTCGTCGGAAGCGGGGTCGAACCCTTTGTACTTGGAATCGTAGTCAGACTCGAGCGTCATCACGGAATTCTCGCGGCGCGCCACATTCAGGTTGTCCTGATCACGGTGGAGTCCGAGTGTGTATGTGGATGCTCCGGCTATGGTCTTGCGGTTCGGATTCTTCAGGTCCACAGAGTTGGTGTGGATCGAGATGAAGAGGTCAGCCTTGTTGCGGTTGGCTATGTCGGCGCGTCCCTGCAGAGAGATGAACTCGTCAGTGCTTCGCGTCATCACAACCTTTATCTCCTTGTGGTTCTTGCGGATATAGTCAGCTAACTTGAGCGCGGTGCCTAAGTTCACGTCTTTTTCGCGTATGTCATTGTCGACCGCACCGGTGTCCTTGCCGCCATGGCCGGCATCGATTACGACCGTAAATTCAGGCTCCGCCACAGCCGCCCTAAGGTTCAGGGAGCCGAGCAGAGTCGCGAGTAAAATACAGAAATATATGTAGAAATTTTCGATTTTCATAATTTCAAGACAGCGAATTGTCTATTCAAGCCACAAAGTTAACAAAAATCCCCGAATCCGGCAACCCCTCCTTCTCACCTTCCTACCTTCTTACTTTCCCTCCTTCCTCTCTCCTTCGCCTTCGAGCTCTCGCTGACAGCCTCTTTCCTCTCCTTCCGCCTACGAGCTCTCGCTGACCGCTCGCCGTGTCTGCTGAGCTGCTAAAGCTTCTATAGTTTTGATAGCTACTTCAGAACTTTTCGCTCGGGCCCTCCTCACAGCTTGGCTAAGTTAGATCAGGCGGACCGGGACGGGGCATTTGTAGAATTTCAGTGCGTGGGGCAGCCGCTTCTTCTCAGATATGCGGAAGCGGAAAACTTTGCCGTTATGTTCCGTGATTGATTTGTCTTCAGTGGTTGTAGTTGCTTTACCTGCATGTTCTGCGAGGGATTTACCGTCGGGAGAGGTGAGGGCTTTGGCTTCGGGGGTGGTGTGGAGGGGGTAGAGGATCATGCAGGGGACTACGGGGACGGCGTCTTCGTCGCTGCAGTCTATGCCGAGGGCTCCGAGCAACGACTTGTCGCGGGCATAACCTGAGAGCTGCTTAATGTATTCAGAATTGACCTCGGTCGAAGTTTTGTACTCAGTCGAAGTGTTGTATCCGGTTGAGCTATCGTAGCCGGTGACGTACTTAGTGTCGAGAATAGCTTTAAATGACGGAGTGTTCAGCAGGAAGTCAGCCACGAACCGGCCGCCGAAGCCTTTGACTTGATAAAGGATGGCTGTCCCGAATTGCTCGCGGAGCAGGGCCAGAGCGTAGTGCTCAAAGAGGAGCGCCATATCGAAGCGGAAGACGGGAACGTAGTCTTGGCCTATATTCTCCCGTTCCGACAGCGAAATATCCTGCCGGCGCACGAGCATGGCTGCGAGTCGCAGTGCCTCGGTGTAGTCGCGGTAAAGTTTGTTGTGCTTTATGGCGGGAAGATGCACGGGGCGCTCATCGGCAACGTTGGCAAACGCGCTCAGGCAGCTGTTGCACTTGCACCTTCTCGCGGTGTCCGGTGCGCAGATTCAGTCGCTCGTTGCCGATGATGTCGAGTCGGCCTTTGATCTTGCTGCAGTTCTCGTGGCGAGCCACGTACCCTTTGCGGAGCGAGCGGGCCGCGATGCGCTCCACATAGTTCAGGAACTGAACCACCAACAGAGGCGAGAGTATGGCATTGAGCGCCGGCGCCTTGATGGGTTTCGCATCGAAGTCTATATCGTATATTTCGGAAAATTTATCGTCGGACTCGGCTGTGCGCAAGCAGGTCATAAACATTTCGCATATTTACCCTTGGCCATGCATACCGGCCAATAGACCTGAGCATCAGAGTTGTGCGACAATATCCTAAAGCCAGGAAAACGTTTTTGAACATTCCTGCAGAAGCCGTTGATCGAGCCGATATAGTAGGACGGTTTGCGGCCGAATTCTTCAGCCTCCTTGGTACATGAAGCGCCATGGCCCGGCATATAATAGAACGACAGCAGAGCCGTCATGGCCGCTTCCAAGGCGATAGACCTGTCGCGAAGCAACCCGTCCCAGTCCTCTTTCGAGAGAGGCACATCGCAGGCGTACCATCCTTCACTGTCCGTGATAAGTTTTATTTCTTCCATAAATATTACTCAAAGAGCGCTGATTTGAATATTCTCGAATAGGAGATTTTGAATATTACCGAAGATTAAATTTTTTGCTTTTACTCGAAGATGAAATTCAAATTGCTCGAAAAGAGATTTTGCAAATTTACAACTTTTCTGCGGAAATATTCCGTAAGAGGGTATGTTTGAAAACACACGGTACCGGAATCGCCGTCGGCGTGGGCAGATTCGGCACAGACAGAAGAAGGAGTGGCCGAGCTTCGCCGACGGCGTGGGCGGCCGCACGCGGTTACCGCGGGGAAATTTGTGACGATGTCTATAATGTATTGAGTATCAGCTGGTTGAGGTGCGGCCGCAAAATATTGCACCCCTACTGCATTGATAATCAGTAGTTTGGCGGCGCAGTACCCGGAACGTTCGGTACGAACGTACGATGTGCGGACTGAGGCGTGAATGTCAGACGGTTCAATAGTACAGGAACATCTTTGCAAGAACAAATTTGGAGGTGGAATGAACAATAAGACAGGATTTGAGTATCTTTGCGGTGAAGAATCCCAATTCTAATGGAATTCCACATCACCGGGCTTATTATCTCAAAGGCTCCACGGACGCGTTTCAGGAGAAATCTGAATAAGCCTGGATTTCAGAGGTTTAATGATTTCTGAGATTCGTGGATTCAAGGTATGCGAGAACTTTTTTTAAAAGGTAAGAAATATGTTAGGAGCGATAATAGGTGATATAGCGGGAAGCTGCTATGAATTCAACAACACCTCGGATTATAATTTTCCGATGTTTAACCGCAAGAAAGATTATACGGACGATACGATCTGTACTGTGGCCGTGGCCGACGCGATCCTCAACCGGAAATCGTATCAGTCGGCACTTCAGGAATGGTGCCGCAGGTATCCCAATCCGATGGGCCAGTACGGCAGCTATTTCCTGAGTTGGGTGATGCGGCCCGACCCGCATCCTTACGGCAGCTTCGGCAACGGCTCAGCCATGCGTGTGAGTCCCGTGGCGTGGCTGTTTGCCGATGAACAGTCCGTACGGGAGGAGGCGGAGAAGTCGGCGGCAGTCACTCATAATCATCCGGAAGGTATCAAAGGTGCGGTGGCTGTGGCGGTTGCAATTTTCCGTATGAGAACCGCTGCCGTCAAGACCCAGGAAATCTACGAGACCGTGGCCAAGGAATTCTATGGCGAGGATCCCTTCGGGCACCTCCCGCGGAGAGGATATTTCGACGTGACCTGTCAGGGGTGTGTTCCATTGGCACTTTTTCTGGCTTCAAAGGCGACAAGTTTTGAGTATGCGATACGCCAAGCTGTGGTCTACGGAGGTGATACTGACACAGTTGGCGCGATAGTCGGATCACTTGCCGAGCCCCTTTTCGGTATACCGGAGGAGATGACCGAGGCAGCCAAGTCATATCTTCCCGAAGATATGAAGCAGATAATCAGTCAGTTCGAGGCCGCTTAGGCATGAGAGTCTGTGAGACCATAAAACCTGTGGCGGTCTGCGACAGGGAGCATAAAGTGGCCGGTAAAACACGGTAAAGCACAGCAGCGGGCGGTTTGGAGAGGATGCGTAAATGTAGTAACTTTGCGGTGAAAATTTTGCGGTGAAAATATGGAGGAAATCGACGAAATATTACGTTTCTGCGCCGAGCATGCCGGCGCCGATCCCGCCACCCTGCGGCTCAAATATCTGCCGCAGAAGGAGCGGCTCGGCTTCGATGTGGACCTGGCAATAACGCAGCTCGAATGTAGGCGCAAAGCCGCAGCGAAACTGCGCGATTTCCTTGCCGCGAATCCGCGTTGGATCTTCCCTGGTACACTGCAGGCCGAACAGGCATCAGGCGATATCACGGCCCGTTTTCACGCTTCGCTTGTGGCAGAAGGCGACAAGGTTCTCGACATTACATGCGGGCTTGGAATCGACGACCGCTATATTGCCGACCGTTGCAGTTCGCTCATTACCTGCGAGATAGCTCTGCGTTCGGCAGCGCTTGCCGATGAGAATTTCCGCCGCAGCGGAGCCGACAATATCCGAGTGGTCTGCGGCGATTCCATGCAGTATCTCGCCGAGACAGGCGAGCATTTCGACACGATTTTTGCCGACCCCGCGCGCCGCGACAGCGCCGGACGGAGAGTATTCGCGTTCGAGGATTGCAGCCCCGATATAGTGGCCGGTATCAGTCTCCTCCGTAGCCGTTGCCGTCGTCTGATAGTGAAAGGCTCGCCAATGATGGATATAAGTGCCGTGGAGCGTCAGCTGCCTTACCTGAGCCATATCTATGTGGTGAGCGTCCGCAACGAATGTCGCGAGATTGTATGTATATGCGAATTCCCTCAAGCAACTGCCGATGTTGCCGAGCTCAAAGCTGCCGAGTCGGCAGGGGAGGGCCCGACATTTCACGCGCTAAATTTCCTTGACATCAACACGGTGCAGACACTCAGCGGGCCGTTGCATGCGCCGCGACAGCCAGAACCGCTTCTTGACTCCCCGCAGAGGATTTGCGAAGGACTATTCCTGGCAATACCCAATGCCTCGATACTCAAAAGCGGACGCACCGACCTGCTGCAGCGATCGTTTACCGCGCCGCGCCTCGATGCCAATACCAATATTTATCTGTTTGAAGATGAGCCGAAAGATTTCCCCGGGCGAGTGTTCCGCATAGAGAACGTCTACACTCTCCACGACCGCAGACTCAAAGCACTGAAAGGAGAGAAGTGCAACATCCTCACACGCAATTTCCCGCTCACACCCGAACAGCTGAAGAAGAGACTGCGCACAGCCGACGGCACACGGAGCGAGTATATCATCGGCGCGACCGCAGCCGGCAAGCCGCTGATAATCAAAGCCCGACTGCTCTGACGCCCGGCTGCTTCACACGGCTGCTCCATAACTTGTATTACTCTGGCTTCACTCACTTGGGTAAGCCGCCCCGGCTCACTCGGCGCGGAAGACGGCCGGTAGCCCCCAATCCCAATAGCCGCTCACCACAGCTTGGAAATTGAACATCGCTATGCCGAGGTCTATAAGTTGCATCGGATTGTCTTCCGGCACTGTAGCGGTGACTGTAACTCCGTCCTCTGAGACGCTGTTTGCGCTGCCGTTTAAAGCCTCGCTGCTGCCGGAGGCGATGCCGATCTCCACCGGCTGCTTGTTGAGAGCCGACGGTGCAAGAGCCACTGCCTCGAGGCCCTGCCCGAGAGCCGGGAAGAGCTTCTCAGCCTCAAGCAGCGAGATATCCGACTTGAAAAAATCTTCCGGCTTTTTTGACCGCCGTTTGGCGATCTTGCGCGACAGACGTGCCGCCAGACTCGTGTGGGCCTCATCGGCATAGCCAAGCACAATCAGGCAGAGAAGCTCCTCACCGGCACGCACACGCGCATCCACATGACCCGACGAGAAAGTGCCTCCTACGAAGCAGGTGCCGAGTCCAAGTTCCACGGCCTTCATAACGATCTGTTCTCCGTAGTAGCCAGCCTTCTCGCGCATGAACGGATAGCTGTTGTCCACAACCAGCGCCACATAATTCTTCACGCCGCGAAACATGCCGTAGCTGCGGCGGAAACCCTCGAACGGCGCCCCGCTGTCGGTGAACAGCTGCAGATGCATGCCCGCTTCGTGAGTGTTGATATCCGTGATCAGCGCCTCGAGCGTCTTGCGGTCCGAATCCAAAAGCGGTTTCGGCACGTAGCTTCTCACCGACCGGCGCTTAGCCAAATCTTCTATAGTCATAATCCTGAAGTATTTCTATCAGTTGCTGCCGACATAAAGCCTCAAAAAACTCAGCCGGATCCGGAGCGATGCAAGCCCCATTTGGATGAAAAAACCGTAACGGAAAGAATAAAAAAGTCCGGCTTGCCAGCAGCAGGGGAGAAGACTCTCTCCGCTAATTAACAAGCCGGAATTTTATTATGTTCGCCTTAGCCGGAAGCCTCGGTCACAAGCCTCAGCCAGGCGACGATGCCTCAGCGGCGATCGGTTCAGGTTATCGAATGATTACCTTGTCGACATTCGAGCCCTGTTTGCGGATCAGCATCTGGCCCTTCTCCGGCGAACGTCCAGATCTGGTCGGGCGGAAGATAAGGCGTACCGGTCAACTTCTTTTGGGCAAATACGGACAAAGCCGAACCTGCCGCCAGGAGTGCCGTGAGTAAGATTTTGGTGAATTTCATAAATTCCGATTTACTATAGAGTTAAGAATATTAGGTTAATATACGGTTAACGCGCGGCGCACCGGCTATCTTCATTCGGCGTGTAGGCTCATGGCCATCTTGTGCCGTGCGGGCATACCTCTGTGCGTCGGATTGAGGAGAATGGATGTTGCGTCAAGAGTGAGAGTTTTTTTATGGATAAACCGCTGCGTATCTTTAGGAAGACGGTTGGGGTGATTTTTCGCAACGCTGTTTCGGTGCGGGGCTTAGTTCGCAACATGGTGCCCCGCTTGTTTTATTCGTTTCTGCTATTTCTCAATCGCAAATTTAACGAAATTCATCGGAGTTTCCGAAATTTATAAAGCTGTTATTAAACATACGCGGTCAACATACGCCGCCAACATAACGGAAAAAACATAAAACGAAGGAGAA
>SFOK01000006.1 GCA_004552395.1 Bacteroidales bacterium | reverse complement strand
CGGTCTTTGTCAACCTGCACCTGATTGTCATAGATTTTTGCTAATGAGGGAAGCGGAGCCTGAACTGAGAGCCGAAAACAAGGGGAATTGGGGAGAGGGGTTTGGGGGGGAGCGGTGGTAGGGGGATTCGGGGGAGGCCGGGGATTGGGACCGGATGGGGGAGTTAGGGCTGTTTGGGGGTAAGGTTGAAGGCGGGGGCGAGGGCGAACATGAGGCGGCGGGCGGCGGCGTGGTCGTTGGGGATGCGGCCGTCGAGAATGGCTTCTTTAATCGCTTCTTTGATCTTGCCTATCTCGGCGCAGGGTGGTATGCCAAAGGTCTCCATGATCTCGTTGCCGTCGACGGGGGGTTGGAAACAGCGAATCCTGTCGGATTCCTCGACCTCGGCCATGCGGTGGCGTGTGTATTCGAAGTTCTCGAGTATGCGGCGCACTTTGGCGGGGTTCTTGGAGGTGATGTCGGCTCCTGCCAGTATCATGAGGTCGTCGATATCGTCGCCGGCATCGAAGAGCATACGGCGGATGGCTGAGTCGGTGACGCCTTCTTCGTGCATACACTGGGGGCGCATGTGCATACCTACGAGTTTGGCCACGTATTTCATGCGGTCGTTGAGGGGGAGTTTCATGCGTTTGAAGATGCGGGGCACCATTTTCTCGCCTATGAAGTTGTGGTTATGGAAGGTCCAGCCGATCCCTTCGACCCATCGTTTGGTGCGGGGTTTGCCTATATCGTGGAGCAGGGCTGCCCAGCGCAGCCATACGTTGTCGGACTTTTCGGCCACGTTGTCAAGCACTTGAAGTGTGTGGGCGAAATTATCCTTGTGGCCGCGGCCTTCCACGGTCTCGACGCCTTTCAGTTCGGCGAGTTCGGGGAAGATGAGTGGGAGCAGTCCGGTCATGTCGAGAAGGCGCCATCCTTTGGATGGCTTGGCCGACTTCATGATCTTCATCAGCTCGTCGTTGATGCGCTCGCGGGTTATTATCTTGATTCGCTGTGCGTTGCGACGTATGGCTTTGAATGTGTCGGGGAAGATTGTGAAGTCGAGCTGTGTGGCGAAACGTATGGCCCGCATCATGCGCAGGGGGTCGTCGGAGAAGGTGACGTCGGGGTCGAGGGGTGTGCGTATGAGCCGGGCTTCAAGGTCGCCGAGGCCCCCGAAGGGGTCGAGCAGTTCGCCGAATCTGTCGGCGTTGACGCAGATGGCCATGGCGTTGATGGTAAAGTCGCGGCGGCACTGGTCGTCGTGGAGCGTGCCGTCTTCGACGATCGGGTTGCGTGACTCGCGGTGGTAGGACTCGCGGCGGGCGCCGACGAATTCGAGGTCGAGGCCCTGATAACGGAGCTGTGCCGTGCCGTAGTTCTCGTAGACGTTGACGCGTTCGGGGCGGTGAAGCTTTGCGGCGATGCTTCGGGCGAGCTCGATGCCGGAGCCGACCGTCACGAAGTCGATATCGTCGGAGGGCCGACGGAGGAAGAGGTCGCGGACGTAACCGCCTACGACATATGCCTCGCGGCCGAGTGTATCGGCAGCCTCGCCTACAAGATGAAAGGGCTGCCTGTCTATTTCCTGCTTGAGATTCACTGTGTTACAATAACATTCGCTGCTAATTATGCAGATTTGGAGCGCTCGCCCGTGCGGGGCGACGCCAAGATGGCTTAGGTAATCAGTCGATAAGGGTCACAATCTCCTCGGGGGTCGTGGTGAGGTTCTCGAGACCGTCGGCGGTGACAAGGTAGGTGTTTTCGAGGCCCACGGCACCCACCGGCTTATGAGTCTTGCTCGGGACGGCGGGGATGACGAATTTGGGCTCAAGGGCGATCACCATGCCTTCCTCGAGGCGGTGGCGCGACTTGGGCGCTATCACCGGCCATTCGTTGAGCTGTATGCCGACGCCGTGGCCTATGAATCCGGCCTGCTGGCGGTGGCCCATGAAATACTCGGCCAGGCCGTGGTCGCGGGCTATCGAGACCGCCTTCTGATACATCTCCGCTACGGGATAACCGGGGACGCCTATATGCTCGAGCTCGCGAAGTATATGGCGGGCCACCTCATGGGCGTGATAAGCGAACTGTGGCAGATCGCCTATAGCGTATGTGCGCGTGAGGTCTGACTGATATCCGTTGAAATTGCCGTTCATGTCCACCATCACGGTTGTGCCGGGATTCATGATCTCACCGTCGGCGCCTACCGGAAGTGAGAGGTCGGCACCGCCTCCGCCTACCGCGAAATCATAGGGTGAAGGAACGTCGGCGTTGGCGCCGTTGAGCACAGAGCCCATGTTTATCTCCATCATGCCGCCGTAGGTGCGCAGATAGCCGAGGCATCCTTCCTGACGCAGCACTCTCTCAATCTCGATCTGGAATTCGATGTCGGACATGCCGGTGCGGTAGAGCTTCGGTATGCGCTCGTAGGCCATGGCGTGTTTGCGGCAATCCTCGCGGATAAGCTTTATCTCGCGGGGAGTCTTGATCATTCGTGCCTCGCGGATCCTGACCGAGACGTTTTCCACTTTGGCTCCCGGGAAGACCTTTTGCAGACGGATAGCCTGCGAATAGGGAAGCTCGTCGAGTTCGAGGCCGAGTGTCGCGGGGAGTTCCATGCCGAGTTCCTCGAGCTTGGCCGGAATCTGCTCCGGTTTGCGGATATATTGCACGCCCGGGATGTCGAGCTCGTTGGGTCGGATCACGAAGAGTACCGGTTCATCGGCCAGTGAATGAGGGAGATATGCGTAACCGCGGAACACGCGGTGCGTTTTCCAGAATATATTGGCTGTATCAGCGAGAAGAATTGCCATGTTCAGTTTAGATTAAGTTGAGAAGATCTCTGTTGTCTGATTTATAACCTCCAGGCGGAGGTTTTTGTTTAACGGCACGCCCGGAACTGCATGATTTCCAAAGCGGGATCTCTTTTCGGCCTGTATAGGGTCAGTTGCAGCGCTCTATGGTGAGGCCTATGTCGAGCAGACCGGGGACAGTGCGGGCCGGCATATCGTGGGTGATGGAGAGTGTGTAGCCGGGGAAGAGCATGATGCCGTGGCGAATAGTGTCGCTGAACTCGTAGATTCCCTGCACACCTTTGCCGCGCCACGAACCTGACGGCGAAGTGAGTGAAAGCTCCTGCCGCGTGGTGACGATTGTGTCGGCACGGGTGAGCTCTTCGAACTTGAGCCAGAGGTTGTTGTAAGGGAAGGCTGTGGTGTGGCGCACAGTCACGATCATGTCGTAGCGGGCAGCCGGGTCGGAGAACGCGGCCGAGTCGTCGGCGAGGTCAAACACGCACTGCTCCGTGGCCTCCCACCCCGACGGGTTGAGGTTCACGAACCGCGAATAGCGGACTCGGTCGAAGCGGGAGCAAGCTCCGAGGGCTGTGAGCAGAAGCACAACGACGGCAGCGAGAGAGGCCCGGAGCCTCCCTCTGCGTCCGTGAGGTCTTGTGCTGCGGCGCTGCATGGGAGTGACTATTCGGTTTTCGTGGGCTGCTGAGGGCGCGGCTTGCGGTTGCGGCGCGGGCGCTGCTGTCCCTCCTCCGCAGCCGGCCGAGGTCTGGAATCCTTAGGCTGCTGCGGCTTCGGTTCCTTGTGCTGCTGAGAGTTCTGCTGCTGAGCCTGCTGCGGCTTCTGGGCCTTCGGTTTATCAGATTTGCGGGGAGACTGCGGCTTCTTTTCGGTGCCCTGGGACTGAGCCTGCGGTTTCTTTTTCTTCTTCTTTTTAGTCTTGTCGAAACGGTTGATGTTGTCCTGGCCGACAAGCTCCACGAACTCCTTGCGGGGTTCCTCCTTCTGGTTTTCCTCAGCGAGCGCTTCCACCTTCTCGCCGCGCTTGTTGATCTCGATGATCTCGGCCACACGGCGGCGCGAAATAGTGACGGGATTGACAGGCTGACCCTTATCCGTGGAGTAAGTCATCATGCCGGAGAGTATGTCGGTCTTGAAGTGGTAATAGGTGGCGTCCTGCGTCTCGAGCGGAATATCTTTGGGCGGGAGCTGACGGGAAGCCTCCACATAGCAGTCGGCCTCGAAATTGAGGCAGCATTTGAGCTTGGCGCACTGTCCGGCGAGCTTGAGCGGGTTCATGGAGAGGTCCTGATAGCGGGCGGCCGCTGTTCCCACAGAGACAAAGTTGGTCATCCACGACGAGCAGCAGAGCGGACGTCCGCAGGGGCCTATGCCACCGATGCGGCCGGCTTCCTGACGCGCGCCTATCTGCTTCATCTCGATACGCACCTTGAATGTGTCGGCGAGCACACGGATCAGCTTGCGGAAATCCACGCGTTCATCGGCGATATAGTAGAAAATGGCCTTGGCGCCGTCTCCCTGATACTCCACATCGCCAATCTTCATGTTGAGGCCGAGATCCTCGGCGATCTTGCGCGAGCGGATCATGGTGTCGTGTTCGCGGGCCCGGGCCATCTGATACTTCTCCAAGTCGGATTCTCGGGCTATGCGGAACACTTTCTTGAACTCGAAATCGGGCTTTATGCCGGCTTTCCTGATGTGGAGCTGCACCAGACGTCCCACCATGGTAATCTGGCCGATATCGTGGCCCGGAGATGCCTCCACAGCCACCATGTCGCCGATATGCAGGTCGAGCCGGGAGCTGTTTCGATAGAAGCTCTTGCGGGTATTCTTGAACTGCACTTCCACGAGCTCGAAGTCGGAGGCATCGGATATGCCGCCGAGCCAGTTGGTGCCGAACAGCTTGCCGCGCGGCGGCTCGCGGTGGCATGAGGCGCAGCAGGGAGAGGCGCCTTCGCGTCCGCAAGGTGGGAGCGAGTTGCCGGTTGCCATGTCGTCCTCATCCGGGGCAGCAGGCGCCGGCTTTCCGGCCGAAGCTTCGGACTTTCCGGCCGAAGCAGCGGCCTCGGCGGCCTCGGCGGGAGCGGCCTTGGCGACCGGAGCCGCTTCAACGGCTTTCGCTTCCTGTGCGGCGGCAGATTTCTCCTCAGCCTGCTGGAGCTGAGGTTTCAATTCTTCGCTTGACATGGGCACTTACTTGGCAAAACTTACGGCACGGGTCTCGCGGATCACAGTGATCTTGACCTGGCCGGGATAAGTCATCTCGTCCTGGATCTTGCGTGCTATCTCTCCTGAAAGTTTCTCGGCCTCGGCGTCGTTGATCTTCTCGGCGCCCACGATCACGCGGAGCTCGCGGCCCGCCTGGATGGCGTAAGTCTTGATCACGCCGGGATATGAGAGGGCGAGCTGCTCAAGGTCGTGGAGACGCTTGATGTAAGCCTCCACAATCTCGCGGCGGGCACCGGGACGGGCGCCCGATATAGCGTCGCAGACCTGGACAATGGGAGCAATGAGCGAGGTCTGCTCCACCTCGTCGTGATGAGCGCCGATAGCGTTGCAGATGTCGGGTTTCTCCTTATATTTTTCGGCAAGTTTCATGCCGAGAAGTGCGTGCGGCAGTTCGGGCTCGTCGTCGGGCACCTTGCCTATATCGTGCAGCAGGCCGGCGCGGCGTGCCTTCTTGGGATTAAGACCGAGTTCGGAAGCCATGACGGCGCAGAGATTGGCCGTCTCGCGCGAGTGCTGGAGCAGGTTCTGGCCGTAGGAAGAGCGGTACTTCATGCGGCCGATCATGCGGATAAGTTCGGGATGCAGACCGTGGATACCGAGGTCGATGGCCGTGCGTTTGCCGGTCTCGATGATCTCCTCCTCTACCTGCTTGCGGACCTTGGCCACCACCTCCTCGATGCGGGCGGGGTGGATGCGGCCGTCGGCCACGAGCTGATGGAGAGCGAGGCGGGCTATCTCGCGGCGTACCGGGTCGAAGCCGGAGAGGACTATGGCCTCCGGCGTGTCGTCCACGATTATCTCTATGCCTGTTGCGGCCTCGAGAGCGCGGATGTTGCGGCCCTCGCGACCTATGATGCGGCCCTTGATCTCATCGTTGTCTATATGGAACACTGTGACGGAATTCTCCACAGCAGTCTCGGTGGCTACGCGCTGAATGGACTGAACCACAATACGTTTGGCCTCTTTGGAGGCGGTCATGCGGGCATCGTCCATGATGTCGTTGATATAACCGGCGGCGGCAGTCTTGGCCTCGTCCTTGAGCGACTCGACCAGACGCTCGCGGGCCTCGTCGGCTGTGAGGCCGGAGAGGTGTTCGAGCTTGTCGAGAGCCTCGCGGTGTAGTTTCTCCACCTCGGCGTTCTTGGCGTCGAGCAGCAGCTGCTGATTGTCGACATTGACCTTGAGAGTCTCAATCTCGTTGCGGCGGCGGGCTATTTCGCTCTGCTGCTGATTGAGCTGGAGCTCGCGCTGTTTGAGGCGGGCTTCCGTGGCCTGGAATTTCTGATGGCGCTGCGAAGCCTCTTTCTCGGCTTCGTTCTTGATTTTCATCTCGTGCTCCTTGGCTTCGAGCATCTTCTGCTGTTTGAGCACTTCCGCCTCGCGGTTAGCCTCGTTGATTATCTCGTTGGCTTTGGAGCGGGCGTTGCTTTTGCTGCGGAATATTCCTATGAAGAAACCGGCAGCGAGAGCTAAGATGCCCACTAATACGGGTATAAGAGGTTCCATTATTTTGCTTTGTAACTATTTATAAGTTAAATTATTAAGGTTAATTTATCGGGTTTCGTCCTCAGTGGCCCGGAGGTCTGCGGCGGCCGGATGGCCCGGACGGCTGCTTGCCGGTACGACGGCTCGCGGCTCCCCTCAGGGCCGGCAATAAAAAAACGCATACACGCCCGGTCGCCTCACAGAGAGGGACCCAAGCGGGAATGCGGTGCGAAAAATCCGCCCATAGAAGGGGGCTAAAAAGAAGGGACCTGCCGGGATCAGAAGCGCTTTGGGGGCGCTTATTCCCCGGACGAACCGGCCTCGAGGATAGCTGCGTCGAGCGCGCTGTCGCACTCCTGCAGCCGGGCTATGGCATCCTGCTGCCTCCGGCTCAGGGACAGATAATAGGATGCGTATTGGTAGGTCATCATCGCGAGGAGTTCCTGCAGGGATTTCGAGGGGAAACGGGCGCGCCAGTCGTTGAAGAGTTCATCGATACGGCGCTCCGTGAGCCTGACGAAGTCCTGATCGTCGAAGCCGACGGTTAGGGAAATGTCCTGACCGGCCACTTTGACGTGCATTTTTATCTTTTCGGTGTCCATCGCTTCTTTGAAAGGCTAATTATTCTTCTGCCTCCAGGCGTGCGATGCATCGATCAATCTTTCGCACCAATCCGGAGAGCGCCTGACGGCTCCGGTCCAGATCGCCGGGGTCGGAGGCTGAGAGCGCGTGGGAGATACGGAGGTAATCTATCTCCTTCTGCGCACGGGCGAGTTCCTTGCGGGCCTCCTCGGTTTCGGCGCGGGCCTCTTCGAGATCGGCGAGCAGCTTGTCGTTGAGCGCTTTAAGGTCGGCGCATTTGCGGGCAAGCAGGCCGCTTTTCGCGGCGATGGAACTCAGCAAGTCGGTTAATCTCACAGACATAACTAATGGATATGAACTTCAGAGAGTCGCAGGGCCATTGGGTATGCTTGTTCTCCAAATTTCCACAAAGTTAAAAATTTTTTCATTACCACGCAAATTCAGCAGATCTTTTTTGATTCTTCTTTTGCGCGAAAGAGCTACAACAGGGGTATCATGACGTCTCCTATGTGGCTTATGTGATGTATGTGGCCGATGTGGCTGAACTGATTTTATGTAACTAATGTTATTTAGAACCCGAAGCATGTCAAAATGTCAGCATGGGGGGGTATCGCCCTATAACATAGAGCATTATTTGACACAAAAGCCCGATATACGCCAAAAAATATTTTTGTCAATTTGTTGATTTTCTTTCAATTATATTTGATCGTTTTAAATTAATTAATGACCTTTGTAGAAGAAAAAGGAGGTCATAGCAAGAGAGTATTACAACTTCCAGGGCGTGCGCATGGCTAACGCTCCTCAGAAGGGTCTCTACATTGTACGTGAGCTGAAAGCTGACGGTACAGTTTCTGTGAAGAAGGTTGCCAAATAATTGAGGCAATAGCATATGATTGAGAAGGCCGCGAGAAATCGCGGCCTTTTTTGCGGTTGCGGGGGGATCCGGACGCGGGGCGAACGAAGGGGAGCGGAAAGCGGACGCACGAGCCGTGCGTCCCTACAATAATACGCGGATTAGCAGAGGGCTGACGGCGGAGACGGCGGGTGAAGCGCCTCTACCGAGTTGATAAAACGGGGATGCGTGATTTGATTCTGCGGATCTGCCAGGTGAGGAGTATTGCCGTGATGATGACGGAGAGAATGTCGCAGAGGGGGTAGGCGTACCAGACTCCGTCGAGTCCGAAGATCGGGGGTAGGATGAGGAGTGCGGGTATCATGAATATAATCTGTCGGGTGAGGGAGAGGAAGATAGCTTTGAGAGGCATTCCGAGGCTCTGGAAGAAGTTAGTGGCTACGATCTGGAAGCCTACGAGTGTGAAGAGGAGTGTTACTTTCCGGAGGCAGTCGGCAGCTACGGCTATCTGTGTGGGGTCTTGCATGAAGAGGGAGGCTATGCTTGTGGGGAACAGCTGTGCGAGTGTTGCTCCGAGTGCTGTGGTGATGAGTCCGGCTATGATGGCGTAGGTTAGTGTGCGGAAGAGGCGCTGATATCGTCCGGAGCCGTAGTTATAGCCGAGGATAGGCTGCATCCCTTGTGTGATTCCGATGACTATGAAGACGAAGATTGTGATGAATCGGTTGAATACTACGATTGCGGCAATTGCGTTGTCGCCGCCGTTGCGGAAGAGAGAGTTGTTGACTATGGCGTTGATTGCGGCGGCTGCGAAGTTGATGCAGAAGGGAGCCATGCCGATGGATATGACTGAGGAGACGATGCGCCAGCGGAGGCGGTATGTCCCGCGGCGGAAGGTGAGTGTGTGAGAGGGGACGAAGAAGTGCTGCAGGACGAAGAATGCGGTGACGAACATGGATATGTCCGTGGCGAGTGCAGCGCCCCAGATTCCGAATCGGAAGACGAAGAGGAAGAGAGGGGCGAGGATGGCGTTGAGGACGGCACCGAGTATGTTGGTGAACATGGCTTTGCGGGGGTAGCCGGTGGCCCGCATGACGTTGTTGTAGGAGAAAGTGAGGTTAATGAGGACCATGCCGGGAATGATCCATTGCATGAATGTGCGAGCGTAGGGGAGGGAAGCGGGCGATGCGCCGAAGATTTTGAGTATGGGGTCGAGGAAGATGAAGAGTGCGGAGGTGTAGAAGAGTCCGATTATGAGGGTGAGGAGTACGGAGTTGCCGAGTATGTTTTCGGCGCGGGCCATGTCTTTCTGACCGAGTACGATCGAGATACGGGTGGCGCAACCGGCGCCAATGAGCATGCCGAAAGCGCCGGAGAGGCTCATGACGGGGAATGTGACGGCGATACCGGCAATGACGTTAGGGTCGGCGATTGCGTGGCCTATGACTATGGAGTCGATGAGGTGGTAGAGGGATGTGACGACGGTGCCTATGACGGCCGGGAGACTGTATTTGAAGAGGAGGCGGGCTACGGGTGCGGTGCCGAGTTCGCGTATGCGGGTTTCGCGTGGTGTGTCTTGTGCCATAATATCAGGAGTTGTAAGCTTCGAGAGAGCGACGGAGGGAGTCTATGACCATGAGGCGGAGTTCGCGGGGCTGAATGACCTGTATGTCGGGTCCCATGGAGAGAATTTCACGGAGGAAGTCGGGAGTGATTCGGAGTCGGAGCCGGAATATGGAGCGGTCGGAGTAGCGGTCTTCGCGCTGGGAGGAGTGGAGCGGGAGTGCGCGCAGGTATTTGGCTGTGTGCGGGTTTACGCTGAGGACGACGTCTTTCGGTTCGGCTTTGGAGGAAGTGATGCCGAATATGTCGTCGAAGAACGCGGAGGGGTCGAGGTCGGGAGGAAGGACGGCGGGAGTGGCTGTGGCGTTGAGGTCGGAAATACGGTCGAGGGCGTAGGTGCGTATGTCTCCGTCGGGTTCGCGGCGGCCGACGATGTACCAGCGCTGGCGGAAGAGTTTGACGAAGTAGGGCGTGTAGAGTATGTCGCGGTCCGGGAGGGGTTTGCTGAATGACTGGTAGGAAAACCGGATCTGCACTTTGTCGGCGAGAGCGCGGAGTATGGGGGAGAGGAAGCGGCGGGCGGAGGGTATCTTCTCCACGATGACGCGAGAGGCTGCTTCGGAGGCAGAACGCATGGCGCTGCCGAGGGCGAAGGAGTCGAGCATCCAGGATCGGAAAGCTTCGTCGTTAGGGCTTTTGGGGCTGTCGATGTAGTAGCGGTTGAGGTTGTCGCAGAGGATGTCGATGTTGAAAATGGATTCGATGTCGCGGCGGTAGTTGAAGAAGGTGCGGTGGGGAATGTCGTGTCCGTCGTAGAGAGCGGATTTCTGCCATAGTTCGGAGAGTTCGGCGCGTGTGATGCGTCTGTGGGCCACGATGGTGTCCACAATCCAGATGTATTTGTTGAGCCGGTCTGTGCGCATATTTGCAAAGATAAAGAAAAACGGTGAGGGGACAATATTTTTGGAACGGAAATTGTTATATACTTCAAGGGGATGACCTCCCGAAACGACAGACAGTAAAACTAACTAACTAACTAAAATATCCAACATTATGCTAAGCAAAGAATTACACGAGGCTATCAATGCCCAGATCAACGCCGAATTGTGGTCGGCTTATCTCTATCTCGCTATGGCTATGGATGCCGAGGCCAAGGGACTGAGAGGTGTAGCCAACTGGTTCCGCGTGCAGTGGCGCGAGGAGCAGGATCATGCCACAATTTTCATGAATTATCTGAATTCGGTAGACGCCAAGGTAGAGCTGAAGGCGATCGACGCTGTGCCGGGTGAGTGGAAGTGCGCTCACGACATGTTTGTGGACACTCTGGCACACGAGAAGAAGGTGACTGCCATGATCAACAATCTGGCTGCCATAGCTCAGAAGGACAATGATTTCGCTTCGATCAACCGTATGGTATGGTTCGTCAACGAGCAGGTTGAAGAGGAGTCGAGCGCCCGCGATATGGTGGACGCTTTCGCAGCAGTGGAGGGGAACAAGTATGGCCTCTATATGCTCGACAAGGAGCTTGCCGCGCGCACATACGTGCAGACAGCCGAGCTGGCGAATGCGTAAGGGCTTAGGCGTTAGACCTTAGGCTTTAGATTTTAGTCGTTAGGCCTGCCAAGATTTGCAAATAATTATCCCGCCCGGGACCGAGGTGATTATCCTCAAGGTTCCGGGCGGGTATTTTTCTGACTGCTTCTCTGACTGCTTTGAGGGGGCTCAGCGGAGATAGAAGCAGGAGATGTCGATGTTGACGCGGAAGGGTGTGGCTTGCCGGCGCGCGGGGGCAGGTGTCTTGCAGTAATAGAAGAGTTTCTGTCGGTCGAAGGAGGGGATGTCGGCGCGTCGTGTCTCGCCGGGCGGGACGTCGCAGGGGAGGGTGTGGCGGCGTTTATGGAGCTGCCGGCCTGTCATGTCGAGGTATTCGATGACGAGGTCTACCTCGACGAGGCGGCGGTCCGTAGTGTTTGTGATGAAGAAAGACTCGGAGGATGATTCGGCGCGTTTGTCGAAGCCTGTGATGCGGACCTGCGAGAGGCCGTAGCCTTCGTTGCAGGGGGCGCATGGGGAGCAAACCATGAGTGAGCCCTGAACCATCTCCATGGTGTCGGGGACGGCTTCGCGGACCTTGAGGCGAGTCTTGCGCGCGAGGACCTGAGGCGCCGCAGCCGCGAGGCCTGTGATGAGGATTATGGCTATGGCAAGGGCTCGCCGGTTCATTCGAGAGTGGCGGCAAATTCCATGAGGTAAGCCTTGATGAAATCGTCGATGCCACCGTCCATGACGCCGTTGACGTCGGATGTCTGGTAGTTGGTTCGGTGGTCCTTGACGCGTCGGTCGTCGAAGACGTAGCTTCGGATCTGGCTACCCCATTCGATTTTCTTCTTGCCGGCTTCGATCTTGGCCTGCTCCGCGAGGCGGTGGTTCATCTCTTTCTCGTAGAGGATGGAGCGCAGGTGCCGCAGGGCGTTCTCCTTGTTCTTGGGCTGATCTCGCGTCTCGGTGTTCTCGATGAGGATCTCTTCCTGCTCGCCGGTGTAGGGGTCGGTGAACTGATAACGCAGACGCACGCCGGACTCGACCTTGTTGACGTTCTGACCGCCGGCTCCGCCGCTCCGGAAGGTGTCCCAGGAGAGGAGAGCGGGCTGGATCTGGATGTCGATAGTGTCGTCGACGAGTGGTGTGACGAAGACTGAGGCGAACGATGTCATGCGCTTGCCCTGGGCGTTGTAGGGGCTTACGCGGACGAGGCGGTGGACGCCGTTTTCGGATTTGAGATAGCCGTAAGCGTAGTCGCCTTCGATGTTGATAGTGACGGATTTGATGCCGGCGTCGTCGCCTTCGAGGAGTTGGGCAATGGAGGTCTTGTAGCCGTGGCGTTCGGCCCAGCGGAGGTAGAGTCGCATGAGCATCTGGGCCCAGTCCTGGCTCTCGGTGCCACCGGCGCCAGAGTTGATTTTGAGTACGACACCGAGCTTGTCTTCCTCGCGGCGGAGCATGTTGCGGAGCTCGAGACGCTCGAGGTTGGCCACTACGTCCTTATACTGTGCGTCGAGCTCTTCTTCGGTGACGAGACCTTCCTTGACGAAGTCGAATGCGAGCTGCAGCTCGTCGATCTGTTTTTCGAGGTTGGTGTAAGAGTCGATCCAGAAGTGGAGCTCTTTGATTTTGCGCATCTGGGCTTCGGCGGCTTTTTGGTCTTCCCAGAAGTCGGCGACATGAGTGCGCAATTCTTCTTCTTCTACTTCGATTTTCTTGCTGTCGATGTCAAAGATACCTCCTCAGCGCCAACTTGCGCTCAAAAGTCTCTTTTAGCTGTTCCTGTGTGATCATAGGGTCTGATTCAGGAGTGTGGGGTTAATAATTGAGAGCTTGTTTAATAAAACGGGTGGAGGTGGAGGGGATTGAACCCTCGTCCAAACGTGCAGTCAATGAGGTTTCTACATGCTTAGTCATCGACTTGGTTTTCGAGACACGGCAGGCTCGCGACCACCAACCGTATCCTTATCCTCTGAATTTCGGGCAGCGCTCGAGGCAGGCGCCGTCCTATTCCCGAATTTCTCAGCACCACCTTATCCAAACGTCTCGGGACGGGGCAATGGGGTGATGTCTCGTCTCCGTCCACTTTGACGGAGATTAAGCAGTCCTACTGTACTTCAGACTTAGGCAGCGAGAGCGTAATTGTTATTTTCGCCAGTTATAGTTCGGTACCAAGGGATTAAAGAGGGTAGATACCGTGCCTCTGCATGCTTCCTCACCGCCTCTCACGCTGTCAAAGCCAAGTCACCCCCGTGTGATCAGGATGATCAGCCGGCCGCGCAGACCGGAGAAAAATCAGGCAAAGATAATACAAAAAGAGCGGGGCGCGGAGAGTTGGAGAGTGATTTTAAGATAATTTAACTTTTGAGAGAGGCTCTTGTAGGAGTCGCCGATTTTTTGTAATTTTGCAATATTAAATTCCCGCGGCATGGAATTCAATCTCCTGCAATATCTGACCGACAGCATCCTCTCCAAGGATGTGAACTTCGTCAACGCCATGTTCAAGCTGATGCTGAGCATGGTGCTGGGGGCGCTTGTGGGTTGGGAGCGCAAGCAGAAGGGACAGGTGGCCGGAGTGCGCACGTTCGCGCTGATCTCCATGGGCGCATGTCTGGCCATGCTTCTGAGCATCTATGTGCCGCAGGTATATTTCAACCTGAAGAACGGCGATCCGGGGCGTATCGCGGCGCAGGTAGTCACCGGCGTGGGTTTCCTCGGCGGCGGCGCAATGATCCAGCAGCGCGGATCGGTGAGGGGTCTCACCACGGCGGCCGGCATCTGGGTGGTTGCCAACATAGGTCTGGCGGTGGGATTCGGAATGTATGCCATATCGGTGACGGCCACGCTGTTCATACTCGTGATACTCAGCATCCTGGAGCGCTGGGAGAACCGGGCCCACATAGGACAGCAGTCCAAGGTGATAAGCATGAAGATCCACACGATACTGGGCGATGTGGCGCCGTATCGCGCCATCTTTGCCCGCCACCATGTCCGCTTGCAGAATTACTACGTGCAGCTGGATTACAACAGATCCGAAACGACTGTGAATTTCATAATACTGGCCCGCAACAATTCGCGGTTTCTGACCCTTTTCGACGAGCTGCGCAAGGTGCAGCCCACAGAAACGATCACGCTGAGCTCAGAACCCACAATATAACCGGAACGCACCTACAAGAGAATGCCTCTGCGACTGATCAGCATAATAGCGGCAATAGCCTGCGGAACCGTGCCTGTACCGGCATCGGGGCAGGCAGCTGCGGCGCCCACCACCGAAGGTCTCATAGCCGATCTGGCGTGGATACTCATCCTGGGCGCGCTCGTGACGCTCGTGTTTAAGCGGCTCAAGCAGCCTGTGGTGCTCGGCTATATACTCGCCGGCTTCCTGGCGAGCCCCAAATTCACATACCTGCCTTCGATCACCACGCTTGAGAACATCGACTTCTGGGCCGAGCTCGGTATCGTGGTGCTCATGTTCACACTCGGACTCGAGTTCAGTTTCAAGAAGCTTGTGAACTCGGGTGTTTCGGCCATACTCACGGCGTTCGTGATCATCACCGGGATGACCTTCGTGGGCTTCGGAGTGGGGCGGTTGCTCAACTTCGCCTTCACGAGCAGCATCTTTCTTGGCGGCATGCTGTCCATGTCGTCGACCACCATCATACTCAAAGCGTTCACCGATCTGGGGCTGAGGCAGAAGAAATTCGCCTCGCTGGTGCTCTCGGTGCTTATCATCGAGGACCTGTTTGCCGTGCTTATGCTCGTGCTGCTCTCCTCGCTTGCTGTGGACGACGTGCACGGCTCCGAGCTGGCCTTCTCCATCTTCAAGCTCGTGTTCTACCTGATCCTCTGGTATGTGGTGGGCGTGTGGCTGATCCCGACCTTCTTCAAGGCCACCCGCAAGCTCATGAACCAGGAGACGCTGCTTGTGGTGTCCATGGGTATATGCTTCGGCATGGCGGTGCTCTCCGTGGTGTGCGGCTTCTCGCTCGAGTTAGGCGCCTTCATAGGCGGGTCCATAATCGCCGGGACGATCATGGCCGAGAAGATAGAGCATGTGGTGGCGCCGGTCAAGGACCTGTTCGGCGCCGTGTTCTTCATCTCCGTGGGCATGATGGTGGACCCCGCTATCATAGCCGGTTACTGGGACATAATCCTTGTTCTGGCCGGAGTGGTGATCATAGGCATGATGATCTTCGGCACAGCAGGCATGCTGCTCACCGGCCAGTCGCTGCGAGTGGCCATGGAGTCCGGCTTCTCACTCACGCAGATAGGCGAGTTCTCCTTCATCATAGCCTCGCTCGGCATGTCGCTCCATGTGCTGAATCCGGCGCTCTATCCAATCATAGTGGCGGTCTCGGTGATCACCATCTTCACCACACCCTACTTCATCAAGATGGCCGGCCCGGCATACAGGCTTGTGGAGAGGCATCTGCCGCGCCGACTCCGTTTCCTGATAGACCGCATATCCACCAACCAGACCGACTCATCCGATTCGCGGCGCATCTGGAAAGCCGTGATAGTGCGCTATCTCTGGAGAGTGGTGCTCTACTCCGTGATGCTGATAGCCATACTCACACTATCGAAGAGCTACCTCTTCCCGTTTATGGAAGGGCTCTCCGGCAGCTGGGGACATTTCCTGGCCACAGTGATCACCCTCGCCGCCATGTCGCCGTTCCTCGTGGCGCTGAGTCTGAGCGCATCAAGGCCTCAGGAGAGGGAGCGGCTCAACGTGGCCTCCGGGTTCTATAATGTGCCTCTCTTCGCCATGAAGGTGATCCGCTATCTGCTGGCGCTCTATTTCGTGCTCTACCTGGTGTCGATGGCTTACCCGATGCGGGTGACGCTGCTTGTGCTTGTGGGGATAGTGCTGCTCGTGGTGATAGTGGTGCTCGGCCGCATCAACGGCAAAGCCCGCGACATGGAGAAGCGCTTCATGTCGAACCTCAACGAGCGCGAGAACGTGCGCTCCGGCCGCGACAACAACCTTGTGGGCGACCTTCATCTGGCTTATATCCGCGTGGGCGACAACTCTCCCTTCGCAGGCGACCGCATAGTCGATTCCGGTCTGAGGCGTGACTACGGCATAAGCATATCCAGCATACAGCGCGGCATGCACACCTTCACCCTCCCCGACAAAGACGCCCGCATATTCCCCGGCGATACGCTCGGAGTGATAGGTACCGACGAGGAGATACACAAGTTCAACAGCGACATGGAGAGCTACGAGAAAGCGGCCGAGGATCTCAATATATCCCAGCCGAGCACCGAACTGCTCAACATATACCTCTCACCCGAATCTCCTCTGGTGGGCAAAGACCTGGCGCAGGCACGTCTGCGGGAGGACTATTTCGCCATGCTCCTCAAAGTGACGCGCCTCGATGCCAAAGGGGAGCCCCAGGATATTGACCCGGCCCCGGGCCTCGTGTTCCGCTCCGGCGACAGGCTTTGGCTCGTGGGCGATCCCAATCTCATTAACAAACTGAAATAACAATACATACAGATGCAGAAAATCATCATTCTCGACTTCGGCTCTCAGTATACGCAGCTCATTGCCAGGCGTATTCGCGAGCTGAACACGTACTGCGAGATCAAGCCGTACAATAAGTTCCCGGCCGGCGATCCCGACATTATCGGCGTGATTCTCTCCGGCAGTCCCTATTCGGTCAACGACAAGGAGGCGCTTCAGGTGGATCTCTCTCAGTTCCGCGGCAAGTACCCCTTGCTCGGCATCTGCTACGGCGCACAGTATCTGGCCAAGCAGCTCGGCGGTGAGGTGAAATCTGTGGCCACGCGCGAGTACGGCAAAGCCCAGCTCGTATGGCACGACGACGCCGACCTGCTCATGCACGGCGTCCACGACGATTCCACCGTCTGGATGAGCCACGGCGACTCCATAGTCTCCACCCCCGATTTCTTCAAGAACGTAGGCTCCACGGCCGACGTCAAGAACGCCGCCTTCCAAGTGGAGGGGGAACAGACCTGGGGCGTGCAGTTCCATCCGGAAGTGTATCATTCCCAGGACGGCAAGATCGTGCTCGCCAACTTTGTCAACGGCATCTGCGGATCCAAATCCGACTGGACGCCGGATTCATTCATCGAGTCCACTGTTAGCTGCCTCCGCGCCAAACTCGGCGACGACAAGGTTGTGCTCGCGCTCTCAGGCGGCGTCGACTCCACGGTTGCCGCAGTGCTCCTCAACAAAGCGATCGGAAAGAATCTCACCTGTATCTTCGTAGACAACGGCCTTCTCCGCTACAAAGAGTTCGAATCGGTGCTCGAAAACTACTCTCAGATGGGCCTCAACGTGATCGGCGTCGATGCCAAGGATCATTTCTATGCCGCCCTCAAAGGCGTCACAGAGCCCGAGAAGAAGCGCAAGGTGATAGGCAAAGGATTCATAGACATATTCGACCGCGAGGCCAAGAAACTCACGGACGTGAAATGGCTCGCCCAGGGCACAATCTACCCCGACGTCATCGAATCGCTCTCAATCACCGGCATGGTGATCAAGAGCCACCACAATGTAGGCGGACTCCCTGAGAAGATGAACCTCAAGCTGGTGGAGCCGCTCCGTCTCCTCTTCAAGGACGAGGTGCGCCGCGTAGGCCGTCAGCTCGGCATACCTCAGTCGCTCATAGGCCGACATCCGTTCCCCGGTCCCGGTCTCGGCGTTCGTATTCTCGGCGAAGTAACGCCCGAGAAGGTGCGTATTCTCCAGGAAGCCGACCACTATTATATCCAGGGCCTTATCGACCACGGCCTCTACGACCAGGTATGGCAGGCAGGCACCATACTGCTCCCCATACGCTCCGTAGGCGTGATGGGCGACGAGCGTACCTATGAGAATGTGATAGCTCTCCGTGCCGTGAACTCCACCGACGGCATGACAGCCACTTGGAGCCATCTGCCCCACGAATTCCTCGCCGAAGTAAGCTCCCGCATCATCAACAAAGTGAGAGGTGTGAACCGAGTAGTCTACGACATCTCCTCAAAGCCGCCAAGCACAATCGAGTGGGAATAATTCCGCTTCTCTGACCCGGAAGAGTTTTCCCGGTTCATGCAAATACTGCCGCTTTCGCGGCTACTGTTAAAAAAGCTAATTTGGCCTCGCGGTCAGATTAGCTTTTTTTTAGATCTCTAAAGCAGCCGGAGCGTGTTGGAGGGGTAAAGGCGCCGCAGGCCGAAAGGTATGGCCGGGCCATCGGTCTTTTTTCTCACGGAGAGGAACCGGCGCAGGTGCGGAATAAGCGCCAAAGGATTTAAACGCATGTCCCAATGAGCTTTCTCCAGATTCAGCATAACATTGCCCGACGCCGCCGGCACAGTAAGTTCTCCGGTAAACTCTTTCGGCGAAGTCACGTGCCCTTCCTTGAGCCTGGTGTAAAGGTAGACGCGCCATATCTTCGGGTCAGACGTGGCTATGCAGTAACCGATCACTGTACCCGGCTCGGGATAGATATCCTCTGTCTCCAGACTGACGATGCTGAAGACCGATGTGTCGTGCGGCAAGAGACGGACTATACCTACCGTTGCCTCCTTCTCCGGGAAGCTCCAGACGCCCTCGATCGGCTCCACGGAATAGCTCTCCACAGCGGACATCACCTGCCCCGCCGTGCGCATATCTTCAAGCCACGGCCCTTGCTTCGGCACGTCGAAAGCACTCACACTGATTGCGGCAGCCAGGGCGGTTGCTGCGACGATGATGCGCTTCCGAATGGTTTTCATAGCTTTACGGCTTGAAGGTTATTTGGTGGAGAATGTATAGGCGAAACCGAAGCTTAGAATCTCCTTCAGCATCCAGTAGCGCCAGCGCTTCGTGGCCGACACGTCGGGAATCGAAGTCGAAGAGTCGTATCGCAGATGCACATAGATCTGCGTGCTCAGGAAACGGTTGATGGCGAAGCTGAAAGTGTTCTCCCAGTCGGTGAGGAAATACTTGTAGTTCGAGAAAGCGAACAGCCTCGAACGATAGCTGATATTCGATGTCATGTTCCACTCCAGAGTCAGCTCGGCGTTGCTACCGTATTCGCTTGCTGTCTTGCGGCCGGCCTTGATATTGTACTGCGTCGGGTCCACATGAGTGTCGATGCAAGTGTTCAGATTGTACGACAGCGGCGAGATGGAAGCGTTGAATTTGAGTGTCTTCTTCGGGTTCGTATAAGCGTAGGTCATACCGAGACCGAGCGTGAGCGCGCCCGGAGAGAGGAACGAAGCCTTGCGGGTCAGCGAGTTCTCGCCGTAATTGTTGAGGAACTGGGTCTTGAACTGCGCGGTGAAGGAGTAGAACCATTTCTTCCAGGCTTTGAAACCGAATTTGAAGTTCCACTGGAAGATATCTTCCGATATGTTGTAGTTGTGGTATTCGTCCTGCGGCGTGGAGAAGACACCGAGCTTGTAGCTCAGCGAGTTGTCGAACAGCAGGTTGGGGTGGTATACCTCGTTGAGCTTCACGCTCCAGAGGAAATTCACAAGCAGAGTCAGCGAATTGTTGCCGCCCTGATACCAGTTGGGCGACAGGTAAGCCTGGGAGAACTGTACGCCGCCGTTGAACGTATGCAGCCAGTTCGTGCGCCCCACGATAGGGAAGACCGACGGCGGCAGATCCTCCTCGATTGTCGACGGCAGGCCGGTGTATATCACCTCCTCGGTAAGATCTTTGCGCGTGTCGATCAGCTTCGGCGGATCCGGCAGCAGCCATTCTATATACTCGGTGCGTCCGGGGTCGGAGATCATGATATTGTAGCGAGCCTGCGAGATGATGCGCTGCGATGCCAGACGCCGCCCGGCCCATTCGTATTGACGCAGCTCCGGGTTAAGGTTGCTGTCCCTCTTCGCTGACAGACTTTTGATGGTCAGAGCGTTGCCTGCGGCCGGCAGTGACATTATGGGCGCCGGCGCTTTCAGGCTCCGATGCCCGGTGATATTGCCGGACGAACGGAACCCCGGGAATGTCAGCGGCATCTCCATGCTGATCAGGTTCAGCGTGTCAAGATGTGCGTCTTCGTAGCGCGTCCTTTCAGCCGTCTGCGCTTCGATCCTCTCGGCGGTAACCTGCTCCGGTGCCGATTGATTGCCCAGCGAACGGAAATGGGGTTCCTGGGCCGGCAATTGCTGTGGTATAAGCGCCGCTAATGCTGCGACTATGAGAAACGGTTTTCTCATGGCTCTATGTCTGTTTTGTCCGGTTGGATGGAAGTGTGCTTAACTGTCGGTGGCTTAATCCTGTCAGTCTCCCGGTGGAGTGTTATCAATTAGCTCCGGAGGCCGGTTTAGCTGTGCTCCCGGGAGTGTGCGACTCGATCAGCTTGGTTTCATATTCAGGCGAATGGATTATTTCGAGCGCCTTCTTGAATATGGGGTCGTGGGCGTTGATCACTCTCCAGTAGACCTCCTCCTCGAAGACGTCGCGGCCGATCAGTCCCTTGATGATCATCGCCATAAGCGGGCGGGAGCGCTGTTGCTCCTCTTCCGAGAATTTCACCTGCTCCTTGTCGCCGCGGGCTTTCAGGTCGGCTATCATCTCGTCGGTCACCTCGAAGCGGTTCAGGAAATCCTGCGAGTTCTTGTAGAGCTTCTTCAGCTGCTTGCGGTTGGCGTCCACATAGTCGATGGTGTAGGAGTTGATCACACCTTTTGCCACAAGGTCGCGGTAATATTTCGTGTATTCAGTCGTGTCGAGCGGCACGAATATGTCGGGGTAGATGCCTCCGCCGCCGTAGATCGTGCGGGCGTTGTTGAGCGTGTAGCGGCGCTTGGTCTCGTCGTACTTCACCGAGTCCTCGTGCATAAGCTCGCCGCCGTTGTAGCGGTCCATTATGTCGCTGTCGTATTTCTCAGCGTCACCCTTCACGTAAGGCTTCTGTATGTCGCGGCCCGAAGGCGTGTAGTAATGCGCTACGGTCAGACGCATCATGGATCCGTCGGGGAAGGGGATAGGTCGCTGCACGAGTCCTTTGCCGAATGTGCGGCGCCCCACAATCACGCCGCGGTCATAGTCCTGGATGGCTCCGGCTGTGATCTCCGCGGCCGATGCCGAGTACTGGTTCGCCATCACAACCAGGCGCCCGTCCTCAAAGAGCGGAAAGCGGGAATCGGGACGTGTGTAGTGGTTGTAGCGTGTCGATGCCGTGCCTTCGGTGTAGACGGCCAGCTGCCTGGGCGGCAGCAGCTCGCTCAGCAGTTCCACCGACGCGTTGAGGTATCCGCCGCCGTTCTCGACAAGGTCCAGGATAAGATCCTTCATGCCCTGCTTGCGCAGCTTCTTCAGCGCGTCGCGGAATTCCGACGCTGTCTCGGCGGCAAACTTGTTGACACGGATATAGCCGGTAGTAGGATCCACCATATAAGCCGCGTCAATGCTGTAGATAGGTATCTCGTCGCGTGTCACGGTGAAGTCGATTGTGTCGGTGTTTCCGGCGCTGCGGCGCAGCACTTTAAGGCGCGCCTTCGTGCCTTTCGGTCCGCGCAGATGCTTCATGATCTCGCTGCGTTTCATCCTCACGCCGGCAAGCACTGTGTCGTTGGCGCTTATGATGCGGTCGCCGGCCAGGATACCCGCTTTCTCCGACGGGCCGCCGGCTATGGTCTGGATCACATATACAGTGTCCTTGCTCATATTGAACGATATGCCGATACCGGAGAAGTTCCCCTCGAGCGGCTCGTTGAGCTCGCGCGTCTCCTCCACATTGCTGTAGGCCGAGTGTGGGTCAAGTCCTTCGAGCATCCCTTTGATGGCGTCCTCCACGAGCTTCTCCTCGTTGACGGTGTCCACATAGAGCT
Organism: Bacteroidales bacterium; assembly: GCA_004552395.1. Lineage (GTDB taxonomy): Bacteria > Bacteroidota > Bacteroidia > Bacteroidales > Muribaculaceae > Lepagella. The sequence continues at coordinate 14,481 of SFOK01000006.1, read as the reverse complement.
GAGAGATCGCCTGCTCGGCCATACGCAGCTTCGAGAGCTGCACCTGACGGTTCGATGCGGCTATGGCAGCTATGGCGCTGATCACCGGTACGGCTGCCGCTATTATGAGTGTCTTTTTCATATATTACTGGTTTTTGGGGCTGTCTTTCGGACTCTCGGGCATGAAGCGCGAGACGTCGCAGCCGAAATGTTGAAGTTCCCTCACTGTCGAGGAGCTGACGGCAGCCAGCTCAGGCAGCGACGGGAGTATGATTGTCTCGACGCCGGAGATCATGCGGTTCACATCGGCCATGTTGCGTTCGTATTCGAAATCGGAGGTGTCCCGGACCCCTCTCACTATCACCTCCGCACCTTGCTCGCGGGCGAAATCCGCCGTCAGCACTGAGTATGAGGCCACTTCCACAGCCGGATTCCCGGCGTAAAGGCGCCGGATAGCTTCCACCCGCTCCTGCACCGCAGCGGCGCTGCCGGGCTTCTGCTCGTTGTAGCCCACTGCTATCAGAAGCTCATCAAACAGCTTCAGCGAGCGGTCGGCTATGGACTGGTGTCCGCGCGTGAATGGGTTGAAACTTCCCGGGAATATTGCTTTCATCTCTTCTCTCTGTCGTGTTTCTTTCGTTCTTGCTGAAAGAGCTGCCTCGGCCCTCCTCTCCGCTCAGGATATTTCCGAATCGTCCTCCACCATCAGATTGTCTATGATGAAGTTCTGGCGGTTCATGGTATTCTTGCCCATGTAGAATTCGAGCAGACGCTCCACTGCGTCGTCCTTGCGGAGTACCACAGGGTCGAGCCTCATGTCCGGACCGATGAATTCGCGGAACTCCTCCACGTTGATCTCGCCCAATCCTTTGAATCGGGTGATCTCGGCGTTCGCTCCGAACCGGTTTATGGCATTCAGCCGCTCGTCGTTCGTGTAGCAGTAGACGGTATCTTTCTCCTCTGTCTGAGCGGCAGACTGGCTCTCCTTGGATCCCACGGCCGCCTTTGGATCTCCCGCGCTCCGCTTCGACTTCTTGCGCCGTGTCTGCTTCTTGTCGCGCACACGGAACAGCGGTGTCTGGAGTATGTAGAGATGACCCTTCTTCACCAGGTCCGGGAAGAACTGCAGGAAGAATGTAATCACCAGCAGACGTATATGCATGCCGTCGTCATCGGCATCGGTGGCTATGATTACCTTGTTGTAGCGCAGCCCGTCGAGACCGTCCTCTATGTTGAGCGCGGCCTGAAGCAGGTTGAACTCCTCGTTCTCGTAGACAACTTTCTGTGTCAGTCCGAACGAGTTGAGCGGCTTGCCCCGCAGTGAGAACACTGCCTGTGTCGCGGCGTCGCGGGCCTTGGTGATTGTGCCGGACGCGGAATCACCCTCGGTTATGAAAATGCAGGAGTCGTCGCGGCGGTCGGCCGTCTTCGAGTTCTGCTTGTAATTGTCGTTGTAGTGCACGGAGCAGTCGCGCAGCTTCCGGTTGTGGAGGCTCACCTTCTTGGCCCTCTCGCGTGCCAGCTTGGTCACACCGGCGAGTTGTTTGCGCTCGCGCTCGTTGGCCTGGATCTTGCGCAGCATGATCTCGGCGGTCTCCTGATTCTTGTGGAGATAGTCGTCGAGCTCCTTCTTCACGAAATCGCCCACAAACTTGTTCACCGTCAGCGTCCCGCCGGGCTCCGTCTCGCGGCTGCCCAGCTTCGTCTTGGTCTGCGACTCGAACACGGGCTCCTGGATCCTGACACTCACCGCGGCCACCATGCCGTTGCGTATGTCGGCATATTCGAATCCCTTGCCGTAAAACTCCTTTATGGTGCGCGACACCCATTCCTTGAAAGCTGTCAGATGTGTGCCTCCCTGTGTGGTGTGCTGCCCGTTCACGAAGGAGTAATACTCCTCGCCGTACTGGCTCGTGTGAGTGAGCACAATCTCTATATCCTCCCCCTGAAGATGTATGAGCGGATAGAGCGGCTCGGCGGTCATGTTCTCCCGCAGAAGGTCCAGAAGTCCATGACGCGATATGTAGCGCTTACCGTTCAGATATATGGCCAGACCCACGTTCAGATACGTGTAGTTCTGAAGCATCGTCTCCACATACTCCATGCGGTAGGAGTAATCGCGGAACAGTTCCCGGTCGGGAGTGAACTTCACGAACGTCCCGTTAGCCTCCGATGTGTCGGTAGGCTCGGAGAGCGATATCAGGTTGCCGCGCTCATAGATGGCGCGCACACACTTGCCGTCGCGGAAACTCGCCACTTCGCAATCCAGCGACAGCGCGTTCACGGCCTTCAGGCCCACACCGTTCAGGCCCACCGACTTTTTGAAGTTCTTGTCGTCGAATTTGCCGCCGGTGTTTATGTCGGAGCTCACCTCTTTCACCTTTCCCAGCGGGATACCGCGCCCGTAGTCGCGCACCGTAACCGTGTCGTCCTCGATTGTGATCTCAACCTTGCTTCCGAACTTCATGTTGAATTCGTCTATGGAGTTGTCGATCACCTCCTTGATGAGCACGTATATGCCGTCTTCAGGGTGCGAGCCGTCGCCAAGCTTGCCTATGTACATGCCCGGACGCCGCCTGATATGTTCGTTCCATTCAAGCCGTTGTATCGAGTCGTCGTTGTAGGCTGATGCATCCGGCTGCTCGGCTGCTGTGAAAAGTGTATTCTCGGTTGAACTCATGGTTGCGTTTATGTTCAGGAATTCCGGTTCGTTTCGCGGATCACTATCACTCGGGCGGGTGCGGTCACTCCGGCCACTCCGGCTGATGTGACATAGCGGCAGACGAGCCGGTACACTCCCTCTGTCACTCTCTTGCCCTCTTTGTCGAGAAGGTTCCAGGTGTATGTGTCAGAGTCTATCTCTTTGGTCAGCACGTCGTTGCCCAAGGCGTCGGTAACCACCAGAGTGCGTTTTGCAAGCGTGTAGCCGGCATCGGAAGGAGTCTCAATGCTTATCTCGGCACACTCGCGCGCCAGATAGGAGTCGGTGCTCAGTGTCGTCGACTCGGCTGTGGCGGATGTCACTACAAAATGTATCGTGGATGTGGCCACATTTCCGGATATGTCGCTCACTGTGAATGTGGCTGTGTGCAAGCCGGGTCGCATATCCTTCACCGGCAGTGCCAGACTCATGGTGCGGCCCCCTTCGCCTATGGTGAGGTATTCGGCCACATTGTTGCAGATGCTGCGACCGTCGAATGTCACGAAGAGCGGTCTTGCACCGGTCACATTGGAAGGTGCAAGTCCCTTGTCGTCAGTCACTGTGGCATACATTGTGAACGAGGGCGCCACTGCGTCGCCCGAGCTGAACTGCTCGCTGTTGAGGAAGTGGCTCTCGATCACCGGACTCTCGTCCGCCTCCGATCCGCTCCCCGTCGCTGCCAGGATGGTGAACGGATATACGCCGTCGGCTGTGCGGCGTGAGCTGCGGTCCATGGCAAACAGACGCAGCTTGCCCTTTGCGCCTTCGTCGCCGAGTATCGCCGGGATGTTGATCCGGGCCTCGAACTTGCCCTCTGTCACCGTTATCGGCGCGGTGAGCAGTATGTCGTCATCGTGGACTATTGGCACAGATTCAGATCCGTCGCGCTTAAAGGTGTTGATGGTGCGGGCCGGGCCGCTCACCTTCAGCACCACGGTGCCGTTGAACTCTTTCAGTATGTTGCCCTCGCGGTCGGTGATTGTGCCCGCTGCCTTGAGCGATGAGCCCGGAGCCAGTTCGGTTGCCGCGGTAGCCTCATTGCCGTTGAGTGCCAGTGTCACTGCCGCCGAAGGGAACGGCGCTATAAGACCGGGATCGCACAGCAGATGGTAAGCCAGACGGTTCGAGTTCTGCCGGTCCACTATCGCTATGTTGTTGCCTATGCGGTTCACTTCGCCGAAGGTGCGGGGCGCTGAGAGCTTTCCTCCGCCGACCTCGTCGAAGAGAGCCGCTTTATCCAATGCGCACATGTAGAAGCGGTTCGATACCGACAGCGAGCTGCGGGTGGTGCTCACACATCCGAATATGCCGTGGTCGGGTGCGAAGATCATCTCGTCGCCGGAGCCGTGCACTGACTGATGCCAGGGCGACACGTTGCAGCCGGCAAAGCGCAGAAACCCTATGCGGGTGTTGGTCAGATTGAAAGCGTCACCTTTGTTCCATAGGCGTGTGTTCAGACCGAGCTGGGATGCGTGGCCGAAGTATGTGCCCCAGAACTGACCGTTCGAAAGCGCCGCCAGGAACGCCGGACGTATCTGGCCGGCCTCGAGGCAGTTGTTGTAGAGCTTATGCTGTATGAATGAGCCGCCGTCGTAGGCTACCCAGCTTTTTACCGTCTCCTCAACCCGGTTCAAATGCTCGTTTTCGTTGGTGCCGTCGGCTGTGAAACATCCTTCGTTGAGCCAGAGCACCTGCGTCTCGTCGGTGAACCATGATGCTATCTTCGACACTGCGATCTTGGCCTCCGTCGGGGTCAGTGCCGGGAGTACTCCCACACCCACTTCCTCAGTGCGCCGCCACAGATAGTCGCCGCTCGTCAAATTATCGTTGTAGTCGCTCATCATGCCGTAGTAGGTCGGCACCGAGAAACTGAATGTGAGGTTCTCCGAGTTGGCTGTCTCTTTGCTGATCAGAAGCTCGGTCTCGGTGGGAATCACTACGCCGCGGTTGTCGAAGCAAAGTTTGCCCAGCAGCAGTATGTTGCGGAAACGGCGGTTATCGGCGTTGTCGCGGGCGTAGAGCATACGGGCGAAAGCGCGGTAGGCCATCGGGTCGCGAACGCCCTGCGAGAACTCGTTGACGATGTCGCCGCTCATTACAACCTTCACCTCATCGCCCTGATAAGTCTTGTGCAGACGGGCTATCTCCTCGGCCTGGTCGCGGTAATCCGGTGTGGTTATGATCACCATGTCGGGTATATCCTCGCCCTTGGTGCCTATGGAGTGCAGGTTGGTGTTGGTCACTTTCTCGTAGCCGGTTATCGTCTGTATGCCGGATGCATCGGGCGTGAACGCTATGATCCGGTTCTTGCAATTAGGCATGCCGAGCGCTGTCGCTGTAGTCCCGTTGTATTTCACGGGCAGTATGCTCACTTCCGACGGCGCGGCCACTGTCCATACCATCAGATTCTCGGGCGCGTTGGTGAATGTCGGGTCCCCTTTCAGACTCGTGAAGTCGGTGGCATACACTGTCATCATGGTCTCGCCTTCGCCGAAGCTGAGCTGACGGCGTGCGGTCACAACCACACGGTCCAGAGCCAGATATGTCGTCTTGGAGGCATCGTCGGGACTGAATGTCAGGTACCCTTTGCCGGTCGGCGCCGCGCAAGTGTAGAAATGCCCGAGACGCGAGGAGGGCAGATGATAGTAGAAGGCGTTCTCTCGATCCAGGTGCTTGGCCGGTATAGAGGTGAGAAGCGTCTGCTCGCCACCTTCCGGATTGATGTAGACATTCAGGTTGGTATCCGCCGTGTTATTGTATGCGCCGTCTATGGCGAAGGTCACCGAGCCGCCCTCCTCGGGGAAGCCGGGTATGTCGTAAGCGATTTTTACGTCTTCTTTCAGAAGATCCCAGCCGAAGTACTCCTCGCCGGTATCGTTGTAGTTGAACTTATCAGACTCGATGAGGCAGGCGTAGTACGCCTCGGTGTAAGGCTCGTAGCTGCGCGAAGTCGCCGGCTCTGTAGGCATCTCCAGACCGTCGGTACGTCCTTGCGCCAGGAAATAGCTTGCGTGAGTGTCGTAGACGTTGAGTGCCTTGCGCCATATCTGGCTCTGCGCACTGAAATCGAGTGTCTCGGTTCCCTGCGCGAAGAAATATATCTTGTTGTCGCGGTGCAGCACCGGGACGGCCTTCAGGTCATCGGAGTAAATCGCTTTGCCGGTCTTGTCGCAGAAATTGTCGTCGATAGCCTCGGCGCCGCGGCCGTAGACCCATACGCTTTCCGGCCTGCTGAATCCCATCTCGCGGAGCTGGTCGTAGCTGATGGCACACACTCCCGTGTGGTCCACACTCACCTTGACCCACTCTCCCGAGCTCAGAAGGGAATTCTCAGCGAAATTCTCCGCGGTCAACGCAGCTCCGGCCGGCATGGCCGAAAAGAGCGATGCTGCTGTCAGAAGAGTCAGACTGAGTATATTGCGAAATCGTTTCATTGTTTGTGATGCGAAAGAATATTATCGGTTTGTGATGTGAAAAATCTTATCGGTTATGATGCAGAAGGATGTCGCCGTCGTAAGCTGTGGTCCTTATGTTAAAACCCATAAAGGGCTCTGAAATTGTATCTTCCGTGTCCGGACCGCTCCTCTTAACATTTATTTTGAAATCGCGGTCGAGCCGTATCCCCTCACTGGGGAAACCTAAAAAAATGATGTCGCCGGTCTTCAGCGTTATGAACCGGCTCACATACTCGATGCTGCGGTCGGCGTCAAGTATCAGGTCGGCGAAACTCCACCTCGCCACCGTCTCATTCTCTGCTCCGGCGGTTGTTTCGGAACCCGTTGAGGCTGTTTCGCCTCCCGTTGCGGCTGTTTCGACTGTGAAGGAGCTTCTGCGGAGCTGCTCCTTGTCGGCCTTCATCCAGCGGCCGATTGCGGCGCAGCAGTCGAATGCCAGAGCCGCTCCGGCCGGGAGACCGGCCTCGTTGAGGGCGCGCAACGTCTCGGTGCCCCGCACACTGAAGCCGAAAGTCCAGTGGTCCCAGTAGCGCTCGGCGAACCGCGCCGGTATACCTTTGCCGAGGCGGTCTATTCTTATGGCCGCCGACGGATACGCTCTGAAATCGCGGTCCCAGTCGGGTACGTAGTACGGTTTCTGGTCGCGGTGCAGACATGAGTGGGATAGAAGAAACCATGCCGGCCCCTGCTGCGGTCTCGCGCAGCCAAGATAGTTATTGTCCAGGCAAATGATATTCATCGTCTCCTCTCAGGTTGTTTCGTTTCAAAGTAAGGCCGCAAAGCCCGTATTCTGTTGTCATCCGCAGGCTGAACAGCCCTTCATTGTCTTAGAGCCCGTTGCACAAAATATGTTAACGTCAGGGTTGCAGCAGTGCGTCAGATTCGGTGCTGTGAGCGATTGAGCATAGCGGGCTATGTGATTGAGCCACAGCACCGAATATGGCGTGCTGATGCGAGTCCTTTTGCTCTTTTGCATTTCTTATTTGCTTAAGTACGTTTACAAATTTTCAGCATATACTCTGATTTTAGTTTAAACTTCTTTCGGTCCGGCGTCTTTCCAGTGAATTTCTTCGAGTTTCATCAGTCGCGATGCCCGCATCGCTCCTTCTTCAACTCAAGAAATTCCCTCTAAAACACGCCGCCCTGCCGTTAACATATTTTGTGCAACGGACTCTTAATCAGGTCAGTAGGCCTCTCCGGGCTCATCTCAGAAGCTCTCCAGGCGGTTGTAGAGCAGCGCCAGGTGAGCGTAGATCTGCGTGTTCGCTTTCGCTATGCCGTTGCGCACTCGTATGCGGTAAGGTGTGAAGTTCCAGATGCCTGTCAGGCCTGCAGCCACCATATAGTCGGCCGATTCCTGAGCCTTGTCGGCTGGTACGGTCAGTATCCCTATCGAAGCGCCCATCTCCTTTTGGCATTTGGGCATCTCGGAGATATGCCTCACGGGTACGTCGCCGATCTGCGAACCCACGAGCTCCGGGTTGGTGTCGAATCCGCACACGATCTCCAGGCCGTAGTTGCTCAGACCCTTGTCGCGCATCAGCGAGCCTCCGAGCGAGCCGCATCCCATCACAAAAGCCTTGTGGGTGGTCCGGAAGCCCAGAAACTCCGACAGAGCGCACGCAAGATCGTCGATCTCGTAGCCTATGCGCGTCTTCCCCTTGATGTCGAGCAGCGAGAGATCCTTGGCTATCTGCGAAGCGTCGACATTCAGGGCGCGTGAGATCTGAGTCGAACTCACGGTCACCACTCCTGAGTCCCGAAGTATCTCTATGTAAGCCAGATACCACGGCAGACGGCGCAACGATGGCTCCGGGAGCTGCGGTCGGCTCTGTTCCTGGCCGTGCATCTCCTCGCTATTCTCCGTAGTATGCTTGCTTTGCTCTTTCATTCGGGTGTTTGCCCACGGGTACTTAATCGTGCAAAATTACAAAAAAAATCCCACATAGGCAACCCCTCCAAACCTCCTCGCCCCACTTTCCCCGAACGCCCTGCAAAAGCTGTCGGGGCCCTTCACTCTGCGTCCCTCCAACTCCCGGAAGTACCCTTCGCAGCCTCGCGATTTTTTGTTAACTTTGCCGAACATAAGTAAGTCGAAGTTAATATTAACTAATTTTTGAGAATTACATATTGCAAGCCATGAATAAAGAAACTGAACAGATATATGCGCTCAGAGACCGGATCTTGGCCTCTGGCGAGGGCGTCAGTCGCGACGAGGCGTTAAGCCTCGCGGCCGTCGAAGATCTCGACACACTCTGCGACGCAGCTAATGAGTTGCGTATCCATTTCTGCGGCAGCCGTTTCGACACCTGCTCGATTATCAACGCCCGCAGCGGACTCTGCGGCGAAGACTGCAAATGGTGCGCACAGGCCACTCGTCATCACAGCGGATGCGACACTTACAACTTCGTGGACCCGCAGGAGACACTCCGTGTCGCCCGCCTCAACGAGGACTCGGGGGTCCGGCGTTTCTCGCTCGTCACCAGCGGACGTCGAGTCACAGAGAAAGATCTCCCTGCCTTCTGCGATATGTACCGCACGCTGGGCCGCGAGACGGGCCTCAGCCTCTGCGCCTCCATGGGCCTGCTGTCCCGCGAGGAGATGGATATGCTCCGCCAGGCGGGTGTGACCCGCTATCACTGCAACCTGGAGACTAGCGAGAGCTTCTTCACGACTCTCTGCACCTCCCATACGCCGGCTGACAAGAAACGCACTATCGCGGCGGCCCGCCAAGCCGGTCTGCAAGTATGCTCGGGCGGCATCATAGGGATGGGCGAGAGCATGGCCGACCGCGTAGACCTCGCCCTGGAGCTCCGCGATCTCGGCGTCGACTCGGTGCCGGTCAACATCCTCAATCCGATACCCGGCACTCCGCTCGAGAATCAGCCGCTCATCAGTGAAGATGAGGTGATCCGCACCATAGCCGTGTTCCGTTTCCTGCTCCCGAAGCTCACGATCCGCTTCGCCGGCGGCCGTAGGAGACTGAGCCGAGAGTCGACTCTCCGAATCCTCCGCGGCGGCATCAACGGCGCTATCGTGGGCGACCTCCTCACTTCAATAGGCAACACAATGGACGAAGACCGCGAACTCCTCGCCGCAGCCTCCTTCACCATCTGATAAGCCGACCTTCCCGGATCAATACGGTCTAAGTCTTTAGATATAAAATATTTACGCTCAGGGATCTAATCTCTGAGCGTAAATATTTTCCCCTGAAAAAGGGCAATTTATTTCCGGAGGGTATCGAAGTAGAAGTCGAGCACATCCTTGGCGGCTGTGAACGATGACTGTTCGTTGTTGAGCACACGAAGTTCCTTCTGCTCAAGCAGCTCCTTCACCTGAGGCTGATGATAGAAACTCGACTTAAGCTGCTCGTTGATAGTCTCGAGCATCCAGTAGCGGGCCTGTTCGTTGCGTTTACGCTCGAAGTAGCCGGAGGCCTTCACAAAGTCGAAATAGCGGTCTATCATATCCCAAACCTTGTCGATGCCAAGCTCATAATATCCTGAGTAACAGAGCACCTCGGGCACCCATTTGCTCGGCGTGGGCGGGAAGAGATGCAGCGCGTTGCGGAACTGAGCCGCGGCGAGCTCGGCTTTCGGTATGTTGTCGCCGTCGGCCTTGTTGATCACTATGCCGTCGGCCATCTCCATGATGCCTCGCTTGATCCCCTGCAGCTCGTCGCCTGTGCCGGCAAGCTGTATGAGCAGGAAGAAGTCAACCATAGACTGCACGGCCGTCTCGCTCTGGCCCACACCCACTGTCTCCACAAAGATAGTGTCGTAACCGGCTGCCTCGCAGAGCACGATTGTCTCGCGGGTCTTGCGCGCCACGCCGCCCAGAGAGCCTGCCGAAGGGGAAGGACGTATAAAGGCGTTCTTCTGCTGCGAAAGACGTTCCATGCGGGTCTTGTCGCCGAGTATCGAGCCCTTGGTGCGTTCGCTCGAAGGGTCTATGGCGAGCACGGCCAGCTTGCTCCCTTTGCCAAGCACATGCAGGCCGAAGGCATCAATCGACGTCGACTTGCCGGCGCCGGGTACGCCCGTGATGCCGATGCGGCGCGAGTTGCCGGTGAAGGGGAGACACTTCTCTATCACCTCCTGCGCTATCGCCTGATGAGCGTCGTTGGTGCTCTCCACGAGTGTGACGGCGCGGCCAAGCACACTCACATCGCACTTGCGGATACCCTCCACATACTCAGCCGGGGTCATCTGCCTCGGCGCTCGGCGCGGACGCAGATAGGGATTCACTGTAGGTTGCGACTTAACACCGCTGTTGACCTGCAGCCCTTTATATTTTGAATCGTTTTCGGGATGTTCCATGATATCGGTTTGTAAGATTAAGTAAGTCGAAGAAATTAGCCTATAGAAATTTTGATTGAATTTTGAGATGATTTTTTTGATTGAGTGAAGGAGCTTAGCGTGTTCTAAGCAACTGAACGAAAGCGAAAAAAACACTCAAAAGGCTTCAAAATTTCATAAGCAGTTATTTGACTTACGGTTAAAGTTTATATTATCTAATTTCTGAGAATTACTTATTCTCAAATTATAGAGTGTCGGCTGTTAATAGATTGCCCGCAGAGAGGTCCACTGTCCTCTCCGAAGCAATGCGGTAACTTCCTCAAGGTGGGGGGTTACTTCCTGTTGCCTACTATGCGGAAAGTGACCGAGGGGTGATACGGGTCGTTGGAGATCACTTCTACCGGGAGGCTGAATAGGTCGCCGGGAATCTTCTCCGGTGTCACCTCCACAGTGATCTTGAACTCTTTGCCGGGCTTTATCCGGCTCGGCATCGACTTCACCTTCACAGCCGGTGAGGTGGAGTAGACGCGGGCTATTTTCAGTGTCGACTTACCTTCGTTGGTCACATTTACCTGCACCTTCTTCGGCTTGTCGGAACCTTTCACGGTGCCGATCTCAACCACTGTGGGATAGAGGATTATCCCCGGAGCCTCGGCGAGCTGCTTCTTCGAAAGGCGGCTCATATCCGGGTCGGCGGAGACACGCACATTCAGGTCGACCGAAGCGTTGCTGCCGTCGGCTTGCGCCACAGTGAGAGGCACGGTGAGGTCGTTGAGCCCGGGAGTCTCCAGCTCGGCCGAGTTCAGATAAACGCTGAGAGTGAATATGTCGCCCGGTGCGATCCTGTGTGACGACACTCCAAGAGAGAGCCCTTTCGGCAGCGCCTTCCAGCTCAGCGAGAGTGTGTCGGCCGACTGATTGTAGCCGTGCAGAAACTCGTTGCGGGCCGATCCGCGCTTGAGATGCCCCATCGCTATGGAGTCGGTTGACAGACGCAGGGCGCCTGCCACCACAGGATATTCCCGCGCCAGAGTGTTGGGCGCGCCTATCACTGTGCCGCGGATCGTCACCGAGGTGAGGTCCTCGTTCTCGCCGGTATACACTTTGATATGTTTCTCGAAGCGGCCCGGACGTCCTGCCGGGTTGTAGGTGAAGGAGACAGTGGCCGTGTCGCCGGGAGCTATCTCGCCCTCGGTGTACTCAGCCACCGTGCAGCCGCACGTCGGTTTCACGCGCGTGATGATAGTCGGCTCCGTGCCTTCGTTGACGAACTGAACGCTGCCCGAACGCTTCCCTTCGGCTTCGCGGAAAGCTCCGAAATCGTAGTCGGTCGAAAGCCAGCGTATATTGTCCGCTGTCAGCGAAGCGGTAGCGGCCAAGAGCGCGGCAGCTGCCGCTAAGTGTCGGATATTCGGAAGCATGGCGGCTCTTATTTCTTGCCCGGAATCACATTGCCTAAAATACGCAGACGTACCTTCTTCGGGTTGCCGTTGGTGCGTACCGTTATGGTGCGGTCGATCGGACCGGGACGGTGGTCGGGTAGGTAAGTAACCTTGATCTTGCCGCTCTTGCCCGGAGCGATAGGATTCTTAGGGTATTCCGGGCGGGTGCAGCCGCAGGTCGTGGAAGCGTCGATGATGATCAGGTTGCCGTCACCTGTGTTGGTGAATTTAAATTCATGGCTCACCGGGCCACCCTTTTCGGGCACATTGCCCAGATCGTATTTGTATTCGGTAAACTGAGCGCGGGCCTTTTTGCCTTTGGCCTCCATGCCGAAGCTGCAGAATATAGCCATGAGGGCTATGAGCAGCACTATTTTTGTATGTTTCATCTTGTAAATGTGTTAAACTGTTGATCTTTGCACCGGCGTTACAAAGAACTCAAGGTAGCTGAATAGCCCCTGCTGAGCGTTGCAGATCCGCGCAACAGCTGCTTTGCTGCCTCGCAGAGCCGCCGCAATGCAAAGTTACAAAATAAGAGTTCAACTCACAAATATAGACACCTGCGCGCCCCAAAAGTTTGATATTCCGCCCAAATCAGCTACAGTAGCTAAGATAGCTAAAGTAGCTCATTGAGTCAAATCAGTCTCAGCGCCAGATCATCTTGCGGCCGGCGCGGATATAGATTTCGCCCTTGCGCGGATTCGAGACTCTGATACCCTGCAGATTATAGACCGGAGCATCGGCATCTGCCTCGGAGGTTTCAGTCTCCACGCCTTGCACACCGTTCCAATTGGCCGGTTTCAGAGCCAGAAAATGCCCCGGATTGATATAGACTTTGTAAGAGCCTGTGTATGAGCCGTCAGGCGTGAAACTGAGCAGCGAGCCGGCGCCGGTATAAGAGCCCGCGTCGGTGGCGTAGATTTCTTTCGTGTAGGGGTTTACGTAGAGGCCGTAAGGCTGCTGCATCTCCTGCAGCTTCGCCTTGAGATCGCCCGGCATGGAGTCGTAGACCCCTTCGCCCTCTTCGTATCCCATGATCTCGCGCGGATTCAGGGTGAGGTAATTGAACTCATAGGTGTTGGTGAGGTAGGAATAAGACGAGCCGACAGCGAAGAAATTCTCCTCAGCATTCGTACAGTTGACAGTTGCCGAATAGTCGAGCGCGGTGAAGCAGTCGGTATCCGGTTCGCCCGCGAGTACCTTGTCGCAGTCGAGGATGATAGTGGCGGGCATCTTTTCGTAGTAGTCGCCGGCGGAGTTGATGCAGAGGAACTGTCCGCTCTGCGAGAGGTCGCCGTAGAGGTTGATATGCTCCACATCCACAGTGCGTTCCGCATTCATGGTGGCAGCGTCGATCACACTCACCGTGTGATCGTAGTCGTGATCCTCTTGGAAGGCGTATCCTCCCGAATTGGCCACAAAGAGCTTCCCTTTGTAGAGGGCGATCCCTTCAGGCTCGTAGCCCACTTCGACCGCTTTCACCACTTTGAAGGTCGTGGCGTCGATCTTGGCCACAAATCCCTTGGAGAAGCTGACTGTGCCGTCAACCGTGCCGCACTCATGGCCGTAGCTCGTGACGTAGACATACTCGCCGTCGGTGGCCATTTTGCGGTTGTTGGGGATATCCTCGGTGGCCGCCACAGCTTTGCCCTGTTCGTCGATAAACTGGATTATGTTGGACCAGTTCACTGATATGGCTATGAGATTATCGCGAACCTGAATTATATCCTCAGGCGTGTCGCCGAGTTTGTATCCGTTCACGTCGCGGAACCAGGAGTTGGATATCACCTGACCGTCTTCGTAGTAAGAGAGGCGTCCGTTGTCGGCCTGCCAAGTGCCCTCATCGAGCACTATCAGCCTCTCCACAGCCTGATTGTCGGCGCGGACCGACGCTGCGAGGCTGCCGCAAAGGGCAATAGAAATAGCGAGCGTTTTTAGCATATCGTAGTATATTTATTTTATTCACAACGCGTTGCGGCAAGACGCAAGAGACAAAAAAACGACGCTGCGCCGGCCGCGGATTGATCCGTCGCGACAAGCGCATCAGCAGGGGGGATATGGTGCTTCGGGATCCGGCTCGGAAGGCCGGGAAAAGGAAGTCACGAGTCGCCCATACTCCCGCAGGCTTGTCGGTCAGATAGCGGAAAGGAAGGTCTTCTGACTTATCCCGGGTTCATCGCGCCTTCTCGCTTCGGGTGGCGAAGCAATGGCCATGCGGAACCGCATCGCGAGCCTTCGAGTAGCTCAAGCGGCCTTCATAACGGAGACTCGCAGAGCTTCAGTATTGAGGCTCAAGCGGGGACTTACAGCAGCGGGTACTGTTCAGGAGTTGCACCTGATTCCCTTGTTAACGGACCCAACGTAATATGATATCGGGTTTGGTCCGCGCCTTTCTGCGCCGCAAAGGTAGCAAATTTTTCTGACCCCGCAATCAAATCCTCCAATTATTCGCGGCGAGCGAAACATAAGAGCTTGTTTAATAAAAAATGTTAACACTGAGGGTCGCTGGGATGATGCAGATGTGGCTTCGCAGACGAAGGAACGTAGCGAGCTACGTGACCGAGACAAGAAGTCGCAGATGCGCAGCTCAGCGAGTCCAATGCTAA
>SFOK01000157.1 GCA_004552395.1 Bacteroidales bacterium | reverse complement strand
CTTCCTCCTCCAATCCGGCTTCTATCATGGCATCTACACGGCGATTGATGCGCTCAAACAGCTCCTCACGAGGCATATTTAGCCCGATTTTCACCATTTCAAACGGTCGAGGCTTCACCTGCCCGGTGCGAAGCTCGGAATATGGTTTCCCCGATTGCAAGCATATCTCTAATGCATGGAGAAGGCGTTTTTCATTCTTTTTGTCGACTATGGCAAGATAATCGCTGTCGAGAAGCTCAAGTTGCGCTATTATGCACTCTATGCCACACTCATTGTATTGTCGTTGCACTTTCTCGCGCACCTCGGCACTTATGGTGGGCATCAGGTCGATACCTTTGCACACTGCATCGACATAGAGCATTGAGCCGCCGCACATCACCGCACAGCCGCTTTTTGCAAAGAGTTGCGGCAGGAGGCTTAGCACATCGCTCTCGAATTGCGCCGCACTGTAATAGTCGGTCACGCTCTTGAATGCCACAAAATGATGCTTCACGGCGGCAAGTTCGGCCGTCGTGGGAGCCGCCGTGCCGATAGGTATCTCTCGGAATATCTGGCGGGAGTCGGCTGAGATGATTTCGGTGTGCAGAGCCTGTGCCACCCTTATGGCGGCAGCCGTTTTCCCCACACCTGTAGGTCCCGAAATCACTATTAAGCGGTTATTCTCCATTACTATTCTTAATTTTTCGGCTAAGATACGAAATTTTTCAGAATGTACATTCCGAAACCAGTCGCAGCACGGCTCCGGTGGCAGGATGCTCCACCTCAACCACTTCGGCATGGAGCCATAGTCGCCCGCCGGTGGCTCGTCCGTAGAGGCGGTCGCCGAGAATCGGCGCATTAAGTCCGCAAGTGTGGGCGGCATGCACTCTGAGCTGATGTGTGCGCCCCGTGAGCGGCGTGAAGCGCACTCTCGTCACATCTCCTTCTATGCCTTGTGCCCTCAGCATGGCAAGCACAGCGGCGGGAAGCGGCGTCACGGCATAGTGCGTCAGCGCATGCTTGCCGTGCTCGTGACTTATCATCTGCTGTGGTCGGTGCTCTACATCGGCACACATCGGCAAGTCAATCACTCCGCTTGACTCTGCCACTGCTCCTCCGAGCAGTGCCACATATTCTTTTCGTGCGGTATGCCCGGCAAACTGCCGCTGCAATGCCTTGTGCGTGGCTTTATCTTTGGCAAATATCACCACTCCCGATGTGTCCATATCCAAGCGATGCACCACAAGCAGTTCATGCCCTATCTGCCTTTGAAGCAGCTCATGAAGCGATGTGGCAGATATTTTTCCCGGCACGGTGAGCATGCCCGATGGCTTGTCGGCTGCCACAATGTGCGCATCTTCATAGATTATTCGCACCTGCTCCGGCAGGGCGCAGTCGGGTGTTTGCTCCACATCGAGTCCTTGGAGCATAAAGCCGAGTATGGGCAGGCACTTGCTGCGGCAGGCTTCATAGAAGTGTCCGTGCCTGCGAATCTCGCCTGTGGGTGAGGCGCCATACCAGAACTCTGCCATTGCCACCGGACGCAGACTGTGGGAATAGGCATATTGCAGCAGTTTTGGCGCCGCACACTCTCCGGCTCCGGCAGGTGGAAGCCCTTGCGGCGTGTCGGCAAATATCTCTGTGAGGGTGCGGCTCTCGCCTCGGGCATTGAGCATCACAAACTTGTGGAAAAGCCACTTCTGCAATGCCACCGAGCGCCGACGTCGCTCTTCGCAAAGTTGTTCCACTCGGTCATCAAGGATTTTCACTTTGGCTTCTACGTCGGCTATGGCGGCTTTGCCTCGTGCTTTTATACGGCGCAACTCGGCTTTGAGCCATTGACTCTCGCGTATCAGTGTGGCTTCGTCGGCTTCACAAGCCTCCCTTGCCGCATCGCGCTCGGCTTTGCGCCTCATCATCAACTCTTTGTGAGCTGCCACTGCATCATCGGCTTTGCGCCTCACCGACTCAAGCTCGCAGTGCAATGTCTTGTAATCGTTAGAACTCTTTATGTATTCTACCTGCCTGTTGAGGTGGCTTATAGCCTCCTCCTCGCTGCGAAATTCGCCATTGGGGCGAAGCATGTCGTAGACCGGAGGCACAAAAAATTCATGGATGTTGCTCCCGGCAAGATTTCCTGAAAATGCGGCAAGATATCCTAACTCCCCCGAAGCATCGCTCACTACAAGCACGCCGAGCATCTTCCCTCGGCTCACTTCTTCGTGCCAATCTTGGCGAGAGGCGACATAGCTCATTACCTCATGCGAGGCTATCAGCGCAAGCCGATGTGGCTCATAATGAAACGGATTGGTAAACCGTGCCGGAAGTTCCACGCCGCTTACGTCGCAGGCAAATCTATGCA
>SFOK01000053.1 GCA_004552395.1 Bacteroidales bacterium | reverse complement strand
CCATTTACAGACTTTGGCCGAAATTCCCGGGAGAACGAGGCGCGAAATCTATCATCCTGTGAAAAATATTACCGTAGACATCCAGTCTTGATGTCAACTCTCTGCGGTCCTGTTAATCACTGAAAATTAGTATTCCCTCTGTCGCCGACAGGGGACCAAAGATATTTATATGTACAATTTGCTCGAACTTGAATCCATGCCCGAAGATAAGCTGCGCGACATAGCGGCCGGTATGGGAATGAAGCAGTCCGCGACGGCCGACCGTCAGGATGTGGCTTACTATATTCTTGACAATGAGGCGGCTGCCACTGCCAAGGCGGAGGCTACAAAGACTGCCGAACGCAAGCCCCGTGAACGCAAACCGAGGGCCAGAAAGGAGCCGGCCAAGAAAGCCGAGCCCCGGGACGCCGAAACCGCTGCGCCTGCGGCCGAGGACCAGCCCGGGGCCGCAACGCCTGCCGAACCCGCTCCCGTGCCCAAGAAACGCGGCCGCAAGAGCAACGCCCAGAAAGCCGCCGAGGCCGCCGCCGCTGCCGCCGCCGCTCAGGGACAGCTCTTTGACGAAGGAGTGGAGGCACCCGCTGCGCCTGCTGCCGCCTCTCCCGCACAGCCGGAACCTCAGCCACAGCCCGAACAGTCGGCTGCGGCACCTCAGCCGGCACCTCAGCCTGAGGAGCCTCACGCCGATTCCCCGCAGCCTCCCGCTCCGTCTAAGTTCGCCCCCAAACCCTCATCGACATTCGGCAGCTTCTTTCCCAAAGCCGGCGGCAAGAAGTTCGTGCCCCGCACCCGCGAGGAGCGCGAGGAGGCCGAGAAGGCCGCGGCTGTGGCTCCGATCATCATAGGCGAGCCGGGCATGGTGCCTGCTGAGCCTGCCCCCAAAGGTAAACAGAAGAATCAACGCCAGCAGCGCCAGCAAAACAAGCGCGGCGCCAAGGTCATGGACCGCGAACAGACCATCTTCGACTTCGACGGCATACTCACCACGAGCGGCGTACTCGAAATAACCCCCGAGGGCTACGGTTTCCTCCGCTCGTCGGACTATAATTACCTGGCTTCGCCCGACGATGTATATGTGGAGAAGCAGCAGATAAAGCAGTTCGGCCTCAAAGCCGGCGACGTGGTGGAGGGAGGCATACGTCCGCCGCGCGAGGGCGAGAAATATTTCCCGCTATGTTCGGTGACCCGCATCAACGGCCTGCTCCCGGATCAGATCCGCGACCGCACGCCTTTCGAGCATCTGGTGCCCCTCTTTCCCGACGAGAAGTTCAACCTCACGGGTGGCAAGACCAACAATCTCTCCACACGCGTTGTGGATATGTTCGCGCCTATCGGCAAAGGTCAGCGTGCCCTTATCGTGGCTCCTCCCAAGACAGGTAAGACCATACTGCTCAAGGATATAGCCAACGCCATTGCGGAGAATCACCCTGAGACTTACGTGATCATGCTCCTCATCGACGAGCGCCCCGAGGAGGTGACCGACATGGCCCGTTCGGTCAATGCCGAGGTGATAGCTTCCACATTCGACGAGCCGGCCGACCGCCACGTCAAGATCGCCGGCATAGTGCTCGAAAAAGCCAAACGTCTCGTGGAGTGCGGCCACGATGTGGTGATTATGCTCGACTCCATAACCCGTCTGGCCCGCGCTTACAACACCGTCAGCCCCGCATCGGGAAAGATACTCTCCGGCGGTGTCGACGCTAACGCTCTCCAGCGCCCGAAACGCTTCTTCGGCGCGGCGCGCAACATCGAAGGCGGAGGCTCGCTCACCATCATAGCCACGGCCCTCACCGAGACATCTTCCAAGATGGACGAGGTGATCTTCGAGGAGTTCAAGGGCACAGGCAACATGGAGCTGCAGCTCGACCGCAAACTCTCCAACAAACGTATCTTCCCGGCTGTGGATATCGTGGCTTCCTCTACCCGCCGCGACGATCTTCTGCTCAATCCCGAGCTGCTCAACCGCATGTGGATCCTGCGTAACTATCTGAGCGACATGACCTCTATCGAGGCTATCGAGTTCATCAAGAAACGTATGCAGATGACCCGCACCAACGAGGAGCTGCTCGTCACCATGGATAAATAAAAAACTCTCCGACGGCTCACCCCAGGTCTGTGTCTGAGGTAAGCCGTCTGCATTATTCCGGTATATCAGGATGAAGAAGCTACCCAAAACCAACGCCTGCCGCCTGCTCGACAAGGCCGGCATAGCATATGAGCTGGTGCCTTACACGGTCGATCCCGACGACCTGAGCGCCCCACACATTGCCTCGCAGCTCGGTGAAGATATCGCCTCGGTCTACAAGACGCTCGTGCTCACGGGCGACCGCACGGGCTATTTCGTCTGCGTGTTGCCGGGCGACAAGGAAGTCGACCTCAAGAAGGCGGCTCAGATCTCGGGCAACAAGAAGGCGGAGATGATCCCGATGAAGGATCTGCTCTCCGTCACAGGCTATATACGCGGCGGCTGCACGGCCATAGGGCTCAAGAAGCCTTTCCCGGTCTATCTGCAGCAGGAGGCGGCTTCGCTCCCGTTTTTCTACGTCAGCGCCGGGCAGCGCGGCCTGCAGCTCAAGCTCGACCCGCGCGAATATATCGGTTTCACCTCGGCTACTGTCGGCAATTTTATCAGCGAATGAACAGCTTCGGACGTCTGTATAGGGTCACTACTTTCGGCGAGAGCCACGGTCCGGCCATCGGTGGCGTGATCGACGGCTTCCCGCCGGGTATTGAACTGGACCTTGAGGCCGTGCAGCGGGAGCTCGACCGCCGCAAACCGGGCTCGGGAACCGGAGCCTCGAAACGCCGCGAGGAGGACCGCGTGCAGTTCCTGTCGGGTATCTTCGAGGGCAAGTCGCTCGGCACTCCCATAGGATTCATCATACCCAACACTGACGCCCGGTCCGATGACTACGCCCGTATGCGCGACATCTACCGCCCCTCCCACGCCGACTTCACTTACCAGGCCAAATACGGCATACGCGATTACCGAGGCGGCGGACGTGCCTCGGCGCGCGAGACGGCCTGCCGTGTGGTGGCCGGAGCCCTGGCCCGTCAGGTGCTTCGGCGCGAAGGTATATCCGTGTCGGCTTTTACGTCGCAGATAGGCCAGGTCTCTATCGACTCTTCAACCCGCCTCAGTTTCTCGGAGGTATACCGCAACCCGATGCGCTGCCCCTCTATGGAGCTTGCCGAGCGCATGGAGGAGTATCTCAAGAGTGTGGCCGCTGAAGGCGACACGGTCGGCGGCTGTGTGCAGTGCGTCGTGCAGGGCCTCCCTGTGGGGCTGGGCGAGCCTGTCTACGGCAAACTGCAGTCGATGCTCGCCGCCGCCATGCTCTCCATACCCGCCGTGAAAGGTTTCGAATATGGCGCAGGTTTCGGCATCACCTGCATGAAAGGCTCTCAGGCCACCGACCTCTTCACCGTAAGCGCCGAAGGGAGCATATCCACACGTACCAACTGGTCCGGCGGCATACAGGGTGGCATATCCAACGGTTTGCCGGTGATCATGAACGTAGGCTTCAAACCGGCCGCCACCATGATGCGCGACATGGAGTGTATCGACCGTTTCGGATCGGAGGTCAAGCTCAATCCCGGCGGCCGCCACGATGTCTGTGTGGTGCCCCGCGCCGTCCCCGTGGTCGAAGCTATGGCCTGCTGCGTAATCCTCGACGCCTACATGCTCGACGCCACCATGCTCACCCCTCCCGACCCCCTCAACTAACCCCCCTTCCGATCCCTCTCAACCGGCGTTTGCGCCCTCAATCCCGGCCCCTGATTTTCGGTGTTTTTGTTCAATAGGGTAGGGGCTATTGAATAAAAAAGTACGAATTTTATTCAATACAGTGTTTCTACTGAACAAGTTTTGTGATTTCCAAGTAGCGAAAATTTAGAGTAAGATTGGAATCTCACAGTTATATTGTGGGTTTCGGAGCTATCTGAATTATCCGGGTTCCCGGAGCTCTCAGAGTTCTCCGACTTGTCCGACCTGTCCGACTTGTCTGACTTGTCCGATTACTCTGATAATTCCGATAATTCCGATCTGCCGGAAAAGTGCCGAAAAGATGGCGCCCGGAGGTCAGTCGCGACTTCCGGGCGCCCGTGGTTGTTGGTCTTGCTTCCGGGAGGATGACCCGGACGAAATTGGCGTATTACTCGGTATGAAATTAGCTTCTTTGCGGGAAAATTCTTCTGTTTGAGAAAAAACTGTTTACCAAAACAGAATCAGTGCGTTATTCGGTTTGGAATATTCACTCGGATTATTTCTTGTCGATGTTCACAAGCTTATAGCAGGTGGTGCCCAGACCGATCTTCTCGGCGTGCTCCACTGTGTGTGTGCCGTGGCGGGAGTTGATACGCTCGATCAGAGGATCGGCGTTGTCGCCGGGGGTGTTGGCCTTGTGGCCGAACACGAGATCGAGGCAGGCTTTGTCGAGAGCCACGGGATCTGTCGAGGCGAGGATGCCGATGTTCTTAAGTTCGGGTGCAGCGGGGTTGCCGTTGCAGTCGCAGTCTACCGACATGTTGTTCATCACGTCGATATAAACAATGCCGTTGCGGTTCTTGAAGTAATTGTGGACGCCCTGGGCAGCTGCTGCCATCGACTCCAGGAACGGATCCTGACCGCGGCCGTTCATCCAGCCCTGGCTTACGTTGTCGTTCACACCGGCTGTGTGGATGTAGATCTTGCCGTTGGAGGAAGCCACACCGATAGAAGCGTTCTTAAGCACACCTCCGAAGCCGCCCATGGCGTGACCTTTGAAGTGGGCCAGGTTGATCATGAAATCATAGTCGGCCAGATGAGAGCCGACGATGTCGTGCTTGATCCATGTGGTGTCCTGAACGGGGATCTGCATCTCGCTTTCGGCATCCATGATCACCACGGGAGCTATCTCGCGGTAGCCGCGTTTGTCGATGGCTTTCATGTGGTCGGCTGTGGTTGCGCGGTTGCCTCCGTAGGCTGTGTTGCACTCCACGAGTGTGCCGTTCACTGACTGCACGAGATCTTTGATGAGGGCCGGGTCGAGCTGATGGCTCTTCTCCGATTCGCCGGTGCTTATCTTCACGGCCACTTTGCCGTCAGGCTCCACGCCGAGAGCTTTGTATACGCGTACGAGGCCTTCGGGCGAGATGTCGGAGGTGAAGTAAACCACAGCCTCCCGGGGCACAGCCTCCACGGGAGCGACCGGCTGTGTCTGAGCGCAAGCGGCCATAGGCGCGATAGCCATGCCGAGCGCGGCAAGTTTCATAAGTTTCATATCCGGATTGTTTTATTGATTGGTATGATGATTTTTAGGGTACTTGAAGCCTGATTCCGGGAAAGAAAGACCGGCGATTCTTCGCCACCGGAGCCTCCCCGGCCCGGAGCGGTTTCCGACAGTGCAAAGTAAACTAATGTCAGCGACAAGGGCAAGCACATATTTCCTCTTTTCTTGCACATTTTTCTCATTATGGAGATGCTTCTGAAACAGTTGGTCTTTTTAGCTGCGGTGGTCGCGGGGTCGGGCTTAGGCCGTCGGCCGCTAAGCTGCCGGTGAGCCTCTTGTATGTCTGCTTTTTTTTATATATTTTTGCAAGTGGAAAGCCCCCCTTGCGGGGTTCGGAAACTTCCCCCTTTTCACTCGGTGCCTCTCCGAAGCGGGCCTCAAAGTCCGGCACAGGGCCCTAAAGAGTATCTTATGACGCCGGAAGGTGAAGCTCCGAACGACAGAAGTGTAACTTTTAACTATCAAGCTGACAATGAAGACGTTTTTCAAATGCATGGCGGCAGTAGCCATAGGAGTTGGTGCATCAGGATGCAAAGGGAATGCCGATACGGCCAAGCCCGATCCCTCGGCCGGCAAGAAGGTGCTCGTCTGCTATTTCTCTGCCACCGGAACCACCAAAGATGTGGCCGAGAAGCTGGCCACAATCACAGCGGCCGACATCTTCTAGATCAAACCTGAGAAACCTTACACGGCAGCCGACCTCGACTGGACCGACAAGAGCTCGCGTTCCACAATCGAGATGCACGACCTCTCGTCGCGTCCCGCAATCGTCGACGTTCCCGATTCCGTGGGCAGTTACGATATAATCTTTCTGGGCTATCCCAACTGGTGGAACATGGCCCCCACTATTGTCAACACTTTCATAGAGAAGGCCGGGCTCAACGGTAAGACCGTGGTCCCCTTCATGACCTCCGGCGGCAGCGCCATAGAGAATTCGGAGCAGAAACTCAAAGCCGCTTATCCCGAAGTGAAATGGGTGAAGGGTCGCCTTCTCAACACTCTCTCGCAAAAAGAACTCAGTGAGTGGGCCACCGATATCGTAGCCAACAACTGATCCCTCCCCGCCGCTTCCCGAGCCAAAAACCAAAAATTAATGAACAAAATCAATGAACTGACAGACAGATATAAGCCATGATAGACCAACTGCTGAAATGGATGGACAGCTCCACATGCAATCTGATGGCTGTGGACACAATTCGCCGTGAACTCGACAAGGCCGGTTTCGAGGAACTGAAACCTGAGAACCGATGGGAGCTCAAACCCTCGGGCCGATATTATATGACCAAGAACGGGAGCGCGATATTCGCGTTTGTGGCCGGTACGGAACCCCCTTCGGGAGCCGGCTTCAACATCATAGCCTCCCATTCCGACTCGCCCACATTCAAGGTGAAACCGAATGCCGAGATATACACCGAAGGCATCGTCAAGCTCAATGTGGAGAAATACGGCGGCGGTATCCTCTATACCTGGTTCGACCGTCCGCTCTCCATGTCGGGACGTGTGGCTCTCCGTTCGGACAACCCGCTGCAGCCCGAGATCCGGCTTGTGGATCTTCGCAAACCGGTGTGCACGATCCCTCACCTCGCTATCCATTTCAACCGCGCGGTCAACGAAGGTAACCCGCTGTCGGTGCAGACCGACATGCTCCCGGTGCTCGGCGTATATTCCAAAGACGACTACGAGGCTCTCCAGAAGGCCGGTGGTGTGGTTAAGTCGCTCCTCGGCGCCGAACTCGGCGTGGAGCCCGACCGTATCCTCGACTATGAGCTCAACCTCTATCCGACGGAGCCGGCCTCCCGCTGCGGAGTCCACGGCGAGCTGTTCCAGTCGGGCCGTATCGACGACCTGAGCATGGCCTTCGCCTCGCTCCGCGCTCTGTTGGACGCCTGCGGCACAGATACGGCCGCCACACGAGTCATGGCCGTATTCGACAACGAAGAGACGGGCTCAGGCACCAAGCAGGGCGCTCACTCGCCGGTGCTTGCCAATATGCTCGAACGCGTCACCACAGCCCTCACACCCAAAGGGGACCGCGAGGATTTCCACTGCGCCATAAGCCGTTCTTTCATGATATCGGCCGACGACGCCCACGCCTGGCATCCCAACTACTCCTCCAAGTACGACCCCACGAACCATCCGCAGATATGCTGCGGTCCGGTGGTGAAGATCAACGCCAACTGCAAATATATGACCGACGCCGACGGATCGGCCGTGTTCCGCAACCTCTGCGAGAAGGCCGGCGTGCCGTGTCAGTACTTCGTGAACCACTCGGATGTGGCAGGCGGCTCCACGCTCGGCAATATTCTCACCGGACAGCTCGACATACGCGGCGTGGATGTGGGCAACCCGATCTGGGCCATGCACTCGGCCCGCGAGACAGCCTCGTGTGCCGACCATGAGTGGATGACTGCGGCCATGAAGGCTTTCTTCAGCCTCTGAGGCCGCGACGCCCTGCAAGATCTCCCGATCCACCCCGGGCCCGGCACGCTTCCGGGTCTGAGGCCGATACCGGGTCCGATACAAGAATAATCTTTTGACAGTGAAAATAAGACTGAATCTTAAGCATAGAGCTCATCTGAATGTCCCGCGGCTGCTCCTGCTCCTGCTCGGAGCGCTGACGGGATCGCTGCAGCTCGGCGCGCAGAATCTGTCCTCGCCCAAGGCGATGCCCAAGCCGGAAACCGAGGCCGCGCAAGTCAAGGGCGAGAAGAAGGTCTACACCCCTTCGGCCTGGACGCTCGCTTATCCGCTCGGCCAGCACGAGCCCGCACCTTTCGACACCATACCGCTCAACTATCAGCGGCAGGCCGTCCCCTCGCTGCAGAGCGTGGCATATGCCACCACAGGCAACCTTGGCACCGAAGGTGAGAACATGATCTTCTTCCGCCGGCAGTCCCGCAGCGAGTTCTTCTTCGCCGACGCGCTCAGGGCCTGGATCCCTTCGGAACAGCGCGTGAAGTTCTTCAATGTCTACATACCGAACACTCAGGTGTCCTACAACACCGGAGGCGGCAAACAGACCACTCAGGACCGCCTCAAGATCAACTTCGCCGGCAATGTGAACCGCCGGGTGGGGATAGGTGCCATGCTCGACTATATCTACTCCAAGGGCAGCTACGATTGCCAGGCCACGAAAGATTTCATGTTCGGCTTCCGCGGCTATTACCGCGGCGACCGTTACGAGATGCAGGCCTTCTTCAACCACTGGAACATGCTCAACAAGGAGAACGGCGGTATCACCGACCGGCTCTATATCACCGACCCGGCCGTGCTTCAGGGCGGTGTGGACCATATCGACCCCAAGTCCATACCGGTGAACCTGAACGCCGCCCACTCCAGGGTGAACGGCGCCCGGTTCTTCATGAACAATGCATTCAATGTGGGCTACTGGCGCACCGAGGAGGTGAACGATACTCTCACGCGCGACGTCTATGTGCCTGTCACCAAGTTCATCTGGACGCTCGACTACCGCACGGACCGCCATGTCTTTCACGACAAGAGCACGGGCGCGACGGCCGACAGCTTCTGGCGCAATTCTTACCTGAACCGGGGCTCTACCCATGACGACACGCATCTCACTGAGCTCGACAACACTCTTGGCATCGAGATGATTGAGGGGTTCCGCACCTGGGCCAAGTTCGGCCTGTCTGTCTATGCCACCTACCGTCTGCAGAAATTCGTCCAGCCGGAAGACTCGCTTGCCTCGACACGACTCGAGCATGAGGAGCTTTCGCCGCTGCCCGACGGCTTCAGCTATACGCCCCGCAAGAACCGCAACCTGCTCTATGTGGGCGGCCGACTGAGCAAGACGCGCGGCTCTATACTTACTTACGGAGCCGACCTGCGCGCGGGAATTGCAGGCGATGTGGCGGCCGACATAGAGGCCCACGGCCATGTGGCTACCCGTGTGCCGCTGCTCGGCGACACGGTAGGTGTGACGGCCCGCGCTCATTTTCTCAACACTTCGCAGCCGTATTTGCTGCAGCATTATTTCTCGAACCATTTCGCCTGGAACAACGATTTCGGCAAGACGCGATCGTTCCGTGCCGAAGGTGAGGTGGAGGTGCCGTGGACACGGACCCGTCTCTCGGCCGGCGTTGAGAATATACAGAATTATGTATATTTTGACTCCGACGGATTGCCCCGTCAGCACGGCGGCAATGTGCAGGTGATCTCGGCTCGCCTTGAGCAGAAGCTGCGGGCGGGCATCTGGAACTGGGACAACACGATCGTGTTCCAGCACTCGTCGAAGAAAACGGTGCTTCCGCTCCCGGAACTTAGCATCTACTCCAATATGTACCTGAACTTCGACGCTTTCCGTGTGCTCAGGGTGCAGCTCGGTGTCGACTGCGATTACTACACGAAATATTACGCGCCGTCGTATCAGCCGGCCACTATGTCGTTTGTGAATCAGGATAAAGAGAAGATCGGCAACTATCCTTTCATGAACGTGTATCTCACCTGCCGACTCTCCAAGGTGCGTTTCTACGTGATGATGAGCCACATAAATCAGGGCTGGTTCTCAAGGGATTATTTCTCCATGCCGCTCTATCCGCTCAATCCGCGACGTTTCCAGATCGGACTCTCGGTCGACTTCCTCAACTAACCCCGCCGCCTCATGAATCAGAAAAAGCCGAACAGTAACACCAAGCCTCAGGATCCGGACCGCTTCTCCGCCAAGCAGCGTGAGTCGGAGCGCTTTGCGGCAAAGCCTCAGGATTCGGAAAGCTTTGCTGCCAAGCCGCAGCTGCCGCGGCCCAAGAAGCTTATGACGGTGGCCTATCTGCTTCTCTTAGCTCTTGTGGTGGGTGTGTTCGTGGGGTTGAGGTCCTGCTCGGCGCCGGGTGTGGTGCTCGAAGCGGAGAAGTCGGGAGCGTCGGGCGGCGACACCATAGATGTGGCCATGCTGTATGCTCCGATGAATTATTATTCATATGCTGACACTCTCGGAGGTTACAGCTACGATCTGCTGAGGCTCATAGCAGCCCGTGAGGGTCTGGCGCTGAGGTTCTGGCCGGTGAATTCCTTAGCGGAGGCGCAGAATAAGCTGACTGCCGGAGACTACGATCTCCTGGCTTCGCTCCCGGAGACGGCCGCGTTCAAGAACCGGGTCCTTTACACGGATTCGGTCTACATAGACCGTCAGGTGCTTGTGGCGATGCCGGAGACGAAGTTCGGCAGCGTGTTCGACCTCGACGGAGCCACAGTGCATATCGAAGATGATTCGCCTCTTGAGCCGCGTATCCACAACATGGCCGACGAGTCGGGTATCACCATCAATGTGAAGAGACATCCCGAGCTGTCGTCGGAACTGCTCGTGGTCAAGGTGGCGCAGCGGGAGTTCTCCTTCGCCGTCGTCAATGAGTTGGTGGCCGAGGGTATGCTTCGGTCGTATCCCAACCTGGTGATCACGCCTGTAGGATTCTCGCAGAAACAGGACTGGGCCGTGGCGCCGGGCGACAGCGTCCTGCTCCGCCGTATGAACGTATTGCTGAAGAAATATACCGCAACGCCCGAAGGCGAAGAACTACGCCGCCGCTACTTCGCCCGCTGAGGGCGAAAGCGGATAGGGCAGAGGCTGAGGGCGAAGTTGAGATGCTCAGGCCGGAGGCAGATAGGGGAGATAAGGGTCAGTCGTCGTATTTGATGAAATTGCCTGTCTTGTTGAAACGGATCTCTATGCCGCTTCTCAGTTCCACCTCGAAACCGTTGCGTTTACGCTCTATGCCTACGATCTTGTCGCCGGGATGGGAAGACTTTACATAGTTTATGATGTTTTTGGGAACGATCTGCGAGGGGACGGCTTTTGAATCGCCCACTTCCACATCTTTCCAGTTGCCCTGACGGTCGAAAGATATTTCCGTTCCGTCGGTCAGAATAACTTCGTATTCCGAAACACGACCCATGGAGGTCTCGGTCTTCACAAGTGATACGCCGCCTTTGAAATAGTTGGATATCATGGTGCGGGCTGCTTTAGGGAGTTGATCCTCATTGCGGCTGTAATTGTTGCGGGCAGATACTGCGAACACAGTGCAAAGCGTAATCAAGAGTGATAAACAAATCTTTTTCATAGATATTATTT
>SFOK01000156.1 GCA_004552395.1 Bacteroidales bacterium | reverse complement strand
ACTGATACTGCACGTAGAGCGGTATCACCTCCCAACGTCCGCTGTTGTCGTAGCCGCAGGCCGTCACGGTGGTATAACCGGAATTGGCCCACGAGGGCGTGTAGGATACTGACCAGGCGGGGCCGCTTCCCCACCAGGGACCTCCGGCCGCAGGACCCGGGCCGGGGCCTCCGAAACCGGGACCTCCGAAACCGGGGCCACCGTTCATGGTGCCGGAGGGCTGACCGGGAGCCGGCATACTGTTGTTCATCGAACCGGAGGGACGTCCGGGAGCCGGCATACTTCTTTGTGCCGCGCAAAGGCCGATGCCTGCAGCTGTTGCCAATATCAGGGCGAATAATCGAGTGCTTTTCATAGTGCTGTGTAATTAAGTACCGAAAGACCATTAGCTGTCTGTCGGGGAGGGGTGGGAGAGAGGTCGCCTTTAGAGCGTGTTTAACATTTGTTATTAAATAAGTTCTTAGCTTCCCGGCTCTGTTTTTACAACAATTAATCCCCTTTTAAGTTGCATGAACGCCAAATATTCGTTAATTTCGCGCAGATATGTGCTGAACAGTATGAAAATCAACAGATACATCCCCGCTGCCGCCGTGGCGCTCCTTATCGTGGCCTCGGCTTGTGGCGGAAAAAAAGAATTTGAAGAGGCGGAGGAGAGCCAAGCGGAAATAGAAGCTGCCATGATGCAGGGCCGAACTTCAGCCAGAGAGTTCGTCAACAAACGCTGGAACGATACCATTGAGTTGATGCGGAATCTCCTCGACGCTAAGAGCGTGCAGAGCCAGTATCTAATTCAGAACAAACCGCGTCAGGCCGAGGCGTTCGATTCCGGCTTCATTCGGACGGTTCGCGCCGTTGATCCGGGCCTTGCAGCAACTATCGAAGCCCGAGATCCTATTCTCACCGACTCGCCCGGCGCCGACGATTAATCTGATCTCCTGTTTACAGAAAACCAATTTCAACACCATGAATCTTATAGACAAATTTCTCGATTACGTGAAGTTCGACACCCAGAGCGACGAACTCACCAACCTCACCCCGTCCACTCCGGGGCAGATGGAATTCGCTAAATATCTTCAGAAGAAACTCATCGAGATGGGCCTCTCGGAGGTGACTCTCGACGACAACGGTTATCTCTTCGCCACACTGCCGGCCAATACAGACAAACAGCTGCCTGTCATCGGTTTCATAGCTCATCTCGACACAAGCCCCGACATGAGCGGGCGCCACGTCAATCCGCGCATTGTGAAAGACTACGACGGCTCTGTGATCACTCTCAACAAGGAGCTGGGCATCGCGCTCAATCCCGAAGAGTTTCCGGAACTTCTCCAGTATAAAGGCCAGGATCTCATCGTGACTGACGGCACGACTCTTCTCGGCGCCGACGACAAGGCCGGTGTGGCCGAGATCGTGGACGCTGTGGAGTATCTTCTGGCTCACCCGGAAATCAAGCACGGCAAGATACGTATCGGTTTCAATCCCGACGAGGAGATCGGCCTCGGCGCCCACAAGTTCGACGTCAAGAAATTTGGCTGCGATTTCGCTTATACCATGGACGGCGGCGAGATAGGCGAGCTCGAATATGAAAACTTCAACGCCGCTTCAGCCAAGATTACTATCAAAGGCCGCAATGTGCATCCCGGTTATGCCAAACACAAAATGGTGAATTCTATTCGCGTGGCCGGCCAGTTCATGTCTATGCTCCCTCGCTGGGAGACTCCCGAGCATACCGAGGAATATGAAGGCTTCTATCATCTCGTTGGTATCGAGGGTACGGTTGAGCAGACTGTGCTCACATACATAATCCGCGACCACGACCGCGACCGCTTCGAGCGCCGCAAAGAGGAGATCCAGCACCTTGTGCGCAAGACAAACCGCGAGTTCCCCGACTCTACTTCCGTGGAGATCAAGGACCAATACTATAACATGCGCGAGAAGATAGAGCCTGTGATGTATATCATCGACCTCGCTCTCGAAGCTATGAAGGAGGTCGGCGTCGCATCCAAAGTGCAACCGATTCGCGGCGGTACGGACGGTGCTCAGCTCTCTTTCAAAGGACTCCCGTGCCCCAACATCTTTGCAGGTGGCCTCAACTTCCACGGTCGCTACGAATTCGTGCCCATCCCCTCCATGGAGAAAGCCCGCGACGTCATCGTAAAGATAGCCGAACTCGCCGCCCGCAAATAAACAGCTGTTACAGCAAACATATAGCTATTCAGCCGTAGCATTTCCGCAGCTGAAATAATAATCAAAGAAAGCGCCGGAGCCCATTGTAGGTCCGGCGCTAACTGTATTTAACTGCTAATTCAGGATCTCAGATTATTCAGATTATTCAGATTACTCTGATTCTTCCGATTTTTCCGATCTCTCC